>JAISCS010000062.1 GCA_031265365.1 Verrucomicrobiales bacterium
CCGCCCAACACGGCGAGGCGCAGGTCAAAATCTGGCGCCGCGCCTACGACATCGCCCCGCCGCCGCTCACCGCTGACGATGACCGCTTCCCCGGCAAGGACCCGCGTTACAAGGATTTGTCGCCCGCCGAATTGCCGCTGACGGAGTGCCTGAAAGACACCGTCGCGCGCTTCCTGCCGTTCTGGCACGAGGAATTGGCGCCCGCCATCAAGTCCGGGCAACGCGTCATCGTCGCCGCCCACGGCAACAGTTTGCGCGCGCTGGTCAAATACCTCGACCACATCCCTGACGAAGAAATAGTCGAACTCAACATTCCGACCGGAATGCCGCTGGTGTACGAGTTGGACGCGGACTTGAAGCCAATCAAACACTACTACGTCGGCGACCCTGAGGAAGTGGCGCGGGCGATGGCCGCGGTCGCCGCGCAGGGCAAGGCGAAGAAGTAAGTGAACGCCGAATACAAAACCTTCATCGAAAAACTCGGACGGCTGGCGGGTGACGTCATCCGTCCGCTGTTTTTCAACCCGGCGTTGACGGTGGAGTTGAAGGCCGACGCCAGCCCCGTCACCGTCGCTGACCGTGAGGCGGAGAAAATCATGCGCGCGGAGATAAACCGGCGCTACCCGGCGCACGGCATCATCGCCGAGGAATTTGGCGACGAGAACGCCGGCGCCGAGTTCGTCTGGGTGCTTGACCCGATTGACGGCACGATTTCCTTCACCGCCGGCTGCCCGTTGTTCGGCACGCTCATCGGCTTGCTGCACCAAGGCCAACCCGTGCTCGGCCTCATCTACCAGCCCGTCATTGACCAAATGTGCATCGGCGACAACACGCTGACGGTCATCAACGGCCGCCCCGTCCGCGCCCGCGACACCGCGTCATTGTCAGCGGCGACGGTCCTGACGACCGACCTCGCCAACATCGAAAAACATCAATCGCTCGCCCGTTACGAACAACTGCGCCGCCGCGCCCGCCTCACCCGCACGTGGGGCGATTGCTACGGTTATTTGTTAGTGTCGGCGGGCCTTGCCGACGTCATGCTCGACCCGATTATGCACCCGTGGGACTTGCTGCCGCTCATCCCCGTCGTGCGTGGCGCGGGCGCCGTCATCACTGCCTGGGACGGCGGCGACCCGCTGACGGCGGCCTCCTCCGTGGCCGCGGCGCCGCAGCTGCACGCCGAGGTCATCCGCATCTTGAACGGGGCATAGGGTTTGAAAACACAATGTTCGCGCAGAGACGCGGAGCCGCGGAGTTTTTCAAAAAAATAAATAAATTCTCCGCGTCTCCGCGTCTCTGCGCGAACCTAAAAGGCTTACTTCACCACCGTGAAATCCACTTGCCGCTTGAGCTGGTCGATGCGGGCGACTTTGACCTTGATGGTTTGGCCGACGCGGTACTGCCGCTTGAATTTCTTGCCGATGAAACTTTGACTGGTGGTGTCGTAGTAATAAAAATCGTCCTTCAACGAGGAGATGTGAATCAGGCCGCTTAATAAGAAATCCGGCAATTCGACGAACATCCCGTAGTTTTCCACGCTCATGATAATCGCGGGGAAACTTTGCGGCCGGTCGCTGCGGAGTTGGTTGGCGAAAAACTCCAGCTTCTTCAACTCGACCGACTCGTGCTCGGCGTCCGCGGCGACGCGCTCGGTGTCGCTGAGGTGCTTGGCGACGCGCTCCAACTCCGCCAGCGACGCGAACCCCTTGCCCTGGCTCTTCTGCTCCAGTGCCCGGTGCACCACCAAGTCCGCGTAACGCCGGATGGGCGAGGTGAAATGCGCGTAGTTGGCCTTCGCCAAGCCGTAGTGGCCGAGCGGCTTCACGTCATAGACGGCGCGTTTGAGCGAGCGCAACACGGCCACCTTCAGCGCGTGCGCCTCGTCCCGCCCGGCGATGAGGTTCAGCGCCTTCTGCACCTCGCGCTTCCGCGTCAAATCCCCCACGCGCACGCCGTGGATGCGCAGCGTCTCGCGCAACTCGCGCAACTTCGCCGGGTCGGGATTCTCGTGCACGCGGTAAATGGCGGCGCGGCGGGCGCGCATCAAGTCCGTGGCCACGACCTCGTTCGCCAGCAGCATAAACTCCTCGATGAGCTGGTGCGAGAGGTCGTGCGTGACCTTCGTAATCGCCGTCGGCACCCCGTGCTCGTTGCAATACACCTTCACCTCCGGCATGTCCAAATCCAGCGCGCCGGCGGCGAACCGCCGCTTCCGCAGCGCCGCCGCCAGCCGCCACGCGGCTTGCAACATCCGCTCCAGGTCAGTGCCGGCGGATTTCTTTTGCAACAACGCGAACGCCTGTTGATACGTGAGCCGGTGCTGGGAATGAATCACCGAGCGCCGGATTTGGTAACGCACCACCTCGCCCCGCGCCGTCAACGTGGCGATGACGCTGACAGTCAGCCGGTCCACGTTCGGGTTGAGCGAGCACAGGCCGTTGGACAATTCCTCCGGCAGCATGGGAATCACCTGGTTGACGAGATACACGCTGTTGCCGCGCCGCGCCGCCTCCCGGTCCAACTCACTGCCGGGGCGCACATAATACGCCACATCCGCGATATGCACCCCCACCTCCCACAACTCGCGCTCCAGACGCCGCACATGAATCGCGTCGTCAAAATCCCGCGCCGTGTCCGGGTCAATCGTGCAGACCAATTCCTTGCGCAAATCGAGCCGCCGCTGCAGGTCGGCGCACGGCGCGTCACCACCGGCCGGCGGGAGCGCCGCCACCTCCGCCAGCGCCGCCGCCGGGAACTCATCCGGCAACTCGAACTTGCGGATGATGGACACGATATCCACGTACGGGTCCCCCTTCCGCCCGAGCCGCTCGATAATCTCGCCCTCCGGGTTATGATGCCGCGAGCGCCATTCCTCCAGCCGCGCCACCACCACGTCGCCCACCTCGACGCGCACCGCGTCACCGGCGGAAGGCGCGGGGACATAAAGGTTTTGCAAAAAGCGCGGGTCGGCGGGCACGACTTGGTAGAAGCGCCCCGATTTCTCCAGCGTGCCGACCAGCGTGGTATGCCGCCGCTTCAGGATGCGAATGACGCGCGCCCGCGGCTTCCCCGCGAACCGCCCCGTGCCCGGCACGATGCGGGCGACCACGGTGTCTTGGTGCAGCGCCGTGTGGGTGTCCTCGGCGGCGACGAACAAGTCATCCCCCTTGTCCTCGCGGATGAGAAACGCGAAGCCCTTCGGGTTGAACGAAAGCACCCCCGTCACCAAGTCGGCCTCCTTCGGCAACACCCAGCAATCCTCGCGGATGCGCGCGACGCGGCCGTGCAATTCCAACTCCTGCAACGCCGCCGCGACCTCCCGTTCATACTTGCCGCCGACGTGCAGTTTTTTGGCCAGCGCGCCGAGGTTCAGCGGTTGATAATTTGATTGCGCGAGGATTTTGACGAGCTTGGCGGCCCAATCGGGTTTTGATGACATGCGGGTAGGATAACACAAAACGCCGCTGGTGAATATGGGAATGTTCGCGCGGAGTCGCGGAGCTGCGGAGTTTTTTAATCAAATAAAATCTCCGCGTCGCAGCGGCTCCGCGCGAACATGGCTCTTTTCGTCAAAAGCGAGAACCATCAAGACACATGGTATAAGCATTATGCCTTATGGTTTAGGCTTCATGACACATGACATAGACCTCATGCCTTAAGGTTTAGACCTTATGCCTTATGGCATAGACTTCATGCCTTATGGTTTGAACCTCATGACATATGGCATAGACTTCATGCCTTATGGTTTAGACCTCATGACATATGACATAGACTCTATGCCTTATGGTTTAGACCTTATGACACATGGCATAGACCTTATGCCTTATGGTTTAGACTCCATGCCTTATGGAAAAATTATTTGGGAATCGGTAAATATCGCCTGGTTTCAAATCATAAACGATTAAATATAAGCAATTAACAAAAATATGGCGAATGACCTGCCCGTTTCCTAAACCACGCGCTCGCCCGCTTTCAACTTGTGCGAGTAGACGAGGTAAATCACCCCGCCGATGGCCGCCCACAACAATGTCAGCCCCAGGAAAATGGTGGAGCACGCCAGCGCGGTGGCCTCGCCGACCGGTTGGCCGTGACGGGTGACGGCAAAGAGCGGGAACAGCATGAGGAACGCCTCCTCGCGCAGCCCGTGCCCGCTGATGCTGATGGGCAGCGCGATGGCGCACAGCACGATGGCGAAGATGATGGTCATTTGCGCGTAGCCGGCATCCAGCTCGAACGCGCGCCCGATGAGCCAGCCGGTGCTGAGGACGAACCCGACGCCGATGATGGCGTAGCCGACGGCGGCGAGGGTGGCGCGCAAGTCCCGGCCGTGGGCGTGGAACCCTTCGTAGAGCGAGGCGAGGATTTCGCGCTTGGGCACTTTGGCCCAGAGGCGATGGCAGACGGGCGGCAGTTTTTTCAGCGGGAACAGCCACAGCAGCGCGAGGCCGAGGAATACGCCGCCGAGCAGCGCCACCAGCAGGATGATGATGAGGCGCGCGTCACGGTCGGCGGCGATTTTTTCAAATTGCCACAGGATGAGCAGCAGCGTCATGAACAGAATGGCGATGAGGCCGAGCACGCGGTCGAGCAACACGGCGAGGACGGCGCGCTCCTTGAGGTTGGGCGTCTGGCGGACGATGTACCAAGCCTTGATGACGTCGCCGCCGATGCTGCCCGGCAGGAATTGGTTGAAGAATTGCCCAATCATGACGATGAGCCAAGTGAGGGTCAGCGAGGGGTTGACCTGTTGCACGCGCAGCAAGCAACGCCAGCGCAGCGCCTGCGTGACGGTGGCGGCGCCGATGCACGCGAACCCGGCCAACAACCAACCGAGGCGCATATTGCCGAGTTCACGCGCGAAGGCGGGCCAATCGAGCTTCCAGCAGATGAGCGTCAGAATCGTGACCGTGACGGCGAGTTTGACGTAATTTTTCCAATCTTTCATGCTCAGCGTATGTTTCTAGAGATTAGCGCCGAAAAAGCAAAACAATCCGAGAGAATAAAAGCGCCCCAGCCTGAAAAATCAATGCCACGTCATTAGCCATGGCTGCGCCGCCACCGGAACACTCCCCCCCACCTCTATCTCCTGCGCCAGCAAATTCCCCTTCCGTGAAGGGGTGGCCGCGAAGCGGACGGGGTAGTTCAGCGTTAAAGAGGACTTAGCCCAGAACGCTGAACTACCCCGTCGCTCCGCGCCACCCCTTCACGGAAGGGGAATTAATCCGAGGGAATAAAACCCCCGCGGCCCGTAAAATCAATGTCACGTCATTAGCCATGGCCGCGCCACCGCCGGAACACTCCCCCCCACCTCTATCTCCTGCGCCAGCAAATTCCCCTTCCGTGAAGGGGTGGCCGCGAAGCGGACGGGGTAGTTCAGCGTT
>JAISCS010000063.1 GCA_031265365.1 Verrucomicrobiales bacterium
GCCGGCAACGGCCTGTCCGACACGCTGGCGTTCACCAACAACGCCGCCACGCTGAACTTCAACGCCGGCGCGACCATCGCGCTGAACTTCCTCAACGACTACTCCCCCGCTGAGGGTGATTCTTGGCTGTTCGCCACCGGTTACAACGCCCTCGGCAGCGTGTTTGACCAAGATAACATCATCGTCACCGGCCTTGCGGCGGACACTTACGCATGGGCCTTGGACCACGGCGCGCTGCAACTGACCATGCTCTCCATCCCCGAACCATCGTCAGCGGTCTTGCTATTGCTCGGCGGCGCCATCCTCGCGCTGACACTGCGACGCCGGCGTTAAATTAACCTAATTCTCCGGCGTGAGCGAATTCCCCTTCCGTGAAGGGGTGGCTGCGTAGCAGACGGGGTAGTTCAGCGTTCGGTTTTGGTTGTTTCCGGTTAACGCTGAACTACCCCGTCGCTCCGCGCCACCCCTTCACGGAAGGGGCATTAGCGGGCGCGGGCGCGGATGGTCCAGCGGGTGGGGCTTAGGTTATCCGCCAGGGTGGCGTTGGCTTGGGCTGGCGATTGAAGGTCTGGCAGGAGCAGGGTGAAGGCGTCCGCCGCCGGTGTGGTGGTGTCCAGCGGGCCACGGTCTTGGTCGCCGATGACGAGGCGGGTGTGTTGGCCGCCTTGGGTGGATTCAACCCAGCCGTTGACGCCGAGGATGCGCAAGGTTTCGTAGCCCCAGATGTTGACGCCGCGCTGGTTGAGGTAGTTGGCGGAGATGGAGGCGACGCCGCCGTTGGCCAGTCGCGCGGCGATGGATACGGCCATGTGGAGGCCACCGCCGGCGACGGGGTTGCCACGGGTGGTTTCGACGGTGTGGATGGCGCTGACCTTGAGGCCGGCGATGTGTTCGGTGAACCGGAAACCGTAGAGAGCGCACTGGCCGATGAGACCGCCGTCAACATCCTCGTCCTGCGGTCGCCACGGGCCGCACGGGTAGGATTTTTCGGCGATGACCTGGACGATTTCGCCGAGGCAGCCGGAGCGGACGACTTGTTGCATGGCGTAATAGGGATGCTCGAAAACGCCCGCGCCCATTTCGCGGAACACCCGGCCGCTGGCGGTGGCGGTGCTGATGATGGCGTCGAGGTCGCGCTCGGTCAGCGCGCAGGGTTTCTCGGCGTAAACGTGCTTGCCGGCGCGCAGGGCGCGGATGGCGTGGTCGGCTTGCGCGGCGCGCTTGGCGGAGCAAAAGGAGATTAAATCAACCTGACCGTCAGCGAGCAATGCGTCGAGGTTGCCGTGGAGCCGGACGCCGGCGCTGAGTTCCGGCGGCAATTTTTCCAGCGGGAAGTCAGCGACAGCGACGAGTTTGACTTGGGGGTGGCGGGCCAGAATCGTGTGGATTTGGTGGCCGTTTTCGCCGTAAAGGGCGACGCGGATGGGTTGGGTATTCATGCGGGCCATCCATAAAGCACATCGCGCCGTGGCTGTCACTAAAAAAGGTTCATTTTTACAACGAGTACATGGAGGAATTGGAGGGGGACGGTTTAGGCCACGCAAACTTTCTCCAATAACTCCATGTTCTCTTGGTAGAAAGATGGAACCTAATTTGTGGGTTCCTTGCTGTTAGCAGTGGAAGCGCTGACGCCGGCTCCCTTCACCGCTCATGCCCCTGTGTGAGCTAATTCCCCTTCCGTGAAGGGGTGGCCGCGGAGCGGACGGGGTAGTTCAGCGTTTCAGGGGAATAGCGCAGAACGCTGAACTACCCCGTCGCTGCGCGCCACCCCTTCACGGAAGGGGAATTATGCTGCGCTTACCTCACGCCACTGCCATTCCTCTGTTCACGGGATAGAACCTAAAATATAGGTTCCTCGCCGTTGGCAATGAAAGCGCTGACGCTCCCCTCTCGCAGCATGGAATCCCAGCGGCGGGACGGAAAAAGATTGAAACTCATGGCCGATCGGCGATGATGGGCGGGTATGGTTGAGTTTTCCAAACCGCGGCTGGCGCGGATTATTAAACGGATGCAACAGCAGCGGGTGCTGGTCGTCGGCGATTTGATGTTGGATGAGTTTGTGTGGGGGAGGGTGTCGCGCATTTCGCCGGAGGCGCCGGTGCCGGTGGTGCATGTGGAGAAGGAGACGTTTTTCCCAGGCGGCGCGGCGAATGTGGCGCGGAATTTGGCGGAATTGGGCGTCAGTGTCAGCGTGTGCGGGATGCGCGGGGCGGATGCCGCCGGCGAGCGGCTGGCGGCGTTGTTGCGCGGGGCGGGGATGGCGACCCAGGGGTTGTTCACCAGCAAGAAGTTCCCGACGATTGTGAAGACGCGCATCATCGCGCGGACGCAGCAGGTGGTGCGCGTGGACCGTGAGGCGAGGTTGACGTTCACGCCGGGGGAGGGGCAAAAAATCCGCGCGTTTTTGCGCCGGGTGTTGCCGAGTTTCGACGCGGTGATTGTCGAGGATTACGCGAAGGGGTTTGTCGTGCAGGAGATTTTTGACGAGTTGGTCGCCGGCGGCCGGAAGCGCATTATCAGCGTGGATCCGAACCCGAACAACCCGCTGAATTTCAGCGGCGCGACGGTGGTCAAGCCGAATCGCACCGAGGCTTACGCGGCGTGCGCGGTGCGGGGCGTGGACAACAGCGCGCGCCCGCTGGATGAAATCGGCGCGGATTTGTTGCAACGCTGGAGCCTGCCGTATCTGCTCGTCACCCTCAGCGAGCACGGGATGAAGCTTTACCAGCCCGGCGGCGCGGTGTATCACACGCCGACCAAGGCGAAGGAAGTGTATGACGTGTCCGGCGCGGGCGACACGGTCATCGCGTTTTTCACGGCGGCGCTGGCGGCGGGCTTGCGCGGCGACGAGGCGGCGGAAA
>JAISCS010000095.1 GCA_031265365.1 Verrucomicrobiales bacterium
AGCATGTAACTGACAATCTCCGCCGAGGTGGCGTCTTGCAACACCAGCGGGTTGAAACTGGTCGGCTCGCCGGCGTTGGTGGCGATGAAGGTCGCGCCGGCGGAGCCGCTGACGTTGACCGTGTCAACATCGGCGGGCAAGGGGAAGTGCTCGCGTCGCGGCAACTCCACGCGCGAGCACGCTGTCAGGGTCAGCGTCAGTGCCAGCCACAGGCCGGGGAACCGGAATCGCGCGGTGTTGGGTTGCATCACAGGGTCGCTAACATAGGGCAGCGGCGGAAAAATCCAAAGCTAAAAAGAGGTTCTATCCCGTTAAGCGCAGCATAATTCCCCTTCCGTGAAGGGGTGGCGCGGAGCGACGGGGTAGTTCATCGTTTGGGGTGAAGTCCCTGTTACCGCTGAACTACCCCGTCCGCTCCGCGGCCACCCCTTCACGGAAGGGGAATTAGCTCACGCAGGGGCATGGGCGGTGGAGGGAGGCCGGCGTCAACGCTGCCACTGCTAACAGCGGGGAAGCTAAAAAGATTTGCCACCGCCGGCGAGTGTGGCACAATGCGCGCCTATGAATATTGGAAAACTCTGGTCATTGCTGGCCGGTTTGACCTTGGTCACCGGCAGCGTCAACGCGGAAATCTTGGTCAAAAACGGCGACAGCATCGCCTTCCTCGGTGATTCCATCACCTCGCAGGGCTGGACAAACACGGGCGGCTACGTGCATTTGATTGTGGCCGGGCTGGAGTCCGCCGGGGTCAAGGTCAAGCCGTATCCGGCGGGCATCAGCGGGCACAAGTCCAACAATATGCTGGCGCGCCTCGACAACGACGTGCTGGACAAGAAACCGACGTGGATGACGCTCAGTTGCGGCGTCAACGACGTGTGGCACGGCGCCAACGGGGTTGACTTGGAGAGTTATCAGAAAAACATCACCGCCATCGTGGACCAGGCGACGGCGAAAGGCGTCAAGGTAGTCATCCTGACCGCGACGCCGATTCGCGAGCAGGACAACGCTGACAATGAGAAGCTGGCCGGATACAATGATTTCCTGCGCGCGCTGGCGCAGGAGCGCGATTTGCCGCTGGCCGATTTGAACGCCGATTGCTGGGCCGCGTTGAAAGCCGGCAACGGGCCGCTGACGGTGGACGGCGTGCACATGAACCCGGAGGGCAATCTGGTCATGGCCAAGGGCGTGTTGCGCGCGCTGGGGTTCACGGACCGCGACTGGGAGCAATTCGAGCAAAGTTTGCTGGACCGGCCCAACACCGTGGTCTTCGCCGGCAACGCCAACGCACTGGTCTGGCCCGTCAGCCCCGACCAAGGCATCTCGCTGGGCCAATACCTCGCGCTGAAAAAAATCGTGGCGGCGAAGAAGCTCGACGCCAATCGCGTGAACACCGGCCTGTGCTTGAAAGCGTGGGCGGAGGTGCTGCAACAACACCAAGGCGAGCGGGCCTTGGATTGGGACAAGCTCAGGAAAGAGGCCGGAGCCAAGCTGGCGGAGAAGGTGGCGGAGTTTATCAAGGAGAATTGAGCGCCAACGCTGAAACACCCCGTTGGCTCCGCCGCCACCCCTCTAAGAGAGGGGAATCTCTCACGCTGAGGCAATCCTCATCGACCATGCCCTGCGTGAGCAAATTCCCCTTCCGTGAAGGGGTGGCCGCGAATGCGGACGGGGTAGTTCAGCGTTCATGGTCTGCCGCAACAGGCTCTTATCGGCTTCCCGAAAATCATTACCGGGTTCCCGAAAACGGTTGGGGACTTCCCGAAAACAGTTGGGGACTTCCCGAAAACAGTTGGGGACTTCCCGAAAACAGTTGGGGACTTCCCGAAAACGGTTGGGGACTTCCCGAAAACGGTTGGGGACTTCCCGAAAACGGTTGGGGACTTCCTGAAAACGGTTGGGGACTTCCTGAAAACGGTTGAGGACTTCCCGAAAACGGTTGGGGACTTCCCGAAAACCGTCGATGGTTTCCCGAAAATCATTTTCGGGCCACCAATGGCGGCCAATATTTTCCCAGTTTAAGCTAACAGGTCACTTAACATAATCGCCGGGTTCCCTTATTTTTTCTGGCGTTAGCCAAATATTATGAACAGCCATTATAACTTCGCCGCCTACGTCCCGACTACCGCCGATGGCCGCCACTATTGGGCGTTGGACTTGCTGGAGTACGTAGGTAACAACCAAGCCACCTTCACCAGCGTCCCGAAGGAGGTGTTGGTTCGCGCGGAGCCGCTGAGACGCGGAGTTTTTTAATAGTTCAATTCCCCTCTCGAAGAGGGGTGGCGGCGGGGCCGACGGGGTGTTTCAGCGTTGGGGCGCTTTGGAGGTCCGCGCTCCATTCGCTATGGGCGGGCGGCGGGGGTGGCGAGTTGGTTGGTGTGTTTTTCCCATTGGGTGAAGAGTTTTAGGTAGTGGGCGGGGGGAGTTGGCGGGGGGACGGGGGTGGGGTGGTAGTGGTAATGGCGTTCTATTTCGCCGTCGGTGGTGAAGAGGGGGTATTGAGTGTCGGGGGCGAGCCAGGCGTGGCGTTGGCGGCCGTTGCCGAGGTCTTGGGTGAAGAGGTATGCGGGTTTGCCTTCAAAGTCGGCGACGCCTCGGTAGTGGGTCAGGGATAGCCAGGTCAGTTCGGGGAAATCGGTGCGGCGGTAGTCGATGAGGTCGGCTTCGGTGGATAGTGGATTGGCGCTGATTTCGGCGCTGCCGGGGGTGGTGCCGAGGCTGCGGCCTTGGTAAATCCATTGTTCGGCGGTTTGGCCGGATTGCCAGTGGATTTGTTCGTGGAAGGTGGTTTGGTTTTTGCTGATGGTGATTTTGATGATGCGTTCGGGGGCGGGACGGCGGGCGGTGGGTGGTTTTTTTTTATCCGCCGAGTAACGGTAGAGGATGCTCCATTGGGCCACGGCGGGTTGGCGGTGCGGGAGGGGCGGGGTGGGGGGCGGTAGTGAGGGGAGGGGGGGGCGCGCACGGAGGCCGGTGGTGAGGAGGGGGAGGAGGAGGAGGGTGGCGGTGAGTTTATTCATAGATGGGTTCGATTTGTTTGGCGATGACTTCGCCGGTGAGGCGGTCGATGGCGAGGTGGAGCCAGAGGTGGGTTTCGCCTTCGATGTTGAAGTGGCTTAGGTCGGTGGCGTTGGCGGGGTAGCGGCCGGTTTGGGCGATGAGGTCGATGAGCAGGTTCCAGACGCGGACGTTGCCGGAGTCGGCGAGGGCGCGCAGGACGCTGGCGCGGCGGCGGGCGATGGCGTAGTCGGCGGCGTCGGTGAAGACCGCGTCGGTGGCGGTGCCGGAGTTGAGGAGGGAGCTGTAGCCGCTGTAGACGAGGTCGCCGCGATAGGTTTTCATGGCGCTGAGGTTGTTGCTGCCGAGGTTGGTGGCGGCGATTTCGGCGGCGGGGGCGGGGGTGAGGTATTTGCCGACGAGTTCGGCGCGGTTACGCAGGGGGCCTTTGGCGGGGGTGGTGCCGCTGAGGGTGGTGGTGTCGGAGGTCCAGAGGACGAGGGCGGTGGCGGCGCGGCGGGCTTCGGCGGTGGTGAGGTAGGTGGCGGAGTCTTTGGCGACGCCGCGGATGAGGGCGGCGAGGACTTGGGGTTGGCGGGTGTTGAGGTTGAGGCGGCCGGCGACGAGGGGCGGGGTGGCGGTGGCGCTGAGTTCATTCAGGCAGAAGGCGTCGAGCAGGGCGCTGTCGCCGCTTTCGGGGTTGGTGAAGTCGATTTGCCGCCAGGCGAGGCCGCGAAAGGCGTAGGCGAGTTCGGTGACGGATTTGAAGGGGCGGTTGAGGATGAGGGGGCGGCTGGGGTGGTTGTTGGTGATGAGGGGGAGGCCGGTGGGGGTGCCGTGGTAGCTGCCGCCCATGGCGCGGCGGATGATGCCGTCGGGGTCGGCGTAGAAGAATTTGCCGCCGGGGGCGGGTTGGGTGTTAAAGTTGCCGCTGGCGCCGGGGATGTGGGTGAGGTTGGCTTCGAGGTCGGAGGGGGCTTGGTTGTTGTTTTTCCACATGGGGGCTTTGGGGCGGCTGCCGGAGTTGTCGCCGAGGAGGCGGTAGATTTCGTTAAGCGATGGGGCGAGGGTGGTGGGCTGGGCTTGGGGGAAGTAGTAGGTTTCGTCGGCGGGGGTGGTGGTGTAGGTGTTGGTGGCGGGGAACGGGGTGATGCGGATGGTGGCGGTGCCCCAGCGGTCGTTGCGCGGGTCGGTGAGGATGCCGGTGCGGGCGCCGAGGCGGTCGGTGCCGGCGGCGATGGCGCTGAGGTTGCCGGAGTTGAGGCTGGCGGCGAGGTAGACGCATTCGATGACGCTGTAGGTCAGGTAGGCGGGGCCGGTGGGGTAGGGGTTTTTGTATTTGAGGGAAAGGGTGAGGTCGTTGCCGTTGCAGAAGGAGCCGAGGTCGAAGTAGTGGGTGCCGCTGACGCGGAGGGGGCCGGCCCAGGTTTTGCCCAGGTAAAAGCCGATGACTTCGGGCGGGGTGGCGGGCCAGAAGTCGGTGCCGTCGGTGGCCAGGGGGGCGAGGGCCTGGGAGGCTTGGGTGTCGGCGCCGGCGGGGTCGCCGGCGGCGTAGAGGCGGTAGGGTTCGCGGAAGGTGGTGGCGGGCGCGGTTTTGAAGTCGAGGGAATTGGCGGGGTTGATGGTGGCGTGGTAGGGGGTGGCGCTGGCGAGGGGGAACGGGTTGTTGGTGATGCCGGTGCCGCGCGCGTCAAATTCATCGGACCACCAGGCGAGGCGCCAGTTTTTGGTGTTGTCGTTGTTGTCGTGGACTTTGGTGGAGGAGCGGGAGGTGGGGCGGATGTTGGTGGTGATGTTGCCGGCGGTCATGGAGGCGGTGGTGATGCGGAATTCGTTGGGCGCGGCGGCGGTGGTGGCGGAGGGGGCGTGGGGGTTCCAGACGATGGGGTGCAGCATGGCGGAAACTTCGTAGAGCGGGGTGCCGCCGGCGGGGAAGTGGTCCTTGGCGGCGCCGGTGAGGTCGGCGGCGGTGAGTTGTTTGGTGGGGTAGTAGATGACGTTCCAGCCGTAGAGGTAGGGCAGGTCCTCGATGCCGTGGAAGTATTTCGGGTTGCCGTCCTTGTCGCCGAAACAAATGGTGGTGGGGTAGCTGTCCCCGTCGTACTGGTCAATGATGGCGGCGCCGATTTGCAGCAGGTGGTAGTTGACGGAGCCGTCCCTGGCGGCGCTGGTGGTCTCGATGAAGCGGGTGGGGGAGCCGCCGAGGTCGTTGCCGCCATGCTGCTTGCCGAGGGAGTCGCAGTGGATGGCGGCCTTTAGGATTTCAAAGAAATTGGGTTCACGGCCGGTGATTTCATCCAGTTTGAGGATTTGCTGGTCGACCTGGGCGGGGCCGTTGTCGCTGGCGTTGTAATTCCAACAAGCCTCGGCGGGGTTCCAGACGAGGCCGAAGTATTTCTTAATCAAGGCGGCGTCGCCATCGTGTTTCAGCAAGGACAGGCGGCTGAGTGGGAAACGGCGTTTGAGGAGGGGCTGGCCGTCGGTGCCGGTGATTTTGAGCAAGGCGGGGTTGATGCGCTGTTGCAGGGGGGGACTGTCAGCGGGGTCGTAGGTGTCGTTGCCGCCGTAGCCATTGGTCTGGTTGGCGGATTTGAGTTGGTAGGCGAGGTTGCGCGGACGGGCGGGGTCGGGGCGGAAGGAGGGTTGTTCGAGGTCGCGGGTGAAGTGGGTGAGGAATTGGAGGGCGTCGGGGCTGAAGCCGGGGGTGGCGCGTTGGAAGCGGATGAGGGATTGGCGGCTGGTGAAGGCTTGGTCGGTGCGGTTGTTGTGGGGGAGGGGGTTGACGGTCAGCAGGCCGTTGGTGGCGGTGGCGGCGAGGGTGCCGGTGCCGACGTAGTAGTTCAGGAAATTATCGGCGGAGGCGGAGGCGCCGGCGTCGCCGCGCATGGTGGCGTGGTTGCGCCAGGAGACCAGGGCGTTGATGGCGCTGGTGGTGATGAGCGGTTGGTTGTCGGTGCCGGTGAGGACGGTGAGGTCGGCGAGGGCGAGGGAGCCTTTCACGCCGATTTGTTCGTCGGTGAGCGGGGGGTGACCGGCGACGTTGAGGTCGAGCAACCCGCCTTCGTCATAGATGGCGCAGGCGTAGCGGCCGATGGTTTGCGGGTCGGGTGCGGTGAGGACTTGGCGGCTGTCGGCGGCGGTGGTGACGAAAATCCAGTCGGGCGGAATGAAGGCGGCGACGGGGGTGCAGTCGGTGGGGGCGTCGGTGTTTTGGCGGGGGATGAGGTAGTGCTGGTTCCAACGGGAGAGTTTGACGAGGCGTCCGTCGTGGGTGGAGGTGGTGGAGCTGACGGCGGAGGCGAGTGTGTCGTCGCGATGGCTGGTGCGGATGAGGTTGGGGACGGGGTCTTGCAGGGGGTTGGGGACGGCGGGATTGCCGCCGCGCTTGGGGAGCATATCGGCGGGGGTTTTTGGGAAATAAAGTTTGGTGAGGTCGCTGACGGTGGGTTCCATGTCGGAACCCTGGACGATTTCTTCCTTGAGGTCGGCGATGATGAGGTCGGCGGCGCTTTGGGCGAAGAGGTCGGCCTTGAGGCGGTTGGTGTTGCCGCTGGAGCTTTTTTGCTCGCTGACGGCGCGCATGAAGAACGCCATGATGAGACCGGTCAACAAGACGGTGAAGGCGAGGATGATGACCAGGGCGGAGCCGCGGGTATTATATTTGTTTGGATTGATTAAGCATCGCAGCTTTATGCCCACGAACGCTGAAACACCCCGTCGGCTACGCCGCCACCCCTCTACGAGAGGGGAATTAATCATTTTCACGGCGTGTCCTCCAGGTAGAAATACCGCTCATACACGCGGACGGCGGCGGCGGCGGGTTTGGGGATTTGCGCGACGGCGGCGAAGTCGGGGGCCTTGATGATTTCGCCCCAGGTGTTGGCGAGCGTTTTGGTGTTTTGGGTGTCGGTGAGGTTGACGTCCTCGACGGCGTCGGGGAGGGCGGCGGTCAGCGCGGTATAATTGGTGACGATTTGGCGGCTGGCGTGGTCGAGGATGGCGAGGGTGACGACGAGGGCGGCGACATCGCGGAAGCCATCGGCAGTAACGCGGGGCGCGCGCCACGGGGTGACGGAGAGGCGGGCGGGGGCGCTGGCGGTGGGTTTGAGGAGGTAGGCGTATTCGAGGCGGAAGACTTGGGCGCCGATGGTTTTGTAGTCGGCTGAGTCGGTGAACAGGTTGTTCCATTGGTCGAGGAGTTTGACGGGGAGGTAAACGGGAGCGTCAGCGGCGGCGGGGGCGCGGCGCAGGCCTTTGGCCAAACGGCGCAGGACGGGCGTGGGCGCGCCAAGGAGCGGGTCGTCGGCGATTTGATAGGCGACGAGGGAGAGCGGGGATTTCTCGGCGGCGGCGGGACGGTTGTCAGGGGGGAAATAGCCGTAGGCCTCGGAGTAGAAGGCGAAACGGTCATTGCCGGGCTGCGGGTCGGCGGGGCATTTGAGCGCGTAATCGAGGTCGGCGCGTTTGGGCATACGGGAGAAATCCATCGCGAGGCGGTTGAAGATGACGCGCGCCTGCGTGTCGGCGTCAATTTGTTTGCCGCTGCTGACGACGGTGCGGCTGGCGTTGTTGGTGAGTTGCGAGATGAACACGACGATGAGCAACAGCACAGCGAGCGCGACCATGATTTCAACCAGCGTGAAAGCGCGGCGGGCGGCGGGGGCTGACGGGTGGCGGCTCATATCGGTTAGTTGCGGTCCAAGGAAATAAAGACGGTGGTAGCGCCGACCGGGCGCGGCGCGATGGCGGGCCAACTGACGACGACGGTGCCGGAGGTGGCGCGGCGGGTGGTGTCGCTGGTGGTGAGGGTGACGACGGCCTTGAAGCTGGCGTCTTCCGGGGAGTCCACCTTGGCCCCGTACTCGCTGAGGTAGAGCGTCTCGGCGGCGGTGGCGACGGGGTCGAGGCCGTAGCGGGGCGAGGCGGAGTTTTTGGCGCAGCGCAAGTCGGCGGTGATGGCGGTGGCGAGATTGGCGGCGGCGGTTTGTTGCATGGCGGAGTGGTGTGCGCCGATGCCGGCGGGCAGCAAGGCGAAGACGGCCAGCAACGCGAATGACGCGATGCCGAGCGCGACGGTGACCTCGACGAGCGAGAAGGCGGCGGTGGCGCGCGGGCGGTTCATGGGAAGAATATCCTGATGGCGCCGGTGAAGCCCTCGATTTGAATGGCGACGGCGGGTGAGTTGCCCTGGGTCGGCTGGAGCGCGATTTCCATGAAGTCTTGCGGGCCGGGGCCGTTGAAGGTGTTTTCGCCGATTTTGCTGGCTTCGCCGAGCGCGTTGAACTCGACGATTTTGACAAACTCGTACCGTGGCGCGACGGAGCCGAGGGGATAGGTGAAGGTCAGCGGGTTGGGCGCGCCGTCCGCGTCGCTGGCGAACGCGTCGGCGCCGAGTTGATAGACGGTGGGCACGGGAGGGCGCGGCGGCTCGTTGGCCTCGGCGGTGGTGGCGCGGTTGGTGGCGGCGAGGCGGAGGCGGTCGAGCTTGAGGAGTTTGCTCGTTTGCGTGAGCGGGCAATAATTTGACAAGGGCGCGCCGGCCGGTTCATCGGGGTCGTAGCGGGAGCCGTCCCGCGAGGCCACGGCGAGCAGCAGCACCGCGCCGCCGTTCTCGCCGAAGCCGACCCAGACGTAGGTGTTGTTGGCGAGGGCGTAAGCGCGGGCGTGGTCGAGAAAGTCGGCGACGGCGTGGGCGGCGGTGGTCAGGGCGCGGCCATGGTTGAATTGGGCGATGCCGATGACGGTGGCGGCGCCAATGAGCGTCATGATGGCGAGGACGACCAGCAATTCGACGAGGGAAAAGGCGCGGGGCGCATTGTTTTTTCGACCATGCGCGGTCAGGCTGAAACCAGTCTGGACGCTCCCGTTGCTCATGATAATTTTACCGCGGCCATGATTGCAGTTCACCGGCGCGGGAACCATAGGAAAAACAGCCAAGATGTTGACATTTCCGCTCACGGTGAGTATAGGTGCGAGGATGTTTTTATTATATTGCAACGAGGGTGAGCGGCGCTACGGCGGGGACCACCGCGTGCTGATGCATTCGCGCAAGGAATGGGCGTTTCAGTTCATTTTGTCGGGGATGTGCACGTTGCAAACGCGCGAAAAGGGCGGCGTGCGCGAGCGGCGGTTGGAGGGGCCGGTGCTGGTGGTGAGCGCGCCGGGGACGATGCACGCCTACGGCGGTGAGGCGGGGGACCGGTGCGAGGTGCTGGTGTTTCATTTCGACGAGGCCTATTACCACCTGCGGCATTTGCTGCGCGACGGCGGTCAGCGGGTGGTGCAAATCTACGCGGGGGAGCTGCGGTTGGCGCGGGAGTTATACCGGCGTTGCCGTGAGGCGAAGCGGCGGACGGATATACTGGCGCCGCTGGTGTATGAGGTGGCGGCGCTGGAGTTGACGACGATGCTGTTCCGGCAGTTGCCCAAAACGGAGTTGAACAAGACGACGGATTTCGCGGCGAACAAAGTGGCGGAGGCGCTGGCGTGGTATCAAGTGCATCTGGCGCGTGGGCTGAACATTCAAGAGGTGGCGGACGCGGTGCACGTGTCGGCGACGCACCTGCGGCGGTTGTTTCACAAGATTCGGCGGGTATCGCCGCGCGAGGCGTTCACGCGGGTACAATTTGAGCGGGCGAAGGAATTGATGCTAGACAGCGGTTACTCGTTGGAAGCGGTGGCGGAGGCGACGGGGTTTGAGAGCGCGAGCGCGTTTTCGCGGGCGTTCAAGAAAGAGTTTGGCGTGGCGCCGAAGGTATACCGGTCGGCATTGCGCGGGGAGATGGAAGCTCCGGAAGTGCGGCGGGCGTTTCGCGTGCCGGCGCGAGGGTAATTCGGAAGGGGAATTATGGAGCGCGGACATCCAACGCTGAAACTTTGGCAGTTTCGAGAGCTCTGAAAGAGCACACACGAATCTGTGGCAATAAGCCGATAACAGCCATTCGCCAAGCATCGACTGGATTGGGTGGTTTTCAAAGAACCCGGTCTCGTGATACCGATGAAGGGGAGTTTAAGGGGAGAAATAACGGCGTTTTCAGCGGCCAGTCGGTATCAGTTGCTTCATTTAGCTAAAAATTGTAATGTATATTTCAAAAGCATGATTTGTGTATCGGTTTTACCGGCATCAAATGCCAAATTTTTGCGGTTCAAAAAACCGCTTGTAAAGGCAGAACTTTTAGCTAGTAGTTAAAGTCATGCCAAGGAAGGTCAGGGAAGGAGTTAGGGATTTGTATAGGGCCGGTTTTGTATTGAGCCGTTGCAAGGGCAGTCATCGGCGTTTTAAAAATAATTCCGGTTCGGTAAGTCTGACTGTGTCCGGGCATGATGGTGATGACTTGCATCACTACCAAGAAAAGGAAATCAGGCGAGCGATAGAGGAGGTGTCTAATGAATAGTTATGCTGTTAAGGATTATGCGAAGGTAATTGAGTGGAGTTATGAAGACCAATGTTTTGTTGGTTCGGCTCCGCCGCTGGTGGGACCATGTTGTCACGGAGACACGGAAGAGGAAGTTTTGCGTCAGTTGCATGACATCGTTGGAATTAATATTGACGCCATCAAAGAGGATGGGCTATCGTTGCCAAAACCACAACATTTGGTTGCGGCTTAGTTTTTAATTGGGGATTAGATTATGAATATTCTTTTAAGAAAAAGATATTCAATGAACTGGTTATATTTAATTCGCACAATGTCTGTTGTATGAAATTTACTAGACGAACGTAGCGTCAGCCCCGGTCTGGCGGGTGCAAAAATTCCAGCAGTTGTCGTGTCGCTCGCCCGCGATGGCTGAGCATGTGCTTGGTTGCGGCGGGTAATTCGGCGAAAGTTGCCGCGTAACCGTCCGGCACGAACAGCGGGTCATAACCGAAGCCGTTCGTCCCGCGCGGCGTTCGCAAAATCTGGCCGCGACAAATTCCCTCGAACGTCCTGAACAGTTTCCCGCCGGCCACCAGTGCCAGCACGCAACGGAATTGTGCTCCGCGCTCCGCATCGCTGACGGTGGCGAGATTTTCCAGCAGCAGCGCGTTATTTCTCGCATCGTCAGCGGGTTCCCCCGCGTACCGCGCGGAAAAAATCCCCGGCGCCCCGCCGAGCGCGTCCACCTCTAACCCCGAATCATCCGCCAAAATCAAACCGCTGCCGGTGATGGTCAATGCCAGCGCCTTCTTCACCGCGTTCGCCTCGAACGTGTCGCCGTCCTCAATCGCCGGCGGCACTTTAGGAAAATCCCGCAATGTCCACACCGTCCACCCCTCACCCAATAACTCCGCCAACTCTTGGCCTTTCTTCGCATTTCCCGTCGCTAGTAAAATTTCTTGCATAGACCATAAAGTCTCGCGCAAAGCCGTCGAGAGGCAATATCTTTTCTTGCGAAGCAGTAAATCAATTCCCCTTCACGGAAGGGAAATATTCATTGTTCACGGTGGGGTGCCGAAAATGTCGAAAATGTCAAGTTCCCGTGCGTTTCACCTATGGTGCGCCGGCGCCGCGCCGATGTATGTTTTACAGGTAAAACATGACGGTGTATAGATGAAAACAGAACGCTCAACTTATCGGGATGCCGCCACCGGCGCGACGGTGATTCAGTGGACGGATGGCTGGCATAATAATCAGCATTTGTACTTCACCAGCCCAAGTGTGACGGCGGATGACCGTTGGTTGGTGTTTATTTCCGACCGCGATGGGCAGCCGAATCTTTACGCCATTGACCGGCGCAACGGGGCCATTCGCCAGCTCACCGCCAATGTCAGCGGCTTGTTAAAAAGCTATGTTTATCCGCAAGGCAGCGGGCGCGGATTGGCGAAGTCCTCGCCGTGCCTCGACGCGGCATGCAATCGCGTTTTTTACGCGCGGGATGACGCGTTTTTTTTCACCAACATCGACGCTGACCGTGACGGCGAGGAGTTGTTATGGAAAATCCCCAACGGCTGGGTCGGCGCGTTTAATCATATCTCGCCGGACGGACGGCTGTTGTGCGTGCCGCTGACCGACCCGCGCGCTTTTGCCGATGACGCTGATAATCAATGGACGCAGATGCGCATGGTCGCGGCGCGCATGGAGCGGGAAAAATTAACCTCACGCATTTATTTAATCGACACCGTCAGCGGCGCGGCGCGGCTGGCGGCGGAGACGCCGTTTTGGGTGACGCACGTGCAGTTCGACCCGACTGGCAGCGGGCGGATTATTTTCAATCGCGAGGGTTTTGCCGCTGACAGCGACCATCCGCCGCGCAACCGCATTTGGTGTCTGGACTCGCGAGCGGTGTCGGGAACGCCGTGCCGCCCGTTGTCACCGGAACCGCCGGGGGAATGGCGGGCGCATGAGAATTGGACGGCGGACGGCGGCGGGATTGTTTATCATGGCGGGCGGGCTGGCGGGGCGTTTGTGGCGGCACGCGATTGGGGTGGGAAATTGCTGTGGGAGACCAGTGTCGCGGGGATTCAATTTTGGCACGCCACCGGCGCGCCGGACGGACGACGGATTTTCGCCGACCAACCGGACGGGTTTATCTCGCTGCTTGACCCGTTCGCCGCCGCTGACGGTCAGCGGGTGCGGCGCTTGTGTCGGCACAACACCACGATTGAAAATCAGGACGCCCACGCGCATCCATTGGTCACGCTCGGCGGCGAGAGTTTGACGTTCACGTCCAACCAAAGCGGGCGCTGCCAAGTGTACGAGGTGTTGTTGCCAAAATCATGATGACGAAAAACAAATAACGGGAGACGGTTATGTTTTTATTATATAGCAATCGGGGCGAGCGGCACTTCGGGCGGAAACCGCATATGCCGATACATTCACGCAAGGAATGGGCCTTCCAGTTCATCGTCAGCGGCGAGTGCAGCTTGTGCGTGCGGGAGGGGGGCAAGGTGCGGGAACAGCGGTTGCGCGCGCCGGTGCTGGTGGCGTGCGGGTCGGAGGCCATGTACGCGTACCGGGGCAAGCCACAGGATGTTTGCAATATTATCGTCTTTCATTTTGACGAAGCGTATTTCCAACTGCGCCATTTGCTTGGCCGGACGGGCTGGCGCGTCGCGCCGGTGCGGGCGGTGGATGTGCGGCAGGCGGTGTTGTGGTATCAACGGTGCCAGACGGCGAAAAAGAAAAACGATGTGCTCGCGCCGCTGGTGTACAACATCGTGGCGCTGGAGTTGACGCTGTTGTTGTTCCAGTTGTTGCCGCAGCAAGAGTTTGGTGTGGCGGCGGACTTTACCACGAGCAAGGTGGCGGAGGCGCAGGCGTGGTATCAGGCGAATTTGGCGCGGGGGTTGAGCATTCAGGAGGTGGCGGACGCGGTGCACGTGTCGGTGACGCATTTGCGGCGACTGTTTCACAAAGTGCGAAAGATGTCGCCGCAGGAAGCGTTCACGCAGATGCAGTTCGACCGCGTGAAGGAGCTGATGCTGGACGGGGTGAGCACGCTGGAACAAATCGCGGACGCCGCCGGGTTCGAGAGCGGCAGCGCGTTTTCGCGGGCCTTTAAGAAAGAGTTCGAGGTCTCACCCAAAGTGTATCGCGCGATGATGCGGTCGGATATTTCCTCGTCGAAGGTCAAGGCGGCGTTTTTGAGTCCGACGCGGTAAAAGCTGGTTGAAAAAGACAAAAAAAGGGGCGTTTCTTCTATGGTGAAAGCAGCGGTGGTTTCTTACGCTGGGGACGTTATGAATAAACAAATATTAATCGGCATTGGCTGCCTTTGTATGCTGGTAAACATTATGTTGACGAACATGACGCTGGCGCAATCGGAAGTCGCATGGAATGGCACTACCAGTAGCGATTTTAATACTGTTGCGAATTGGGCCAGCGATGTGACAAATAACATAGCGAGGTTTAACGCTGCTCCAACGAACAAGAATGTGGTGGTCACGGCTTCGACGACAGTTGATTCGCTGCTGTTCAACGCGGGTGATGGTTACATAATTTCTTCCACCAACAATGCGGTGCTGACTTTGGTGAGTACCGACACGGCCACCACGGCCATTAAGACTGCCGCTCAGGCCGCCGCAGTCATTAAGATAAGTGCTGATTTGCATTTTGGAGCCGGAGCGGGTCAGACTCAATATATTTACAGCAGTAAAGACATCACTCTCAGCGGCAATATTTCAGGTGCCAGTAATTTGATGTTAACAGGGGTAAACGGCGGGATACTTACTTTGACCGGTAATAATAACGCCCTCACCGGGGGCTTTAATGCCAACTCCAATACCTCGTTGACCCTTAATTTAGGCAATAGCACAGTGCTGGGAACTGGCACGTTTACTTGGAATATCAACAATAGTAACGGCCGATTGAATAATGTTTCCGGTGGCAAACTGATTATCGCCAACGCCGTTAGCCTGAATCAGCACCTATATTTTATAGGCAGCGATGATTTGGAATTTACCGGCAAAATAACCACTGCCGCTACTCGGACTATCAGCGTACTTCAAAATCGATTGACCGTGCATGATATGGAATTAGTTGGTGCCTTGAACAAGATAGGGGAAGGCGTTTTGGTGATGGCCGGTGAGGCCAAACTCGGTTCCAATAGTACCGTATCGGCAGGTACTTTGCTAATCAATGGAACGGTTGATGGAAGATACGATGTGAGTTTAAGCAGTATTGGCGGCACAGGCACCCTTACCACTCTTAACCTAAACACTTCGTCATCATTGGCATTTGAATTGGACAGCACCTTTACCAAGGGACTTTCCATCACCAGTCAATTAGGAGGCCAGCAAGCGACACTTGCCGCTTTGAATATTAACTTGTCCACGGACGGTACGTTTACGGGAGATGATTGGTTTTCGCTGTTGGATTGGGGCACGTTTCAAAGTGGACGCGCGATTGACCTTAGTGGTATTTCAGCATTAGGAAATTTGGCGGATAGTATTGATACGGCTATGGGCACAAATGGGTTTCGGCTGGATGGCAACAGTTTGCAAGTGTATCTGAGTATTCCCGAACCGGCCACTTGGTTGTTGCTCGGCCTTGGGGCGGTGACGCTGACGGTGTGCCGGTGGCGGCGGCGTTTTCGAGTCCGACGCGGTAAAGCTGGTTGAAAAAGTCAAAAAAAGGGACGTTTCTTCTATGGTGAAAGCTCCGGCGGTTTCTTACGCTGGAGACGTTATGAATAAAAGTTTAATCGTCGTCAGTTGCCTTCGTATGCTGATGATTGGTACCGTTCACGCGAGCACTTCCGAGTGGTGGAAAAATACTGCAACAGGCGGTGTTGACAATGATATTAACAATGTAGTTAACTGGGCGTCTGCTCTCACCACTAGTGATACAGCGCGTTTTAATAATAATTCCGGCAACAAAATTCCCGTGTTGAACTCGAATATGACGTTATCCAGCATTATGATACTCGGTAGTGATTATAATATTTCATCGGTCAATGACGCGGCATTTACCATCGAGGGGACTGGCACTACCACAAGTGTTTATGGACTTGGCATTACAGGCGCGGATGTGATATTCAGCGCCAATTTGGTGCTGGGAACCGGTGGGGTACAATCTATTTATAGCAGTAAAAACACCATCGTCAGTGGCAACATTTCTGGCAATGCCACGTTGTTGCTACGCATCGGAGGTACGCTGACTCTCTCTGGTAGTAATTCATACATGGGAGAGACCAGATATGTGGGTGCTTCTGCTGTACTGTTAAATATTGGTTCTGCCAATGCCTTGAGCACGGGTAATTTAGTGTGGACCACTGGGGGACAACTGGATAATACCACCGGCAGCGCTTTAATCCTTGCCAATCACGTTGATTTAAGCAATGACATGGTGTTTGTCGGAAGTGATAACCTGACGGTAGGTTCATTGGATTTGGGTTCCAGCACCGCCGGTGCCAATCGAAATATTACGATAAATGACCAAACCTTGACCGTCACGGAGAGTGCTGTTAGCAGTGGCAATACTGCGCGGATATTGAACAAGTATGGCGGCGGGGCATTGATTATCAAAGGTGATGCCACTTCCACGGGGAAAGTTTCCGCCGCCACCGGCACGCTGATTATTGACGGCAACGTAGTAGGCGCGGTCGACATTGCTGATGGCGCGAAGTTTGGCGCTGGTTCGGTAGCCGGGCTTGTGACGACCAAAGCGGTGGGAAGCACTATTATCGTTGGTGGTGATGAAGTAGGGAGCACGACGTTTTCAGCTAACTTTGATGTGCGGCTGGGAGCGATATTTGATATGCAACTAGGCGACGCTGTTTCGGATGAACTGACAGTGGAAGGCAAACTCAGGATGAACGCGGACACACTACTGGCCTTTAATTTACTCGACGCCGGTGATTTCAGCGATGGTGTTTATGATTTGCTAACGTTGAACGGCTTGTACGGCGGGTCGGGCGAATTAACCGATGCGAAGCTGAGTACTTATGATTTGAGCAATATCACGCTGAACTATGACACGAACCAATGGAAGTTAGACACCTCGTATGGCACGGATGGCATTCTCTTCGATACGTCGGGTCTGAGTGTGTCATTCTTGGTGATTCCCGAACCGGCCACTTGGCTGCTGCTGGGCCTGGGGGCGGCGACGC
This sequence comes from Verrucomicrobiales bacterium, assembly GCA_031265365.1. GTDB lineage: Bacteria > Verrucomicrobiota > Verrucomicrobiia > Methylacidiphilales > JAAUTS01 > JAIRPN01. The sequence goes on from JAISCS010000095.1 coordinate 16,522, forward strand.
TGACGGTGTACCGGTGGCGGCGGCGTTGAGGTGGTATGCGCGGCTTCGCGTTATTCTTGTGGTTGACGCTGGCAATCAGCCAGGCGAATGAGTTGCCGCGCGGGGTGGCGTGGTTCACTGACCAGCCGTTGACGGTGGACGGGGTGTTGGATGAACCCGCTTGGCAACGCGCGCCGGTGTTGCGCTTTTCCGCCGCTTCCGCCGAGGATGGGGAGACGCGCATGTTGTGGTCGGCGGAGGGGTTGTATGTCACGTTTAGCGCGGTGGAACGGACGCCGGTGCTCGGTTACGCCAAGGCGGGCGAGCCGGTGTATCGGGAGGACGCGTTTGAGTTGTTCGTCGACCAAGCGGGCGACCACCGGCAGTATTATGAGGTTCAGGTCAGTGCCAGCGGGCAGGTGTTTGTCAAATGTTACGTGCTGACGGAGGCGCCGCGGTTGAACGCGGAGGGTTGGCTCACGCGCGATTTTATCGACCGCTGTTTGTGGCGTTACGACGTGCCGGCGCCAGAGTCGCTGCGGGTGGCGAGCCGGTTGGATGCCCAGAGCGGGCGGTGGACGCTGGAGTTGTTCGTGCCCGCCGAGTTGGTGAACCGGCGGTTCGGCGGCGCGTTGCAACCGCGCGCGTGGCGGGTCAATATCACGCGGCATGATTGGGACCTGCCGCCGGCGGTGGCGCAACGGCGGGGGCGGTTCCTTTACTGGGCGCCGGTGTACGCGGGGCATCCGCATTTGTCGCCGACGTTGATGGGGTATTTAGAATTATCATATGAAAACGCCAAACTTCAGAAGCCAAAATCCAATTAAAGCTCAAATCACCAATAGCCAATTTTCAAAAACGCTGGCGCTGACGCTGGTTTTGAAATATGGAGTTTGGGTTTTATTTGGCATTTGCAGTTTGGAATTTGGAATTTGTCCCGCGCGGGCGGAACTGGTGGTGGCGCAGTATTTCGGAAACAATATGGTCATTCAGCACGGGTACCCCATCGTCGTCTGGGGCGCGGCGGCGGCTGGCAGTGAGATTACGGTGAAACTCGGCGAGCACGGGGTCAGGGTGAAAACCGACGCGCAGGGGGCGTGGTCGGCGGAGTTGCCGGCGCTGACGGTGACGGGGTTGCCGCTGGAGCTGACCGTCAGCGGGGACGGCGGGAGCAAGACGTTCAAGGACGTGCTGATTGGCGATGTGTGGCTGGCGGCGGGGCAATCCAACATGGTGCTGGCGCTGGCGGCATCGGCGGATAACGCGAACGAGAAAAAAGCCGCTCCCCTGCCCTTGGCGCGGGTGTGCAAGTTGCCAGGGGAATTCGCCTTCGCGCCGGCGGGTCAATACTCCCGCGCGCTGGCGTGGGAGCCGCTGAATCCGCAACGCATCGGGGCTTTTTGTTCCGCGGTTGCCTATTATTTCGCGCGCACGGTGCAGCCGGAGGCGGGGCTGCCGCTGGGCGTCGTGCAGGCGGCGGTGGGCGGCACGCAGGCGGAGCAATGGACGCCGGAGGAGGCGCTCCGTGCGGCGTTGCCGGATAATCCGCTGTTCGCCGCGCGGGAGCGGGCGCGGGAGAAACAAGGCGCGGGCGGGAAGGTCGGCATCATGGAATCGGGCGCGGGCAGTGTGTTCAACGGCATCATCCACCCGCTGCGGCACGTGAAATTCGCCGGCGTGTTGTGGTACCAGGGCGAGGCCAACACGCGGTCAAAGCGCGATTACGCGCCGGTGTTGACGACGCTGGTGCAATCGTGGCGCGACTTCTTCGGGGAGCCGGAGTTGCCGTGGGTGATTGTGCAGTTGCCCAACTTCAGCTTGCCCAAGGACGACGGCTGGATGCGCGTGCGGGAGGCGCAATTATTGGTGAGCAAACAGTTGCGGCTGCCGCTGGTGGTGACGATTGACGAAGGGTCGGCGGAGACGATTCATCCGCCCAAGAAGGACGTGGTGGGGCGGCGCGCGGGGTTGGCGGCGTTGCAGCGCGTGTATCAAAAGGAGGTGGAGGGGAGCAGCCCCGTGCCGAAGTCGTTCAAGACGGACGGCGACAGCATCGTGGTGGAGTTCACGGGGTTTAAGGGCGACTTGGTGGTGAAAGGAGACCGGGCGGAGGGTTTTGAAATCGCGGGCGACGACCACCGGTTTTATCCCGCGACGGCGCAAGTCTTCGGGCGGCAAGTGGTGGTGCGCGCGCCGGAAGTGCCGCAACCCAAGGCGGTGCGTTACCTGTGGCAAAACTCACCGGCGAAGGTGACGCTGTATAATGCCGCCGGCTTCCCGGTGACGCCATTCCGCACCGAGGCGTGGCCGGACATGGAAGTTAACCCGTTGTTTATCAAGACCATGTCGGAAGCGGCGCGGCCGTGATGGTTCGTGCGAAAGGTCTGCCGCACCTAGTGCAACACGGTATTGCCGCGTGGCGAAGTTCTCCCGCGCTGGTGCAATAGTGTTTTCTCCTTCGGTGAAGGGATGACGCGCAGTGACGGAGTAGTTCAGCGGTTGGTACCAAGTGCCCTGTAACGCTGAAACACCCCGTCGGCTCACGCCGCCACCCCTCTTCGAGAGGGGAATTTTCGCGGAAGGAGAATTATTATTCGCTGACGTAGAAAACCCGCTGGTAAACGCGGATGCTGGCTACCACCGGACGCGGCACACCGGACGCGAAATCAGGTTGCTCGATGGCTTCCGTCCATTTGGCCAAGGGGTCTATGCGGTTGTTCATGTCGGCAGCGGTTACATCCTCAAGTTGCTCTGCCAATTCGGCCAAGGCGCTCGGGTCGTCGCCTAATATTTTCTTTCCCTGCTCGCCAATCACCGCCACGCACACCACCACACCCAAGAGCCGGTCGGAAGTCAGGTTTAACGCGTCAATATTGTCACCCGTGTAAGGCACCACCGGATTGCTCTCCCGCACATCGTTGAGTTCGACGGTATAGGGAGACTCGGCGGTAGTCGAAACTTTTCTCAAAAAACAAATTTCCATGCGAAACACGTTTTGCCCCATGACTTCATAATTGTTTATGGCTGTATCAGTGTCAAATTTTGGCATGGAAAACGGAAATTTAAGTAGTTTGGGGTCATCGGGAGTATTGCTTTGCCAGATGTAACCCAGCGCGCCGCGCAATAATACCTGCTCCGGTTTGGTGCTAACGGCGCCGTCGTTAATTCGGTAAGACACGGCGGCCAGAGATTTGCGCGCCTCGCTATTGTCGCTATTATCGTAAGAAAAAACCTGGCTCAGCAGCCGGAACTCGTCGTTGCCGCTTCGTTTCTCGAACACCGCCACCACATCCCCGCGCCTGACCCGCGAGGTCCAGTCCAGTTTCATCCGGTCCAGTGCCTGCCGCGCCTCTGTCATCGCGTCAATTTGCTGCTTTTGGTGTTGGGTGATTTTGGTGGTGCCGAACACCAATTGCATCACCACTATCAACAGCACCAAAAACACCGTCTCGGCCACCAGCACTTCCACCAGCGTGAAACCCTTCCGTTGATGCGCGAGTGTTTTCATGGCGAGGTGAATACCGCGGTTGTTTCCACCGCTGACGATGACTGGGTTTGCTGGGCCGGCCAGCTTACCCGAATATTCATTATGGCGTTGATTGGGGAAGTGTTGCCGCTGACGATGAGATTGGTGCCGGAATACAAGGTGTAAATCACCATGTAACGCGAATCCGCCACCACTTCCGAAGTGACGCTGTCGTTCACCTGAACGACACTGCCGCTCACCAGAACGTAACACGTCCCGCTATCCCCGCTACTCCACTGGGCGCTATCGCTCGTGCCGCTAAGCGCCGGCACGCCGTAAATGGCGGATTCTTTGTCATAATCAGTCCCCTGACGGTCGGCGATGACCGCTTGCATGATGCTGACGGCTTGGTTTTCCTCGGTCGAGTCGCGATTGGATTTCATGCCTATCGGCAGCAACCCGATGATGACCATCAGGCCAAACGCCATGACGCCGATGGCCAGCACCACTTCCACTAGTGAAAACGCATGTTTGTTCACGGTACGGTTCATGATAACATCTTTCGGCAGTACTATTGCAGAAAAACCGAAATATTTCCACTTAAACCTGAAATTTGCAACGCGCCCAAACGTTGCTCGTCAGTGTCATTATCATCAGAAAATGTCTTTGCGAATTGCAGGCCGATGCCTAGACAACGGACCGGTGTGTCGCCTTGCATCAGTTCGCCATGCGGATTGAAGACGATGGCGCGGGTGAAATTCTGGTTGTTGCCGCTGACGCTCACCTCCAACCGGATGGTGAGGTCCGACACATCCGTGTTATTGATAGTGTCTATATCAGGAAATTTTTGAGAGTTCAAATAGCCTCCCACGGCGGCAAATTTCACGTCTTTTAACACCACTAACTTACTCAGCAACTGATAATCCGATGTGCTACTGGAAATGGACTGGCCGTTTTTTGAAATGAACGTCGCTATGGTTATGCTTGGGCTTGAATTTGACCTGTCATCGTTAAAGCCAATCGCCACGTAGGCGTTCTGCGCGATGGCAGTGGCCCTGGCGCTGCGAAGCAAATCAGCCAGTTCGTAGGTGTTGTTGACCAACCGCCGGCCCTCGACACCCTTGACGGACATTAGCGCCATCGAGCCGATGATGCCAATAATCCCCACGACGCACAACAATTCAATCAAGGTAAATCCCCACCGCGCCGACCGGACGGCACGCGACCGGATGGAACCAAATTCACCGCTTTCAACCATACCACTAACTTTAATCCAAAAAAACCTGCATACAAGCAGTTATTTTGCAAAAATATCCGCCATCACTGTTAGTGGTGCATCAATAGTACGGTTCCACCATGCGCGCGACTTCCTCCAGCTCGCGCTCGGTCTGATATTTTACTTGAAGATACACGCCGCGATTGCCGATGGCGTCCAGCAGCGGGACAATCTCGGCGGGCCTGACCTCCACCACTTGCACGCTCTTGCCAGCGGCGAGGACGCGGCGGTACAGGTCGTGCCAGCGCGCGTTGCCGCCGGTCTCGATGCCGGCTTGCGGCGTCCATTCAAGCGCGTCCAGCGGCTCGATTTCCAACAGCGCGTCGAGATGTTGCAACGCCTGCGTGCCGTCGAGATGATAGAGCGTGTGGTCGAGCCACGCGCATTGCTCCGTCAGCGCCGGCACGACGAAGCGGCGGAACATTTCGGCGGAAAACATCGCGGAGGCGTCGCACTGCACCATGGAGACCTTGCCCGGCCCCCAAATGTAAAACGCGCCGTAAGCGGAGCTGCCGTCGGGTTGCCTGATGATGTCATAAGTGCGCCGGTATGCCTCGAACCAAACCGCGTTGATTTCGCGGATTTTTTGTTCAATCCACTCAGGGCGCTCCAACATATCCATACACAACGTTTGCGCGCCGCGCAGCGAGGACAAAATGTCCATGTTGCAAATCAAGTCCGGCGCGGCGACGAAGTAGCAGCCTCGCGCCCGGTCAACGCACGCGCGCAGCAATGCCTCGGTGACGCGCCACCATTGGTTGTTTGCGTCGAAGCGCAGCGGCGGCAAGTGCTCCGGCTCGGCGCAATCCTCAAACGCGGGGTTAAACCAAACGGTGTGCTCGGCAAAGCCCGGCTCGGAGCCGAGCAGCGTGGCGAGCGAGCCGGGGCCGAGGTCGGCGCACGCGACGGGCAAGATGTCGAGCGGGAAAATCGAGCGCGACAGGCGGTGGTGATTCTCGGCGGCGCGATACGCGGCGTCGCAGTAACGCGCCGTCAAGTTCGGCGGCGGCGCGGGCGGCGCGACGTTCTCATGCACCGTGCGGCCCGTGTCGAACGCGCCCCATTTGCCGACGACCAAACCCTCGCGGTTCCACCATTTGATGAAATGCCGTTGGGTTTCCTCCCAGTTGTTTTTCCAGAGCATAAATGTTGGCTGGTCGCGTCACCGTCAGCGGCTGGGGAACGGCGCGGGCGGGTCCAGCGGCTTGGCGTTCTTGCGTTGGTAGGTGTATTCGGGATACCACAGGCCCTGCGTGACCACCGGCCAGTCGTCCGTGCGGAATGGCGAGGCGGGCAGGCCGGCTTGGTTGTACAAATTGCAGCCCTCCGGGTTCGACGACCACGCGTAACGCGCCGCGACGGGCGCTGACAGTGACGCGCTGGATACCACCACCGTGTCGCCGTCAATTTCGGCGGCGGCGGGCAGCCATTGTTTGTCAGCGCCGGCGATGGCGAAGCGCTTCAGCGCGCCGTCCTTTGCCACGAGGCCGCCGTCAGCGTGCGAGAATTTCAGCCGGATTTTGTTGCCCTCGATTTGCATGGATTCATACATCGGCCCGGACCACTCGATTTTTTTCCCGTAAACATCCGCCAGCGCGATGCGCGCGAGCCGGCGCGCCACGTCCTGTTTGTTGTGCGGATGGATGTCGAACGGTTCGCCGAGGTCGATGGTGACGGCCATTTTCACGCCGGGCACGGTTTGCGCGGCGCGGAGTTGGGACTCGCGCAGCACCGCCCAGTCGTCATCGCTCACCGGCAGCGGCTTGGCGCCGCCGAAATTCGGCAGTTGCACGACATAGAACGGGAAATCGCCGCGGCCCCAGTGCGCGCGCCAACTGTTCACCAGCAGCGGCAGCAACTCGCGGTAAGCGTGCGCGTACGCGGCGTTGCTCTCGCCCTGGTACCATAACACGCCTTTGATTGCGTAGGGCATTAATGGCGCGACCAT
>JAISCS010000100.1 GCA_031265365.1 Verrucomicrobiales bacterium
ATCAACCCCGCGGGCCGGTGCAAAATCGGCATCATGCCCGGCTACATCCACCAGCCCGGCAACATCGGCATCGTCAGCCGCAGCGGCACGTTGACCTACGAAGCCGTGTGGCAGGTGACGCAACGCGGCCTCGGCCAGAGCACGTGCATCGGCATCGGCGGCGACCCGATACACGGCCTCACGCAGCGGCAGGCGGTCGAGTTGTTCAATAACGACCCCGCGACCGAGGCCATCGTGATGATTGGTGAAATCGGCGGCAGCGAGGAAGAAGAGGCGGCGGCTTACATCAAAGCCAACGTCAAGAAACCCGTGGTGGCGTTCATCGCCGGGCAAACCGCGCCGCCTGGCCGGCGCATGGGACACGCCGGCGCCATCGTCAGCGGCGGCAAAGGCACGGCGGCGGCGAAGATAGAAGCGCTGCAAAGCGCCGGCATCGCCGTGGCGAAGACCCTCGCTGATATTGGCGATACGCTGGTCGAGGTGATTAAGCGGTAATTTCAATTCCTCTTCCGTGAAGAGATGTGGTTCCTCGCTGTTAGCAGTGGAAGCGCCGACGCCGGAATCCCCTCCACCGCCCATGCCCCTGCGTGAGCAAATTCCCCTTCCGTGAAGGGGTGGCCGCGGAGCGGACGGGGTAGTTCAGCGTTTCAGGGGAATAGCACAGAACGCTGAACTACCCCGGCGCTACGCGCCACCCCTTCACGGAAGGGGAATTATGGTGGGGTTGATTAAGTCCTTATTCGTGGCGAGTAAGTCCTTATCCGCGGCAAATAAGCCCTTATTCGCGGCGAGTAAGTCCTTATCCGTGGCAAATAAGTCCTTATCCGTGACGAGTAAGCGCTTATTCGTGGCGAGTAAGGACTTATCAACGGAGCCATGCGGGGGAATACCGGTACGGTGCCGACCCTCAAGCGGCGAAGGTGCGTGTGCCGTTCTCCCTCTTCATTGAAGGGGAATCGTGATAATGCATCCAAAATAAACACAAAAGATTTCCGCGTATGGTGCATTGGTTTCTCCGCCGGAGCGGGCATCATCGTCGGCGTTATGGGTAATATTTATCATGGAATGATGGCCGTCGCGTTGACGTTGACGGTGAACACGGCAATGGCGGAATGGGTTGATTATCGCGCGACGGGAAAGAAGCCGGCGCCGGCGGTGACGGAGGCGGCGAAGGCGCCGGAACAGCCGGCGGAGCAACCGGCGGAACCGGCGCCGGTGGTGTTGGAGCCGGCCAAGACCCCGCAGGCGCCGCTGACCATCACCTCGCCGCTGGGCAAGCGGATGACGTTGAAGTTCAACGATGAGTTCGACGGGGTGATTGACGCTGACGGTCAGCGGTATATTGACCGTTCGAAGTGGTTGACCACATTCTGGCAGGGCGACGCGGAGCGGTCGTTGTGGGACGGGAACAAGGAGGTCGAGTTGTACGTGGACAAGGATTTCCCGCAGTCACTGCCGGCGGCGGAGCGGGTGAATCCGTTTTCGTTCGAGAAGCCGGGGGTGTTGACCATCAGCGCGACCAAGTTCACCCCGGAGCAGCACGCGGCCTACGTGGCGGAGGGGAAGACGCTGGGGAAATGGCATTGGAAGGATTGCCCGTTCGCGTCGGGGCTGCTGGTGTCGGACTCGAAATTCACGTTCACCTACGGCTACATTGAGGCGCGGTTCAAATTGCCCGCCGAGCGTGGCGCGTGGCCGGCGTTTTGGATGTTGCCCAACCACGACGGGAAACATCCGTGGCCGCCGGAGATTGACATTCTGGAATTTTTCGGCCACCGCCCGACGACGTTCACGCAGCATATTATTTTGCCGAAGGGTGAAAAAGCGCCCGGGTGGAAGTTTAATTGGTATGACGGGCAGGACCAGCAGGTGGACTTGGACGGGAAGAAAGTGCAGAAGTGGGCGATGCTGCGGGACCGGAAGGATTTGTTTCTGACGGAGGATTTCCACACATGGGCGGTGGAGTGGAATGAGCAGGAGATGGTGTTTTTCTTCGACGGCAAGGAGCTGGCGCGCGGTGACATCAGCAATTGCGCGTCGCTGCACAAGCCGATGTATTTGTTAGTCAACCTGGCGGTTGGCGGGAAGTGGTTCGCGGATGAGTCGTGGCAACTGGGCGCGAAAGTCGGCGCCGCTGACGTTGAGGTGGCGACCATGCCGTGGAAGATGGAATGCGATTACGTGCGGGTGTATCAGGAATAAGTTTGTTGGTTTGCCGGTGGTTTGTTGGTCGCGCTCACGCGAAGGACCGGGCGCTGCCGGTGACTTGCAACGAACTGATAAACCTCAAAACCAAAATCCCCAAAAAACTCATGAAATGGCTCCAAGAACAAATTGACCAGGCCTCCGCTGACGGTGGCGGTCGCGTCACGGTGCCGCGCGGGGTGTGGCGGTGCGGACAGGTGCGGTTGCGGTCGGGGGTGGAGTTGCACTTGGAGGCGGGCGCGGTGTTGTTGTGCAGCGAGGATTACGCTGACCTTGAGCGGCGGGAGGGCGAGGCGCGGGACACGCCGCGCGCGTTCATTTGCGCGCGGGACGCGGAGGATGTCACCATCAGCGGCGCGGGCGTGATTGACGGCAACGGGCGCGCGTATGTGGCGGAGGAGTTGCCGCATATTTACCGGATGAAGGCGCGGCGGCCGCGGATGTTTTGCCTGATGGGCGTGAAGCGGCTGACCATCAGCGGCGTCACCATCCGCGACGCGGCGGAGTGGTCGCTGTGGTTGTGCGGGTGCGAGCGGGTCACCATCAGCGGCATTCGTTTGTTGAACGATTTGAAAACGCCGAACGCGGATGGCATTGGCATTGACCGTTGCAAGGATGTCACCATCAGCGGATGCCATATCGAGGCGGGTGACGACGCGATTGTGTTGAAGACGACGCGCGGCGCTGACCGTGAGCATTACGGCGGCGTCGAGAATGTCACCGTCAGCGGGTGCCATTTGAAAAGCACCTCGTCGGCGCTGGTCATCGGCTGCGAGATTGCCGCGCCAGTGCGGAACGTGGTGTTTGACAACTGCGTCGTGCAATCGAGCCATCGCGGGCTGGCCATCAACCACAGCTTCGAGTCGGACATTGAACACGTGGTGTTCTCCAACATCCGCGTCGAGACGCGCATTTTCGACCGCCAGTGGTGGGGCTGCGGCGAGCCGATTTACGTGAAGGCGCTGCCGTGGACGGAACGCGACACGGTGGGCCGGATTCGCCACGTGGTGTTTCGCAACATCCGGGCGCGCGCCGAGAATGGCGTCGTGATTTGGGGCGAGCGCCCCGACCGCATCCAGGATGTGCGTTTGGAAAACGTGGCACTGACGCTGACGCGCTGGTCGAAATATCGCGGCGGCGAGTTGGACCTGCGCCCTTGCCCCGGCGCTGACAACGGGCTGGCGGCGGGCGTGTTCCAGCACCCCGTCCACGCGCTGATGTTGCACAACGCGCGGGACCTTGCACTGGACGGCGTGACGCTGACGGTGGAGCGCGATTCTGGCGTCGTGTGTCGCGGCCCGCTGGAGATTTCCGGCGTGGAAAACCTGAAATTGAACAATATTTTATCTAAAATAAGTGCAAAAGAAACATGGGGTATTCCATTGTCCCCCAATGACTGAAAACGTATTTTTTAATCATGACACCAACTATGAAAATCAAACGCAAGCATAACCGGGCCTTCAGTCTTGTGGAAATGGCCATCGCCATGGGCATCGTGGGATTCGCCATGGTGGCCTTGCTCGGCCTACTGCCGGCCGGCTTGCGCGTCGCGCGCGACACCATGGACTTGACCGTGCGCTCGCAGATTGTGCAACTCATCAGCAACGATTTGCAGTTGACTGACTATGACAAGTTGGGCGACTGGAGCGAGCAGGAATTATATTTCAACCTGCAAGGCTTGCCCGAAAGCGACGGCGGTCGGCAAATTTTCACCGTGAAGCTGGCGGTGCTGAACGGCGACAAGGCCAACGCGGCCATTGCCGATGAAACCGCCAAGCTGGTGCAGGTCCAGATTTTCAAGGCGCGACAGGAATTACCCATCTACGAAACCGCGTTGCTCATCGCCAACACCGGCGACCGCGTCCAGCCCACGCACACCGGCGGTGGCCAGGTGAACTAGGGAGTTTTATGATTAACACCAGCCCACGGCGCAAGAACGTTCCGGTTGGCGGCTTTACCCTGCTCGAATTGATGGTCGCCACCGCCATTTTGGTGCTGTTGATGTTGATAGTGTTCCAGATTACCCAGACCACCAGCCGGGTGTGGAAAAACTCAACCGCGCAAATCACCTCCATGCAAGCCGCCCGCGCCGCGTTCGAGTCCATGACCCGCCGGCTCTCGCAGGCGACGCTGAACGTGTATTACGGTTACGACAATCCCAACGAGCCGACCCGCTATCTGCGCCGCTCGGAACTGCAATTCGTTTGCGGGAAAGACTTGGTATCCGACCAAATCACCCACTCGATGTTTTTTCAAGCACCGCTCGGTTACACGGATGACACGCCCCGCTACGGCTACATGGAAAACGCCCTGAACGCTTGCGGCTATTATGTTGTTTATGACCGGGACCCCGACGTGCCGCAATTTTACCAAGACGCGGCCAACCCTCCCCCCAAGTATCGCTTCCGGCTGATGGAGTATTTGCAGCCGACCCAGAACCTCGGCATTTACGTGCCGGGCAACGACATCAGCGCCGGCACTCAACCGCCCATCGGCATCGGCTGGCTCAACCCCATCGCCGCCAACACCCGTGTGCTGGCCGAGAATGTGGTGGCGCTGATTATCCTGCCGATGCGTTCCATCCGGGACCCGGGCGACACGCTGGCGCCGCAGTTTGAATACGACTCGCGCGACGGTTCTTGGGACGGCAACAAGCCGGCCCAGCGTGAGGAATGGACTCACCAGTTGCCGCCCATCGTGCAAGTGACCATGGTGGCGATTGACGAGGACTCGGCGGTGAAGGTGTGCCAGGATGAGACCTCGCCGGATTTCGGCTTGGACAATTTGTTCCAGTCGGTGGGTAGAGACCAAGTGCAGTTGCAAGCGGACCTTGAGACCCTCAAGAACACGCTGGACGCTGGGCGCGGGAACAATGCCGTTCCGCTGAATTACCATATCTTTCAAACCAACGTGGCGATTCGCGGAGCCAAATGGAGCAGCCAATGAACCACAAATCAAATGTAACGTTGACGGTGCCCCCCAACCAAACGTGGCGGGGTGTTTCAGCGTCAGCGATGAAACGCGGCGCGGCGCTGTTGCTGGTGCTGGGCAGCTTGGTGTTGCTGGGGGCGCTGACGCTGGCGTTCCTCGGCGGCATCAAGGGCAACCTGCAAACTTCCAAATTGTACGCCGACGGCAGTTCCGCCCGCACCTTGGCCGAGTCCGCCGTCAATCTGGTCATGGCGCAAATCAGCCAGGCCACCGCCAATCCCGACCAAACTTGGGCCTCCCAACCCGGCATGATTCGCACGTACGACCCCAGCGGTACTACGGCGGTGGAGTGTTACAAACTCTATTCATGGGACACACTCAAGACCACTGGCAATTTCAACGCCAGCGGCGTCGCGAATGAACTCACCAACTGGCATGAACAAAAAGCGCTGTTCGTGGACTTGAACGCGCCACTGACAACCGGCACGGTGCGGCATTATCCGATTCTAAATCCGCCTATGACCGCTGCCATTGACGTTGCCCTCACCGGTACAATGCGGGTGGAAGGTTTTGAAGTCAACGGCGCGCCATTGGAAACCACCGACAGCAATCCCAATCCCAACCCCGTCCCCATGCCGGTGAAATGGCTGTATGTCTTGCAAAACGGCGAAATCGTCGCGCCGGTGAATTCGGGAAACAATACCGTCACCGTTAACGGCGCCACCCAGGGCAATCCCATCGTGGGCCGCATCGCCTTCTGGACGGATGACGAGACGTGCAAGGTGAACATCAACACGGCGTCGGAGGGTGTCCATTGGGATACGCCGAGAACTGCCGGAAGCTACGACTGGGTAAATCTTGCAAAATACCAGCCGGCTCAACATGAATATCAACGCTACTCAGGTCATCCTGCCACAGTTTCATTAAGCACTGTTTTTGGTTCAATGATGCCTGTTGACCATGATACTGACAATAGCGCATACGAACATGTCCCAATATACGACCAATACAAACCTTACCATCTATTGTCGCCAAAATTAAATAAATCAGACTCGCCGGGTTCAAGCGCGGGAACAGTAATTGCCAGTTCGACCTTGATTGCACGAGATGACCGTTTATATGCAAGTATTGAGGAATTTCAATTCGCCTCGAACCTGTTATCTGATAAAACTAAACCCACCTACGATTCCGGTGTCCCCATTTTCGATGGCAATACACGCGAATTTTCCACCAGTATAAACAATGCACCTCCCTTGATTGACGAAACCACCTTGCAAAAGGCCAAATTTTTTATCACCACCAACAATCGCTCCCCTGACGTTAATCTATTCAACAAACCAAGAATTGGGGCTTGGCCAGTTCATATAAATGAACTAAATCGAACTGTATTTGACAATACCATCGCTTTTTGCGGTACCATCAATGATTATATTTATTATTTTCAAAGGGAAAAAAGTGATAGTCAAACCAATGACTTGCCTGCTAATGGTGCTTCAACAGGCGTGGGACGTAATCGCCAGATTATTAGTTATTTGCAAGATTTAACTGAACGCCGAATTCCGGGTTTTTCTCCTACTGAGACCTTTCTAACAAAATATGCCGCTGACCGTGACCAAATATTAACAGAAATATTCGATTACATCCGCTGTCTGAATTTGGTGGACAGATCTAATGTTAATGTTCAGCCATTTGCCGTAGGAACCGATAAATTCAAATATGGGAATTTTTATGGTAACGCAGGTCGAGGGCAAGTAGTGCCGATTTATGACAGCGTTAATGCAACACGTGGTTTTGGGCGTTTCCCCACAGTTTCCGAAGTGGCATTGCTTTTTATAGCAACCGCATGGAGAGGCAGTGGAACATTACCAGCACAAGATAAAGACGATATTAATTACATGGATAGAAATTCATCAGTAAATGGCTTATTGCATTCTGGAGCTGGTAGTTCGCAAAAATATGGTTATAATCCCTTGCTTTCCCCCAATAATATTAGTGTACAAGCTCTTTTGCTCATGAATTTTTTCAATCCGGCAGAGGGACACATTAGTTCAAACGGAGCATATAGGGTAAAAATTTCAGGATTGAATACACTTATGTGGAATAGCGGTACTAACACACCCCAAGCCATGTTTTCTGCCGCAGATTTGACCAGTAATATGCCCACGCAATCAGCAGGGCGATATAGCTATGGTTACGCAGAACGTAATGGAGGAAATTTGGGGTTTCGGTTTATGTTTGGGGGACTGAAATGGAATAAATCTAATTCTACGCCAAATGCCAAGACAATTTATCCTTTTGTAAGCGATATGCTGGATGTGCCATATACCCAGCCGACTACCGGGGATATTGTGGGAACTTTTCATTTTTCCGGGACAACGCCAATTAAACTCGAAATTTTTGTTCCATCTTACAATGATTCGTATGACGATTTAACTAATGACCAAAAAGTACAGGAAATTAGTTTGGTTTTCCCAGAGGGAGATTTTCCCATACCGATTTTCCCCGCCGCCGGTTACAAAGATGGAAATCTAATCGGCAATCGTGGGGATTTTGACTGGCGTTTTGGCGGCAATGGAGATGATGATTGGGCTGCGGGAACCAATCCCATAACCTCACGAGATACTATTAGAAGCGTTCGGGCAAGAGAAGATATGCGGATTATTGCCGCACAAAAAATTATTGATGAATCTTATTATGATGCCATTCAGCCAGAATATGGAAATTCTAACAATCGTGCCGCGCATAGTTTGGTTGAATCAGGGGGTTTTTTATTCTGGGGGGCCACACTAGGCCAGTTAGTTGCAGGCAGTAATATGAGTTTCGGTGCTGAGTACGATGTCAGACAAAGTGCGATAAGTGGGGATTATACCAAAAGCGTCATGAACGCCGGTAATATTGCCAATCTGAAACCTAATGCCAAACCCAGCGAAACCGGGGCTTTTATTGGCAATACCAACTATCCCGGAGATTGGGATAATGGCATTAGTTTTAACCCTGATGGGCCTTACATTAACAAGGCAGATGAGGGTGTTGCTCTCCAAACTGGGGCGCAAAATACTTCCATACCTTACTATCACGAGTTATATTATCAAAATCAAGTTATCAACCCTACCCTTTTTAGCCCGAACCGGATGATGCCTTCGCCCGTGATGTTTGGTTCTTTATCTACGGGTGTAAAACGCCGTATTTCTTGGCAAACCTTGTTGTTTTGTCCTAATCCTGCGGCTGCGGAAAACCATCCAGGCTTGTTAAATCCTCCCGACCATTTGCTACTGGATTTGTTTCACATGCCAGTAGTGGAGCCTTATCCTATTAGTGAGCCACTTTCCACAGACGGGCGGATTAACATGAATTATCAAATCGTGCCCTTTACTTATATTGAGCGTAGCACAGGAATTCGAGCCGTTCTCAAGGCGCAACGCATGATAACCATCCCGGACAGTTTAAAACAGCGTTATAAAAATAGAAACACACAACAAACGTCACGAGATACCACTTTTAATGCTTGGGTGCCCATTGACGCGGACAAGACTTTGCAAGGTTTTGAAAAAAAGTTTAGTGAAAATGATATTTTTAAATCTGCTTCAGAAATTTGTACATTGTTCTTATATCCGAAGAGGACGGCAATCAACGGTACCGGCCCCGTGTACGACAATGATAATTTAAATATTAAAGCATTTTGGCAAACTCACCGTCTCACCGGTGACAACAGTCGTGAACGTCCCTATGCTGACATTTATCCAAGACTGACGACCAAATCCAATACTTACATGGTCCACATGTGGGTGCAGAAATTACAAAAGACGCCGACCACCGCGACCAATGTCTGGGATGAAAGCCGCGACAAAGTTTTGGCGGAATATCGCGGCTCGTCCACCATTGAACGCTATATTGACCCTAATGACGACCGTATTCCCGATTTCGCCGGAAACGATGGCCGGACCAGAACCCTTAACGAATACTATAAATTTCGCGTCCTCCGCACCAGCCAGTTCGTGCCGTGAGCCTGAAATATTTGTTATGTTTGTTAAGTTTCAAAGTTTGTTCGATGGCCGGCGCTTGGCCTCAGCGTCAGCGGATGGTTTGGGGGTGAAATGTGGAGCACGGAACGCTGAACTACCCCGTCTGCTCCGCAGCCACCCCTTCACGGAAGGGGAATTGCTCACGCCTGAATTTATATGGTTGGGTTGGTTTAATGCGACAGCGTATTCCCCTTCCGTGAAGGGGTGGCTGCGGAGCAGACGGGGTAGTTCAGCGTTAAAACCAGCGCGCCGCCCCCGCGCCTTCACCTTGATTGAACTGCTGGCGGTTATCGCTATCATTGGGGTGCTGGTCACGCTGTCCATTCCCGCTTACCAACGCATTGCCGCCTCGCTGGACATGACCAACGCGGGGCAGGTGCTCGTGGCGCAACTGGAAAGCGCCCGCCTGTCCGCGCTCGCCAACAACCGCACCGTCGAGTTCCGCATTTACCAAATCCCCGACCAAGACTCCCCCGCCCCCCAATATTTCCGCGCCATGCAGGCCTTCCTCACCAAGAACGACGGCTCGCTGACCGCCACGGGCAAGGTCGTTTACCTGCCGGACACCATCACCCTCTCCGCCAACGACAGCCAGTCGCCCCTGCTGACCCTCGTGCCGGACGAAATCAAAACGCCCGATGACGATGACCCCGACCTGCCCGGCATCGGCCAAAACTACCGCTACATCACCCTGCGCTTCCGTGGCAACGGCGCGCTCGACCCCAAGCCCGACCTCGGCAACGGCCCGTTGTGGTACGTCACCATTTGCCAGAAACAACTCGGCGAGGTCACCGCCGCCCAGCCCACCAACTTCATCACCATCCGCATCGACCCGGCCAATGGCCGGACGATAACCTACCGGCCATGACTATGGAAAAAATCACCGTCCAACGCCAGCCCTCCTACCTCCGGGTGCAAACCAACGAGGGCCACTACCTCATCCGTAATCGCAACCGCGACAACCACTGGCGCCACGGCGACATCTCCATCCAGACCGTCAGCGGCGACGACAACCTGAAAATTTACCTCACCGGCGGCCCCACCCCCGTCCTGCAATTCCAACTCCGCTGGCAGCAACGCATCCCCGAAAACCTCCGCTTCCTCGGCGACCACTGGGAACGCAGCTACGGCGACATGGCTTGGAACAGCATGTTCCCCGACAAACCGATGCCCTGGTACTTCCTCACCTTCGACGGCACGCAAATCCAAGGCCACGGCGTCAAGACCGGCGCTGCCGCGTTCTGCCACTGGCAAGTGGACCCCTTCGGCGTCAGCCTGGTCATGGACGTCCGCTCCGGCGGCGTCGGCGTCGAACTCAACGGGCGCAACCTCGAAGTCGCCACCATCATCGAATACTCCCCCAAGACCGGCGAGACCCTCTACGAAAACGCCCGCAACTTCGTCACCCACCTCTGCGACCACCCCCTCATCCCCACCCAGCCCGCCTACGGCGTCAACAACTCCTACTCCGCCCACGGCCACGGCACCCGCGAGCAAATCCTCACCGACAGCGCCCGGCATGCCGACCTCGCCACCAACAGCGCCAACCGCCCCTTCTCCCTAATCGACATGGGCTGGGAAAACTCCCGCAGCGGCACCCTCTCCAACTGGCGTGCCGGCAACGAACGCTTCGCCGACATGGACCAACTCGCCGCCAAAATCAAAACCCTCGGCGCCCGCCCCGGCATCTGGTACCGCCCACTCCTCTCCCACGAAGGCGTCCCGGAGAGGTGGATACTCACCAGCCGCGAGGACTTCACCGGTCACGGCCGCTGCATCCTCGACCCCACCGTCCCCGAAGTACAACGCCAAATCCGCGACGACATCAAACTCCTGACCGCCCAATGGGGCTACGAACTCATCAAATACGACGCCACCACCCGCGACATCCTCGGCCGCTGGGGCAAAAACATGACCAGCGAAGGCGGCGTCACCGACGAAGGCTGGCGCTTCTCCGACTCCTCCCGCACCAACGCCGAAGTCCTCATCAACCTCTACCGCCTCATCCACCACGCCGCCGGCCCATCACTACTCATGGGCTGCAACACCGTCGGCCACCTCTGCGCCGGCCACGTCCACCTCCAACGCATCGGCGACAACACCAGCAGTCGCGACTGGAACATCACCCGCAAAATGGGCGTCAACACCCTCGCCTTCCGCGCCATGCAACACCGCGCCCTCTTCGCCGTGGACGCCGACTGCGTCGGCCTCAGCAAAGAAATCCCGTGGAAAATGAACCAACAATGGCTCGACCTCCTCGCCGCCAGCGGCACCTCCCTCTTCGTCTCCGCCGATGTCGACTACCTCAAGGACAAACAAACCGCCGCCCTGCGCGCCGCCTACACCCGTGCCGCCAAACCCCAGCCCCTGATTCAACCGATTGACTGGCTTAACAACTCCTGCCCCACCCGTTGGAAAGCCGGCGAGGAATTTCTGGAGTTTAACTGGTGGAATATATGACCCTCCCCCATACCGCCCCCCCTCAATCACCGTTAATATTTTTTAATACTCCGCCCCTGTCCGCCGTCGCCACTAGCGAGTGCAAACGCTTCCGCTGCCCCGCCGGTTGGTACCGTTCCCGTAGCGATTCCACCAGTTTGCAAGACAATGAGTTATGGCTCGTCTGGGCCGGGCGCGGGACGATGCAAACCAAGCATTTGACCCTCGACCTCCACCCCGGCGTTTGCATCTGGATGCGCCCCGGTCATATTTATGACGCCAGACAAAACGAAAGCGACGCCCTCGGCATCACTTACCTCCATTTTTCCCTGCAAGATGGCGCCCAGCGTCATTATCCCGAATTCTATGAACTTTGGAACCTTGATTATCTTGACTCCATCACCCACCGCATCGTGGACCTCATGACCCAGCCCGAAGTCTCCCCGGCCATGTGGCAGGCGGCCAACGCGCTTCTTTCCGGCTTGCTCCAGGACCTGGTCACTAACTTCCAGCGTCGGGACGCGCCCGAACGTCAGGCCCCCGTCCCCCGCCACCAAAAACATCTCATGCAACAAATCGCCCGCTATATTCACGACACCGCCGACTCCACCCTCACCGTCCAGGACCTCGCGCGCAAAGCCGGTTACAGCCTCGCCCATTTCAGTTCCCTGTTCAAGAAACACACCGGCCAGACCGTCGAGGCGATGATTATTCGCGCCCGCATTGACAAGGCACAGCAATTGCTCCGCTGGAGCGATTGCTCCATCAGCGAAATCGCCGACCAAACCGGCTACCGCGACGTGTATTTCTTTTCCCGTCAATTTAAGGCCAAGACCGGGCAAACTCCGTCCCAGTACCGCGCTGCCAGCGGGGAGAATGAGTGAAATTGGTTCCACCCCGTGAACAGTGGCAGTGCGGCGGCGGGGGGTAAGCGCAGCATAATTCCCCTTCCGTGCAGGGGTGGCCGCGGAGCGGACGGGGTAGTTCAGCGTTAAAGGGGACTTAGCACAGAACGCTGAACTACCCCGGCGGCGCGCGCCGCCACCCCTTCACGGAAGGGGTATTATTAAGCGCCCG
>JAISCS010000106.1 GCA_031265365.1 Verrucomicrobiales bacterium
GCGCGGTCGTTCAGCGTCTGGATGTCCTGCAAGGTGTGCGTGAACTCGTACTCGCCGAGCGGGATTTTGTGTTCCGCCAGCGCGTAGAACATGAACGCGTCGTCGGGGTCGGGGCTGTGGCCGAGGGTGATTTTTTGTTTCATAAAATTAGTTATAATCCTCATGCTCCACCGACAGCGGCGCGCGGGCGGCGAGCAATTCCGCCTGGGCGATGACCGCCGCTGACGATGCGTCGAAACGGTAGGCGTTGCAATTCGGGCACACGTCGGTTTTTTGCACCACGATGGAGCCGCAGCTTTCGCAAATTTTGAAGCCCTGCGGCGCGGCGATGATTTTCGCCGCCGCCTCGCGCCTCGCGTGTTCCTTGTTACCCGCATTACTCATGGCGCGAAATTGTCCACCAATCGCGGGGATATTTCAAGCATTACCCACGGTCAGCGCCAGCGGGACAGAACCGGAAGTTGGGCAGGGTGGCGAATGAACCGCGCGGGACGGGCGGCGGCAAGTTCCGACCAGACGCCGTAGCCGTAGGTGACGGCGGCGGCGCGCAAACCGTTGCGGCGCGCGCCGAGAATGTCGGTGGCGCGGTCGCCCACCATCAGCGCGCGGGCGCGAGGCGGATTGGTTACCGTCAGCGCGTGGGCGATGAGGGCGGTTTTGTCGGCGCGAGCGCCATCGAGGGCGCTGCCGTGGATGGCGGTGAAATATCGCGCCAGACCGAAATGCGTGAGGATTTGCCGCGCAAAAATTTCCGGCTTGGAGGTGGCGACGTAAAGACGCGGCCCCCGCGCCTTGAGGCGGGCCAGCGCGGCGGGAATGCCAGGGTACACGGCGGCCTCGAACATGCCACCCGCTTGGTAACGGCGGCGGTAGGCGGCGACGGCGCTGGCGATGAGCGCCGGGTCGTCCGCGCGCAGAAGGCGTTGAAATATCACCGTCAGCGGCGGGCCAACGCACCAGCGCAGGGCGGCCGCTGACGGCGGCTCGCGGCCCAGTTCGGCGAGGGCGTGACGGATGGAGTTGATGATGCCAGGGCCGCTGTCAATGAGTGTGCCGTCCAAATCAAACAAGATGGCGGCGGGGGTCGGGCGGTCACGGTCAGCAGACGGGTTATGCGGTTGGAACAAGGCGGTCATGGAGCAAAGTATAGTGAAAATCCACGCGGCGGGCCAGTACTCATCCATTGCCGGCGGTGGCTTCGCGGCTGGCGTTTCAAAAGCCCATTTGCTTGCCGTTGCCCACGTCGAACAGCGAGGACACCGACTCGCCGTAGTGAATGCGCTTGATGGCCTCGCCGAGCAACTCGGCCACGCTCAGCACGGTGATTTTCACGCCGTCAATCCGCCGCGCGGGCGTGCTGTTCGTGGTGATGAGTTCCTTGATAGGTGAATTTTTCAACCGCTCCCCGGCCTTTTCGTTCAGGATGGCGTGGCTGACGGCGGCATAGATGTTCTTCGCGCCGTTCGCGGTCAAAATCTTCGCCGCTGACGTTAAGGTGCCGGCGGTCTCGGTCATGTCGTCCACCAGCAAAATGTCACGGTCAGCGACCTCGCCAACGATGTTGATGGCCTCGGTCTCGGTGGCGCTGATGCGGCGTTTGGCGACGATGGCAAGGCCGGCGTTGAGCACCTGCGAGTACGCCACCGCCATCTTCATGCCGCCGACATCGGGGGTGACGACGGTCAAATTTTCCGGCGTCTTGGTCATCAGGTATTTGTAAAACACCGGCGCGGCGTAGAGATGGTCAACGGGGATGTCGAAGAAACCTTGGATTTGCTGCGCGTGCAAATCCATCGTCAGTACGCGGTCGGCGCCGGCGGTGGTGAGCAGGTTGGCGACGAGCTTGGCGGTGATGGGCACGCGCGGCTGGTTCTTGCGGTCCTGGCGCGCGTAGCCGAAGAACGGGATGACGGCGGTGATGCGCGCGGCGCTGGCGCGGCGGGCGGCGTCAATCATGATGAACAGTTCCATCAGGTGATGATTGGTCGGCGGGCACGTCGGCTGGACGATGAAGACATCGTTGCCGCGAATGTTGTCCTCGTACTTGACGAACGACTCGCCGTCGGGGAACGCGGTAACGTCGGCATTGCCCAGCGGGACGCCGGCAAAGTCAGCGATGGATTGGGCAAGTTCCTTGTTGGCGGAACCGGTGAAGACTTGCAGTTGATTGGCGAAGGTAGATTGGGACATGGGCAATATTTTTCCCGCAAACCCCGGCGACGGCAAGGCGAATTTTTACCAATATTTCATTTGCATTAAAACCCTCGCGCCAAGACGCAAAGCCGCAATATTTATTCAATAAAAAATTTCGCATCTTGGCGTCTTTGCGCGAACAAAAATGAATCTCCACCGGCGCGTTATTTGCTGCCCGGCTTGTACGCCGGCACCGCCGCCAAGTCCGGCGGAATCCGGTCGGCGGGGAACGTCTCCACCGCCAGCCGCAACAGCGAAATAAACGGTGCCCCGAACTCCGGCTGACATTCACCACTGCGGTCCACCAGACACAACACCGCCGCCACCGCGCCGCCGCCATCGCGCACAATACGGCACACCTCGTTCACCGCGCCGCCGGTCGTCACCACATCCTCGCACACCAAATACCGCGCCCCGTGCGTGATGTCGAACCGCCGCGCCACCAGCCGTCCCTCGTGTTTTTCCGCGAAAATATGTTTCTTCCCCAAATGCCGCGCCACATCGTGCCCCACCAAAATCCCGCCCATCGCCGGCGAAATCACCTCATCAGCGGCAATCCCACGCGCCCGCTCCGCCAGCGCCGCGCAAATCTCCGCCGACAACACCGGCCACTGCAACAAATGCGCGCACTGGAAAAACCGCCGGCTATGCAAGCCCGACCGCAACACGAAATGCCCTTCCTTCAACGCCCCCGTTTCCTTGAACAACCGTAATAACTTTTCTGATGTCATAAAAAAATCTCGCGCCAAGCCGCCAAGTAAATCTTAATCCAAAAAACTTTGCGTCCTGGCGTCTTGGCGCGAACCCAATTACCCCGCCACTGCCACCGCCTCAATCTCAACCCTAGCCCCCTTCGGCAACGCCGCTACTTGAATCGTCGAGCGCGCCGGAAACGGTGCTGAAAAAAACTCCGCGTACACCTTGTTCATCGCCGCGAAATCCGCCAAGTCCGTCAAAAACACCGTCGTCTTCACCACCGCCGACAATGACACCCCGCCCGCCGCCAGCACCTCGCGCAAATTCGCCAACACCCGACGCGTCTGCGCCTCAACATCGGCGCCCACCAGCTCACCGTCAGCGGGATTTAACGGAATCTGCCCCGACGCGAAAATCAGCCCGCCCGCCTTCACCGCCTGCGCATAAGGCCCCACCGCCTCCGGCGCATCAACACTCTCAATTTTGATTTTGTCCATCCCTCATTGCTAGCAAACCCCCGCCGCGTGTCAATGCCCGCCCTTCCGCTCGCCCAGCAACCGTTCAATCTTCTCCAACTCCCCCGCCGTGTTCCGCACCACCAGTTTCCGCGACTTCGGCAACCACGCGACCTGCGTGCCGGCCAAAAACTCAACGCCTTTCTCCACCAATCCCCGCCTCAGCGCCTCCACCGTCAGCGTCCCGATTGGCGCGGGGAAAAAGCCGTCCGGCACCGCGAACGCCCGCAGCAACACCGGCTCGTTGATTTCCACGCCCGGAAACACATACACCGCGTGCTCCTCCGCGCGGTAGCGGTAGCCGGATTGTTGCGCGACGGCGTCCAAAATCTTTTTCAACGGTTGCCCGCGCAAGCTCAGTGTCAGCGCGCGACGTGGCCGCCAGTCGGCGTCCGGCGCTGACGGTGACGCCTTGAACACCATGTCCACCCCCGCGCCCGACGGGTCGAGCGCCTTGCTTTGCTCCTGCACATACCCCAGCACCGCGCCAATGTCAGCGTCGGCGAATTCGACCCGCGGAATCACGATGCGCTCCAATTTGTCCGCCACGCTGCCCACCGGCGTCTTACGTATCACCCCCGCGCTGACAATGAGACCGTAACGCGCCGGCTGGTCGTTTTCCCGCCCGATGCGAATGCCATAATTCCCCTGCTCCCACGGCAGCCACACCGCGAAACTGCCGCCGTCCTTCACCAGCCGCGCCAGGTGCATTTCCTGTTTGTTGAAACTGACATCCAGCGTCGGCGGCGAAAGCTGGTTCATCGTCACGGAGCGCACCGTCAGGTTCAACTCAATCCCATGCTCCAGAATGCGCGGCTGGTATTCCACCGTCAGCCCCAGCTCCTCCTTTTCAAAATGTATTGGCCAGCCGCCGGACGGGCCGAGCATCTTTACCCCGGCCGAACCCGTGTAACTAAAACCCCGTTCCGCCGGATAATTCATCTCGCTGACATATTTCACCACGCCTTTTTGCCCGGTGCTGGTCACCACATTCGGCGCGGTCACCAATTCCCCGGCGGCGCCGGCCATTTTCATAATCTCGCCAACGTCCCCCGCCGCCCATGCCCGCTGGAATTGCGTTGACCGCAACACCCGCGCTTGCGGTGAAAACTTGAGCAGCCTGAGGTCCAGCGCCACCTGCCCGTTCTCCAGCCGTGCCCCGCCGGAAACGGGCGCCAGCGCGTCATCGTCAGCGGTTTTCGCCGCCGGCGCGCGGCAGACGCGCGTTACCGTCAGCGCCGCCGCCACTAACAATACGCTGACGGTCAACGTCCACACCACGCCGCGCCGCACCGTCGCGCGGTCGGTATCAGCGGCCAGCACCGCCGCCAGCCGCGCCCGGATTTGCGACGGACGCGCCGCCATCCCCGCCGTCAGCGGCGACAGCAACCCGCGCGGACAGGCCCGTAAAATTTGCACCAAATCCGTCGCGTAATCATCCGCCGCCGCGCCGACGACGATGACCGCGTCGTCGCACGCCAATTCCGCCTCCACCCGCTGCCGGTGCGCCGCAAACCACGCCAGCGGATTGAACCAGCACAACGCGCACACCACGCGCGCCAGCAGCGCCCACGCCACATCCCGCCGCTGACCGTGCGCCGCTTCATGCGCCAGCACCCGCCGCACCCGTTCCGCCGGCCACGCTGACGC
>JAISCS010000173.1 GCA_031265365.1 Verrucomicrobiales bacterium
CTTCCGTGAAGGGGTGGCCGCGGAGCGGACGGGGTAGTTCAGCGTTAACAGGAAATCAGCACCAAACGCTGAACTACCCCGGCGCTCCGCGCCACCCCTTCACGGAAGGGGAATTATGCTCCGCTTACCTCACACCACTGCCATTCCTCTGTTCACGAGATAGAACCAAAAACTTACTTCCGCTCGTAACCACCCAGCCGCCCCGCCGGCGCCATCACCTCGTCATTGTCAATCGGCTGCACCCAGATATTGCGGAAGCTGATGACTTCGTTGTGAAATTGCAACCGCAGCGACAGCTTGTCGGCGTGCTTGCGATACGGCTTGCGCGGCTGGTACACGCTCTCGCCGTCGAACGGCGCGTTGTTTTGCGCCAACACGCCGTTGATATACACTGTGACGCACGCCGGCGTGACCATCGCGCCCTTGTCGTCGAACGTGGGCCGCTTGAACCAAATATCGTAAGCCTGCCACTCGCCGGAGGGCCGCAGCGGGTTGGCGTCCGGTGGCTTGACTGCGTAGAGCGCGCCGGCCATGCCGTCGGCATAAGTGACGTTTTCATGCGTGTCGAGGATTTGCACCTCGTAGGTGTTCATCAAAAACACGCCGCTGTTGGCGCGGTTCTGGTCGGTTTTTGGGGAATCCGCTGGCGCCATCCACTCCAAATGCAGGCGGACTGAACCGAACGAGTCGAGGCTCTCCAAGTCGCGCGGCGCGGGACGGCTGACGATGACGCCGCCCTCGTCGTGCCAGATGCGCGTGTCCTTCCACTTCGAGAAGTCGAGCCTCACCGCGTCGGCGGGCGCGATGGCCAGTTCGCGCTGCCGCGCTTCGTCCGGCGCGACGCGCGGCGGCTGCGGACGCTCGCGGTCATGCAACTTCCACTTGCCGTCCGCGGTGTAAGTGTTATCCGGGTGAGGATTGAAAACATCGTAATCCGCCGCCTGCGACGACTGGTCAACCGCCAGCCCCAACCAAACCAACATCAAGAATTTTTTCATGCGCGGCAATCATGCGCCGTTTTCAGCGCGCGGCAAATCTTTTTCGCAACCGCCACACCCGCGCCAGCATCAGCGGCCCGTCGCGCCACACGCGCAACCGTCCGCCCGGCATATCGCGCCAATCCACCGGCGTAAACTCAATGTCAGCGCCCGCCCGCCGCAACGCCAGCCACAACTCTAGGTCGAAACAAAAACCCGTCTCCCGCAATTCCCCATCCACGCGCGCGAACCACTCCGTCGGCACGATTTTGAACCCGCACTGGCTGTCCCCCGCCCCGCGTCCGAGCAAAACGCTAACGGTGAGCCGGAACAACCAACCGAGCCACCGGCGAAAAAAACGCCGCCGCACCCGCCGCACCCGCCGCGCGCCGCCCGCATCGCGCGTCGCCCACCGGCAGCGACGCTCCCCTGCCCCGTGCGTCAACTCCAGCACCCGCCGCACTTCTTCCGCCGCCACCGCGCCGTCAGCGTCAACGAATGCCAGCCACCGCGCCGTCACCACTCCGCGCCGCCAGCCCGCCAAAATCGCCCCGCCCTTCCCTTGGTTCACCGCCAGCGGCAACAGCGGCAACACCACGCAACTCCCTTCCCGCCCCGTCACCATCAGCGCCCGCAACGCCTCCCGTTCCGCCACCGGCGACCCGTCATCCACCACCAACAACGCCGTCGAGAACGGCGCGCCAGCCAGCGTCAGCGTCAGCGCCCGCAAATACGGCGGCAACCGCGACTGTTCACGGTACGCGGGCAAGACCAATAAAAAATCCACCTCCGGCATCACCGTCAGCGTACCGCGAAAAAAAAATCGCGCCACCCATTTTCGCCGCTTGCCAAGTCGTGAAAATTCCTCTAATTTTACAACCTTCTCAAGCCGGCGTGGCGGAATTGGCAGACGCGCCAGACTCAAAATCTGGTATACGCAAGTATGTGTGGGTTCGAGACCCTCCGCCGGTACCATTTGCTTGTTGGAAAAATTCGTGTCAATCCGTGCCAAACCCCAACCAATAGTAACTTCCATTGGCTGCTCCTCATCACTCTCAATAACCGGTACGCTGGCAGTTTGTGCCAGGTTTTGCCCATTCGGGACTAAATCAGCGGTCACTTTTCCGGTCACTGTACCAGTGTTACCCAACCACGGCAATTTGTACAAAGACTCGGTCACGGGCAGTTGCGAAGCGTCAATATAGACCTTGGTGGTCAACCGAATATCACTGTGCCGCATCATCTCCATCGCCACCCGCGGCGCGACTCCCGACTTCAGCAAATTAGTCGCAAACGTGTGTCGTAAGGAATGAATCCAGTGTCTCGCCCCGCTCATTAAGCTGCTCAATTCCACCCGTCACGCCAACGCTCAAACGACTCCGGTGTCACGTCTTTCAAAAAATTCCAGCGACACTCAACCAACAGTTGTGTAATGCGGCGGCGGCTGTTCCTGACGTGTCTGGCAGTCCGTCTCAATGCAGCCAGCCGCCGCGTATATTCATCCAGCAACTCGGACAAATTGCTTTACGCGGCATCGCGCAGTTCCTTGGAAGGCAGCAATCCACAGTTTGATTTTTCTTGTTCCGCCACGATTTTTTGCAACTTGGCAAACGCCGCCTACCGGTCCGTGCAATCCAAATTCACCCGTAGCGGACTAAAACACCGGCTTGCCGTTTACCCACTTCCGACGTTTGAAGATGCGCATGCTCACGCGCGCTCCTTTCTGCTTTTCAAAAACTCGCAGACCGCCGACTGATTCCAGCGTGGTGTCCCACCAATCTTGCAGGGTTTCGGCAAGTCCCCTCTTTGCACATCGCGGTAAACACTGCGACGACTTTTCCGCAGCCACCTCGCTATCCCGTCAATGGCCAGGAAAACCGTTGATACAACATCAGTTTGGATATTGGAATCCCGTCGTTTCACAGCCTCAAGATATGCGGCATCCCTCACCAGAAATTCTTCGTGGCGCTCAACAATCCGTTCAACACGCCGCCGCACTTCATCACGAATAATTTTCTCAATGCGCTCATCCGGTATCTCAATATGCACCCGCATCCTGTTATAATGGTGCGCCGTAAAATTTGTGACCGTAGGGGGGAACCACCCCCAGTCGATAAAAACCGCTTTCACCAACCAACGAAGGGCGGCGCTTATGTCCACTCCCCCATGATTTGTCAAGACGCACACAAACGAGGTGGTCAAGTTCCCACTGCCAGTGGAAGCGGAACGGCTACAACTGTTGAAACGTCTCACCAGCGGATTGCAGCTTTCTGGAAAACTTGAACTCGTGGCAAGACAAACCAAGGGCACGTCATTCGCTGACATTGCATGTGTGTGTACGGAAGTGGCAAAAATATCAGTACTGAACGAAAACGCTGTCACTGACACCAAGGTGCTGTTGAAACTTTGGCGGGATTGGACAGATAAATAGTCCGCCGCTGTCAGCGAGGGTATTGCTCAATCAACGAAGAAACGTGTATCGAAGAAATGCATCCTAAATTTGGTTCTATCCCGTGAACAGTGGAATGGCGGAGGCGTGAGGTAAGCGCAGCATAATTCCCCTTCCGTGAAGGGGAATGCGCTGGCGCGGGGGCGGGTGACTCAACAACTTAAACAACCCAAAAAACTTAACAAACTTTTCCCCTCCCCTTCCTTCGCGGCTTCGCGGCTTGGTGGGGGGAGTTGTTTAGAACTGGTAGCGGTAGCTGGCGTTGATGCTCCAGGGGGTGTCGTAGTGGGGGCCGAAACGGTATTCGTAGTCGAGGCGGAGTTGGTTGTGGGCGTCGAGTTGCCAGATTAGGCCGGTGCCGAGGGCGGC
>JAISCS010000006.1 GCA_031265365.1 Verrucomicrobiales bacterium
CGGTCAGCGGCGAGAAATTCTTGCGCGCGCGCGGCGATGGTGGCGTGAAATTCCGGCGTCAACAGCCAAGGGCGGTCAAAAAGCGTGGTCTTCATTCTACCAATGGCCGCGTGTCAATCAGCGCGGATATTTTTCAAAAATAAATTGATAATACACAAAAATAGTGTATTTTTCGTGCATGGAGTTTGAGTGGGATGAAAACAAAAACCGGCTTAACCAAGAAAAACACGGCGTGTCTTTCGAGGCGGCAAAGCGGGCTTTTGTTGACCCGAACAGAAAAATCAAACCTGATGCAAAGCACAGTCAGCATGAAGCGCGTTACTTTTGTTTCGGCAAGGTTGACGGCCGGATACTGACTGTCCGCTTTACCATTCGGGGAAATAAAATCCGCGTCATCGGTGTTGGTGAGTGGCGGACTGGAAGGAAAAAATATGAGGAAGATTAAAAGAGACAAGGATGGTTACGAATACGATTCGGATGATTTTCGTACCGAGGATGTTGGAGCAAAAACGCTGACCCGCGCGGAGGAAGCCGCGCTTGGCATTCCGTCACCGGCGGAGTTTGCCAAAATGTTCAAAAGCGAGCGCGTCAACCTGCAACTCAGCGCGCGGTCGGTTAATTATTTCAAGGCCGCCGCGAAAAAGGAGCGGGTGCCCTATCAGCGGCTCATTCGCGCCGCCGTGGATTTTTACGTGGACAACGGCGGTCGCTGGCAATCGTCAGCGGCTTAATTCGACGGCGAGGTTCCCGCGCCACCGTCAGCGCGTCATAACGCGCCGACCACGCTCAACAGCCGTCCCGCCTCGCTGGGCGTGAACGCCGTGTGGCGGCGCAACTTCGTTACAAGGGTGCTGCGTTTCAAGCCGGCCAAGCGCGCCAGTTTTGAATAATTCAAGACCGGCGAAAGTTGGTAGATTTTTTCCACCGCCGCGTCAGGCGCGGGGATGGGGTCACCGTATTTTTCCGCCACTCCAAGCCAAAGCTCGGCGGCTTCCTGAATGTTTTTCGCCGCTTGATTAAAGGTGTCACCATGAGAAATGCAGCCTTTTAACGCGGGAACCTTGGCAATAAAGCAGTCATCCTCGTCACTCCAATAAATTTTTGTCGCGTATTTTAATTTCATATGGTCTCCCTCAGTCCTTCAACATAAGCCCGTTTCATGTCCTTGCCATGAAACGGCAAGGTGATTTTTCTGCCGTCAGGGTGGCGGTAAGTACGGTGGCTGCCTTTGCTGCCGACCGCTTCAAAGCCGCTGTTGGTGAGCAAATAATCAGCGTCCGCAAAAGAAATATTGCCGTCTGACCGGCCGCTTTTCAGTTTTTGATACAGCTTCTTGAACTTGCTCACGGCGGGCATTGTGCGACAATTTTGACGCAAACGCCAGCGTTTTTAACGCGCGTTCAGGGTTGATAGTAGTAAACACACCCGTTGGCATTCGTGAAACTGTCACCGATTTTAACCGGCACTTCATTGCCGCCCGCCGGCGCGGACATGGTTAACCGCGGCTCGATATGCAAACCGTCCGCCGGCGTGTAAAACACCTCGTAAATGGCGTTGGCAGTGATGAGCCAGTGGCGTCCGTCAATGGTAGTGTGAGTGGTGCTGTTGTTCCCGACCTCGGCGATGGGATGCGCGGTGAGCGGAGGAAAACCCTCGACCTCGGCGATGTCCCTGGTTGCCAACAGCCTGCCATGACACGGGAAGAAAAAACTGTCGCCGATTTTCAACGTCTTGCCGCCGGAACCTAATATGCCGCGATAAGATATGTCAGCCTGCGTGTAGGCTTTGTTCGTAGGGTTATCGGTAGTATAACGCATCCAAGTGGTATTAGTGGTTGCATTGAAAACGATGTTCCTGCGATTCGGCGTGTCGCTAAGTAACCACGAGGTGCCGACGACCATGCCCCCAGGATTAACGCCAGAATAATAGTTGGATTTGTTGGTAGTACTCCACATGGATAAGTAGCCCCCGTATTTGGCGAACAAGCCCTGGTTGGTTACTATTACGTTATCTACCATCGGGTAATTTGCGCTCACCTGGGTTGGCTGGATGTCGTTATTTTCCGTGATTTGCGCGGGCGGCGTGAAATAACAATACTGGTTGGAGTCGCGCGAAAAACTGTAGATGCAATTGTCGTTGGGGTTATAACGTAACATGAATGACCGGCCGCCGATGTTGTGTGTGAAATACTGGCCGGTGGCAATGATATAGGTCTGCAACAGGTACGGGGCGTCCCTCCAGTTGACCCAATACAGCACGCCGTTATGCAGCAGCCCGGCCTGACTATCATTGCCGGTGGCGCTGATGCTGTTGACGATGGTCTGTGCGCCGGTGGCGCGGTTTAACAGCACCGGCTTGCTGTCTGCTTTGTTACCTTGGAAGATGACGAGGTTGTAATCGTTTGAGTCTCCCGCCAGGCCGTTGTTTATCCCGCCGTAGTCATACTCTATCCATTGGCCGAGTCGTTTGGCTGCCTTGCCCCAGCCCGTCAACCTCGCTGTCAGCGGGGCGGTGAGCGCGCCGGTCAATTTGGCCGTCAGCGAAGTCATAAATGATAAAGTACCACGGCCACGGGGCCGGTGCCGCCGGCGGTGACACGCAGTTTCGTCGCGTTGCTGGCGACGAACCGCCCGCCGCCGCTCGCCGTCAGCGTGGTGTGCTCGCCCATGTCCGTCCACGTCGTACCGCCGTCCACGCTGCGTTGCAGCGTCACCGTGCCGTCGTTAAACTCACCGTCAGCCTCGAACACGCCGACACCACCTTCCCACGATAACAAGTCGCTCTCGGCGGTGCCGCTCAGGACGACTTTCAGTTTTTTTCTCGATTCAACAGTCATACATTTTCTCCAAAAATTTAGGGCGGGGACGTTATTGTATGAAAACATTGACCTCCCCGCCCGATTCATCCGGCCACGGATGAAAAAATTATTTCTTCGCCCCCTTCTTTTTGCCGTCACCGGCAGCGGCGGCGGGGTGGCGGGTCTTGCGCCGCTTAATCACGCCGTGGACGCTGCTGACGATGACCACCTCGGAGTTGCCACCGTCAGCGAGCGCCGCGATGAAGGATTGCCTGGCTTGCGACAGCGGCTGCGGCGCGCCGACCACGGTCAGCTTGCCGCCCCGCACTGCCACCACGATGCCAAAACTTGAATGCGCCATAAGTCACTCCATTAGGAGGCGCTGACAATGCGTTTCAGCGCCGCCGGGTTGCCGACGTTGCTGCCGTAGAGCGCTTCCAGCACGCACCGTTTCGAGCCGGAATTTTCGTCATACCACTGGCGCAAGCCAAGCGTCACGCCACTGTCAGCGTCAACCACCGGCTCCGCGATTTCGTATTTGTGCCCTTCCTGCGGGGCAAGGTAACGCAAGGCCACCAGCAGCGCATCCGGCTCCACGGCGAACCCCTTGAGGTCTTCGCCGTTGGCGGGGATGATGGCGCTCTCAAACACGTTGAAGCCCGCCAGCCGCGTCAGCGTCCCGTTGCGTAATTCCGCGTCACCGCCGGCGGCGCTGGCGATTTTGAGTTCTTTCAGCAAGTTCGCGTAGTAAGCGCTATCCAGCACCAGCGCGCGGCCAATCGGCGGCCAGCCGGCCACCGTCAGCGCGTTGCGGATGTCGAACACCGCGTCGAGGTCGAAGTCGGCGGCGTCGCTGCTGGTCACCGCCGCGCCAAATTTGGCGGCGGTCACGGCGGCAAGAACGTCCGTCAGCACTTGTTTCGCCAGGTTCCACCCCTTCAGCAAGCCGAAGGTTTCGATGTCGCTGATGGCGGTGCCGATTTTTTCCTTGTCGGTCAACTGCCAGCTGACGAACTTGTGCTTGTCCAGCGCCACGTCAACACCGTCGGCGGTGCTGTCGGCGATGGCGTAGCCGGTGGCGGGGTCGAAGGTTTGCACCGTGCCGGCGCTGGAAAGTCGCAGGACTTTCACGCTGTTGCCGCGCTCGGCGGGTTCGGGGGATACGTTTTTGGAAATCGCGTCCAGCGGCAAGAGTCCCTGCCGAAAGCCGACGACCGCGCTCCGCGCGATGATTTCCACGTCAAGATTACTGAATGTGTTAGCCATAAATTTCTTTAACTCCTATGCAAATGCGGTGTTGTCAACGACGCGGTTATTTCCCGCTGATGATGTCCTGTTTGTGCGCTCCCCAAAACCGCGCCTTCGCCACGGGGTCGGTGATGGCGGCGTATTCCTCGCGCTTGCTTTTCGCCGCAATCGGCGCGGCGGGCGTCACCGCCACGGGCGCGGGATGGCCGCTGGCGGCGAGGATTTCCTGCGCGCGGACTTCGGCGGTTTTCGCCTCGCCCTGCAACTTGGCAACCTCGGCGCGGGCGGTGTCACGCTCGCCGCTGACGGTGGCGAGTTCGCCCTTGGTCTTGGTGTGCGCCTCCTGCTCGGCCTTGAGTTGGCCGTCCAGCGCGGTCTTCTCCCCGCTGACGGTGGTGAGTTGCGCTTGCGTGTTCGTCAACTCGGCTTGCGCGGCGGCCAGTTGCTCCTCGATGGTTTGTGATTTGCCCATAATGTTCAACAATAGGATTATGTCAACGGCGGCGCGTTTTCGGGGCTGACGGTGACAAACTCACCGCTGGCGGCGTCATAGTGCGTCGCCCCTGCCGGCGGGGTCTTGCCGACCACCACGGTCAGCGCCGGGTCGCCGCCGTGTTGCAACGGCGCATCGTCAGCGTTGCTGCATGAGCCGTGCCACCGGATTTCGCCCCCGTCACTGGCAATTACCGTGAAGTCCATGCCAATCCCCTTTTGTCAACCGCCCGCTGATGGTGTCAATATGAAAAAAGCATTTTGTTTTTCAAAAGGCGGACTAAATTCAAGTCGTGAGCAAGGTCAAAAAAGTTTATGAAAAATTGATGAGCCGGCAAAGCGACCCAAACTTCACCCTGGATGATTTATGCTACTTGCTGGCCAAGCTCGGATTTGCCTTGCGACACGCCCAAGGAAGCCACATTATAGCCCAGCGCGGCCCAGCCTATGTCAACGTGCAAAACAAGGGCGGCAAGGCCAAGGCTTACCAAGTTGAGCAAGTCAGGAATGAACTGAAAAAACACAACATCAAACCGGAGTAAACAGATGAAACACGAGGCCCGCGATTATGAGGTTAGAATTTGGTGGTCGGGACGGCCGGGCGACGAATGCTATGTGGCCCAAGTGGTCGAGTGGCCGCAAATCATGGCCCACGGTAACACGCGCGAGGAGGCCGCCCATGAAATCCAAGCGGCGCTGACGCTGTCCTTGGGCGATGCGGCGGCGCATGGAGTCGCCGTTCCCCAACCGCGTCTGGCTTATGCCTAAAAAAACCTGTGGCGGAGCGCGCAAGGGCGCGGGGCGCAAGCCGGCGCTACCGGGGGCGAAAACCGTCACCGTCAGCGTGACGTTGCCGCCCGACGTGCTGGCGCGCATTGACCGCGAACGCGGCGCGATGTCGCGTGGCCGCTGGATTACGGCGCGGGTGTAAAATGAAATACCTGACTAATATGAAAAAAACCACGCAAAAAATTCCTAAACCTGTTTTTGACAAGGACGGGTATCAAACCAATATAACCGACCTCAACGGCAAGCCGTTGCCGGATTTGAACGCAAAGCCGCTGACTCGCGAGGCGATGGCAAAACTGGGCCTGCCGCTGTCGCCGGTGCCGACCGGTGATGAATTGGTTGACCGTATCAAGCTGGAGCGGTTGAACATTCAACTCAGCAAGGACAGTGTTGAATATTTCAAGGGCACGGCCAAGCGCCGGAAAGTTCCGTATCAGCGGCTCATTCGCGCCGCCGTGGATTTTTACGTGGACAAGGACCGGATGGGGACGTTGCCGGCTTAAGGCCTGGCCGAACAACCTTGAACTCCGACCACGAAGACGCGAAGGCGCGAAGTTTAATTGAAAAAAATTCTTCGCGTCTTGGTGTCTTGGTGTCTTGGTGGCCGGAGTTTAAGTTATTCAGATAAGCGCTCAAGTGTTCATTC
The DNA here is from genome assembly GCA_031265365.1 of Verrucomicrobiales bacterium. Classification (GTDB taxonomy): domain Bacteria; phylum Verrucomicrobiota; class Verrucomicrobiia; order Methylacidiphilales; family JAAUTS01; genus JAIRPN01. Next base: position 5,973 of record JAISCS010000006.1, read on the forward strand.
CCAAATCAATCCACCGCCCGCTGATGGCGTCAAAGATGATTTTTTGCCCGTCGTCGCCCCGCATTTGGTCGAGCATCTTTTTCCGGTCGTCGAAGACAAGGTCAGCCGCGCTCGTTTCCTAAGGTGACGTAATTCCATTTTCCCCTTGCTCATACTATTTCTCACTTTCTGTTTTGATTTTACGGGCCAACTTCAGGCCCTTCACCGCTTGTTTTTTTGCCAGCGTCAGCGCGCGGATAACGCTGGCGATGGGTTGTACACAATAAAAATCATGGGCGTCGTCGGCACTCCGTTTAAGGTCGCCCAACAACAGGGACAACTTTGCCGCCGGTTCCTTGGGCTTCCACCGTTCCGGCTCAACCTGCGCCTGACGCCCATTAATGGTGATGGTTTTCATGTTGGTCACTCCTATTTGAGAAAATTAATCACCTTGAATTTAAGGCCAGCCCCCGTGCTGTGGGTGACGCCGTATAAACGTTCATCGTTAGCGGCATTCGCCAGCGCCGCCACCGCCCGCGCGTCCGCTTCTTTGGCGTAATCCCACTGCCCGTCGCCAAAATGGTCGGCGGCAAACCTGGGCAGGTTAGGCGCATAATCCTCGCGCGCTTCCCGGAGACAAAACTGCTCCAGGTATTCCGCCACACTAATCCGCGCCGCGTTGCTGACGGTTTGCAGCGCGGCGTAATTTTCATCACTGATTTCTATCTTCATTTTTACCTTTCATGGTTATGGTTGGTTTTTTCAAACTTACTCGCTGACCAGCATAAATCCCGTTTGGCCGTACTCTCTGGAAACGTGGACAGCAAATCGCCGTTGCTATCTCCCCCACCGCACGCTTCGTCAAAGGCGCGACAGCTATCTCCCCCACCGCACGCCGCTACAAAGGCGCGATACGCCACCCGGCCGTAATCATTTCGTTCAATCATTTGCCTGTCTCCATTGAGGTTAATTTCTCTGCGCAAACACTCCCGCCAGCCATGACAGAGCACAGAACACAAACACCAGTCCGAAGGGTTGAAAAAACGATGTCGCCACCGGCAATCCCTGCAACGGCGCGACGGCATAATTCCACACCGCGAACACCACCAGCGCGGCCAGCACAAGCACCGCCACGCCCACCAACACCGTCAGCGCCGACCACCCGATAATTTGCCTGAATTTTTTACGCATAAACTTTGCCCGTGTTAAGCCGCAGTGTCAGCGGCCTGATGTTTGGCGTCCCGCGCATCCAAAAAGTTCCGCGCCAGACGGGACAGCCATAACGCCGCCGTCATGCCCTCCTCGTTGGCGGCGGCCAAAACCCGCTCGTGCAAATCCGCCGCCATCGTCAGCGCGAAAAACCTGGCGCCGCCTTGCAGCAGCAGCCCTTCGCAGGTGCAAACGAAAATATCGTGTGGATGCGCTCCGGTGGCACGCTGCAATTTCTCCGCCAACTGGCCTATTTGTTTATTGCCACCGTAACGGCCAGCGGCCTTGCACCGCGCAGTCTTCTTCGTGGGTTGCTTCCTCGTGGGTTTCATATTTTTATTTTTCCTTTCCCTTTTGTCTTGCTTGTTTACGGGACGCCCGCCGCTGTTCCACCAGCGCGCAGGCGTCCAAATACATTTCATTGGTGATTTTCCGGCCAAGTTTTAGTTCCACGCTGTCGCGCGGCACCCGCCCGTTCACGCCGGTTTTCTCAAACACGCCGACATTGACTAATTTCTGAAAACCGTTAGCCGAAAGCCCGTCAATGAGACACATCACGGTCTCGCGCTTCAAAAATGCCGGGGCTGCCAGTGGGCGGGTCATAATTGATGTCCTTTCATCGGTTGACACCGCGCCGCTTGTATGTACCAGCATGCCAAGCGGCGCGGCGCTCCCGATGAAGCCGGCATAATTGCCGGCTTCGGGAAATATTTAAATTTTTTTTTATCCCCCCTGCAGAAAAATGCGTCTCCCCCACGGGCGGGGACGCATTTCCCTTGGATAAAGAATTTGCTGGCAAAAACCTTATCCACCGTCGCAATTTGGGGCATCTGCGCCTTCGGGGCAGGTATCGTGCAAAAACCACCAATTGACACCACCGCATTAGTGATGGAAACAGCATCACTAATGACGGCGGCGTTTGAGCATTCGTTGGAATGGCTCAAAGTGTTAATCGCCATTGGCGTCGTCGCCGAGCGACTGCTTAAATTAATTGACCTGTATCGCAGACTCATAAAAAAATCCTCCATCTCGCGCCAAGCCAAAAGGCGCACAGCATCAGCGTCCCGGCGTCATAAAAACCCGAATGCCAGCCAAGCAACCCGCCGAGGTCGTGTCCCAAAATCAGCAACACGAGCAGCACCTCGAAAAAAACGCACCTGATATTTTTGATGGTCCGGCTCATACTTAGTGGTTAACGCTTCCGTTTCTCCATGCTGGGAAAATTTTTTTTATTTTTGGAAAATTCATCGTCAGCGTTCCTTCGTGGTTAGGCTTTCAACATTCCAGCCTCGCGTGCCTCACGGGAAAGCAGCCCCTCAATCAATGCGGTTAGGGGCGGCTCATACCACGCGGATTACAACAACATTCTTCCTCGGCTGATATACTGGGCTATGGCGGCGCGGGCGGCAACGTGACTTTGAGAAAGTGCGCAATTGCCTCGGTCAACGCCAGCGGTGGCAACGGCGGCTGGGGCGGGGATGGGGCAAGTTATTCGACTGGCTGGGGAGATTCCGGTGAAGGTGGTCGTGGCGGTAATGGCGGCCGCGCTGGCAGAACGACCCTAAGCGAGTGCGTGGCGGCTGGCGCGGGCTATTGCTCTTGCACTGGCGGTAGTGGTGGCACGACCGGTTACATTTATGCGGGTAACAATCAAACCCAGGCTAGTGATGGCGGTGATGCCGAGGGCGCGATATTGACCGATTGTCAGCGCATCAACGCACATTGCACTGCCGGCAAAGTCGGTGACATAGGAGGCACTGGGATTGACGGCACAGCCGGTACCGTGGGTAAGTGTCTCGGCACCATGCAAGTTATCCGTTGCATCGGCGGCGACGTGCGTTTTATTGGCGGTGATGTTGATTCTGGGGGGGCATACTATCAACGCAGCGCCTCCAACGGCGGCAACATTTTAACGGAGCAAAGTGTTGGCGTGTCATTGAGCAGCCAGGGTGGGAATCATAATGCCGGTATGTATGTTAGTACGGAATATGTTGCCGCTCCGGGCACAATAACCGTCTGACAATGTCGGAATGTTACCATCTTCTCCAGTTTAGGCAATAGTATCAATTCTTATATGTATAATGACGCCGGCACAATCACCGTCAGCGACAGTCCGAGCGTGTCGCTGACCTTGAATAATCCGAGCGGTGGTTATGGATATAGTGGTAGCTGCACCATCAAATGTATTAACTCATCAGTGGATTTTAATATTATAGTGTCTAGCTTTTGCTGGTTTTATTAGACTAAAATTTATTTGTTAGGAAGTTATTTTAATTGGCAGGGTGATGTGCAGCCATTAACAGGCGAAGGACATTTTCACTTCAGCGGGTCACGCATTACCCAAAGCTCTTTTGCCACTTCCAAGCTCTTAGCGTTTGGCAATTACCAGTTTTTTGATTACAGCACAAAAGGCGACCTCCCTAATGAAATTCCGTGGGGTAACGCCGAAACATTTGGTGATGCGCCATCATCCAACATCATAGTCCCCAGTGTATTTACCTAACACAAACCAACAAAAACAAACCAAGTAACCGAAAGTAAAACATGAACGATAAAGTAACATTAAACCCCGCCGAGCCAGTCATCGTCAGAGCGCCCGGCAAACAAGTTGCAACCCAGACCGTGACGCGCTGCGCCGCGCGGCAAGTGACGCTGACGGTCAACAACGGCCAGGTGTTCGGCTTGCAAGCTGTGCTCGCGCCGTTGAACGACGACGACCAGCCGCTGCCTTACGCGCAACCGATGCGGAAGAGTTGGACGGCGGGCGAGGCGGCCGCGCTGGGGCTGGACGCCGAAGCCGGGGCGTTGCTGGGGAAAATCTTTGTCTGAACAAAGACTCACCGTGGCCTTAATCCGCTGACTTAGAGACTGGCTAATACCAAATTATCCACCACCTCGGACAAAGTGAGGTGTTCCCGCTTGGCCTTGGCGCGAATCGCGGCGGCAGACTTGGGACGCAAACGCAATAGCATTTGGGTTTTGCCCAAGGGTTTCCGTCCCGCGCCAATTCTAGCCCCGCCGTGAAAACGGTAAAATTTTGCCGTTGACAAATCCGGTAACGGCTCGCCGTTGAGGTCGGTCATGTTGATTTGGTATCCATCCTTGTCAAAGATGGGTTTAGGTGTTGAGTTTTTCATAAGTCTTGGTTCCTTTTCGCCAGTGTCCCGCGCCAAAGATACGGATGGTATCTTCCTTTGGGCAGGTATAACGGACGGTAATCACCCGTCCATTCACTTTGCCCATCAGCCACCAGCGCGGTTCGTACTGACTGTGTTTTTCGTCAGGAATACTAATCGCCTGGGCATCATCAAAAGCGCGGGCGGCTTCAGTAAAACTCACGCCATGCTTGCCAATATTATCTTCATTCTTGGCCTCATCCCAAACGTATTCCATGAATTGAAAGTAGCTGATGGCGTTTGAAAAGCAATATCATTTTTCAATTTTTGAGAAATTTATTTTTCTCCTTTAACATCGGGATTGACACGCGGCCATTGGTAGAATGAAGACCACGCTTTTTGACCGCCCTTGGCTGTTGACGCCGGAATTTCACGCCACCATCGCCGCGCGCGCGCAAGAATTTCTCGCCGCTGACCG
>JAISCS010000139.1 GCA_031265365.1 Verrucomicrobiales bacterium
AACGCCGCCGCGATGATAATATACGTCGCCGCGCGAAACAACCCGAACGCCGTCGCCTCCAGCGTCTTGGCGCGCGTCCACCTGCTGCAGAAAATATGACCGTCAGCGTTCATCCAAAAACTCCTGCCCGTATGCATATTGTCCGCCCTATGTGACAATCGTGTGACAAAGCGGTTACAATATTATTAATGGCCGTCGGAATCTTGCAAAATAATCCACTGTAGTTGCGTTTGACTGAACCGGTCGAAAATTTTGACCAGTTCGCCAAGGTCAGCGGCACGGCCGCAAGGCTTCAATCCTGCTTTTCCACCAGCGCCGTCCGCTCACGACAAACCGTTCACATGCGCCGGCAGTGGTGACTATCAGTAACCCATTGGGCACCACGCCGAGGGTGTTGCTGAAAATCACTTCCTTGATTTGTGCCAGCGGAATTACTAATTCGTGATTTTGTAAATTAAATTGGTGCAAGCGAAATTGCAACCGGTCGGTCAACAGCCACAATTTGCCACCGACCGCCTCACCGTTGTGGAAATGGTTGGCGCCGCCGGAATGGATGACCGGCTCACCATCAGCGAGGGGAATTTGTGTTTGCTGGTGGACGGTTTTTGAGGTTACGAACCAATAAATCCCCACGCCAAACAACACCCCGCCGCCCACTCCCGCGATTATGCCAGTTGTTAACAACCCTGTCGGTGCCCAAGTCAGTTGCAGCAACATTAACCACACGGCAATCAACAAGCCAAACACCAAGCCCGCCAAGATTGATTTTTTAATATTATTCACGACCAACAGGTTATTCATTGTCAGCGGAAACGCCAGTGGCAAAACACCGCTGATGGTGGCCGGTCGTCATTAATAAAAAGTTCTTTGCCGATAACAATGGAATCGCTGACACCGGAACCAACTCCACCGACCATGCTTTCCCATGACCCCGTTGCTTGAAAAAATTGACGGGGTGGGTTATGCTATCGTTATGACAGAGGCGGAACTCAGAAAGAAACATGGCGTCACCGTTGCTTGGTCGAATCGCAACGGGACGCTGCAACAGTTGTTGTACGGCGCGTTTTACAATATGCCCACGTTGGCAGTGTTGTCGGATTTCGCGGCGGTCATGGGTTTGGACACGGTGGAGCGGGAATGGCGCGAAGTGCTGGCCGAGGCGCAAAACGACCGCGATACGCTGAGGGTCAAACCTTACGTTGCGTCCGCGTTGCGGAAAATTCGTTATGAACATGACCACCGCAAAGTTGCCGCCTGAGACCGCCGCGTTGTGGCTGCAATGCAAAGACGAACCGCTGTTGGCGCATTCTTACTTGCTGGGTGGCACCGCGCTGGCCTTGCAAATTCAACACCGCATCAGCGAAGACTTGGATTTCTTTTACGCGCTGCCGAAACTGCCGTGCGAAGACATTGCCGCCTTCCTTGAGAAATTAACAAGCAGCGGCAGCGCGCTGACCATGCAGACCCACTGGCCTACTTATGATGAATTTCAAATCGCCGGCGAAAACTTGTACGACCATCACCAAGTCTGGCTGGTTAACGCCAAAACGAAAATATCCTTCACCACCTTTGGCGCGGGCACGGTCAAATTACTCGACACGCCGGCCAGCGCGCGCAATCCGGTTGTGCCGACAGTCAGGGAGTTGTTCGCCACCAAAGCCGTGTTGGTTTCCCAGCGCAACAAGACCAGAGACTGGCTCGATTTGTACATCCTGTTGCGCGCGCATCATTTTACCGCGGCGGATTTCATTGCCGCTTACGACAAGGTGGGAAAACCGGAGCGCGGCATGGCGGAGCTAAAAAAATTATCCACCCTGTCCGCGCCGAACAAGGACGAAGGCTACACCGCGCTCATCATGCCGCCGCCAACGCTGGAGGATATGCGCGAGTTTTTTGCCAAATTGTACGCGGATTACCAATGTCGCTGACGATGCGCGTCACCGGCAGCGGTGGCGGTCAAAACTGGTGCAGATAACCGAAATTCACACTCCACGGCGCGCGGTAATGGTCGCCGAAATCGGCCTCGTAGTCGAGGTGCAGTTGATGGTCAGGATTAATTTGCCACGCCAGGCCCGCGCCGACGATGACGCGGAAACCGTCCGTCGTCGGGCGCCACTCGCCGCCGCTGGCGCGCACCTGGCCGCCCGCGCTGAGTTGTTCCAACGCGCCCGCCTTGAAGTACGGTTGCAGCCAGCCGCCGCTGACGATGAAGGTGTGTCCGAGCCGCGCGCCGCCGTAGAGTTGCAGCACGTCAGCGTCAGCGAGCCGCGCGGACAGGCCGCGGTCGGTGGTGTAGTCGTCGTTCATCAGGCGCAGATACGCGACGCGCGCGCCGGGTTCGACAAACCAGCCGCCGCCCGTGCCGCTGCCGGTGAACGCGATGAATCGCCCCGCCTCCACGCTCGCGCCCACGCCGAGGCTGTCATACTTCGCCTGATCGTCGCCGGAAAATTCGTTGCGGAAATATTGCCCCTTCGCCACGGCGTCCGCGTACCAGCCGCCGCCGTTCATCCACGTGCCGTAGAGTCCGCCGTAACCGCTGCGCGTCTTGCCGCTGAAACCGGCGCGCAAGTCGCGGTCGGCGCCGCCGTAGCCCGCGAACACACCGGTGTACAACACATTGTCAGCGTCCGGCCGCCACGCGTGGTCGGTGCCGAAATCCACGCCGTATTGCGTCTGCCGGAACCGCTCCAGGCCGCTGACGGTGAGGTTCGCCTGCTGGCCGAACCCGCGCACCCAGAGGTTGTCAAGCCACGCGCCCGCGCCCGCGCTGTCCGGCGCCGGCGGCGGGTTGTTGCCGTACGCGATGTAATCCATCAGGGAGCGTTCCGCGCTCGTGGCGCTCATCGTCAGCGGTGGCGGCGGCGCCTGGAAACGCGCGCGCAAATCGCCCAGGCGTTTGTGCAGCGCGTCGTTTTGCGCGAACCACAGCGCCGGCACGCCCGCCGCCGTGTTGAGCACCGCGTTGCCGAGCGGCGATAAATCAACCGGCGCGCTGCCGCCGCCGCCGCCGGTGTCGCTGTCGGTGAGCAGCGCGACGTACCACGCATTCGCGTCGGCGGAAAAATTGTCATAGGCGGCGGCGTCGAGGTCGTCGCCCTTTTGAATCGTCGCGCTGAAACGGAACATGCCGGAGTTGACCGTGCCGCTGAACGACGCGCCGCCGTCGGCGGTCCGCACCACCTGCAGCGGGTTTTCGTCGCCGGTGATTTGCTCGCCGTTTTGGTTGTCCAGCGACAGCCAGTGCGCGCCGCTGCTGGCGCCCGTCACGTCGAGCAAGTCGGCGACTTGGTTGTGAATATCAATGTCCATGCGGAACGAGCCGTCGCCGCTGAGATTCGTGACCGTCAGCGTCCGTCCGAGGCTGACGAACTCTACCATGCCGTTATTAACCAAGTCATTGAGCCGCTGGTCGAACCCGCCGAGGCTGAACGTCGCGCCGTTGCTGACGCTGACCGCGCGGCTGGCGGCGATGGCGTGTGCCGCGCCGAGCGTCAGCGTGCCCTCGCTGACGGTGGTGTCGCCGGTGTACGTGTTGATGGCGCTGAGCGTCAGCGTGCCCGCGCCGCGCTTGGTCAGCGAGTGGCCGTCCCAACCTTGCCCCGCGCCTTGCGGCGTGAGCGCGACGCCGACCTCGAAACTCTCGCCGCCGGCGATGGTGAAATTGCCGTGCGCGGCACTGTTGGCGAACCAACTCAAGCTGTAGTCGAGCAAGTACTCATGCCGGTCGGCGCTGATGCTGGCGGTGAGCGAGAGATAATCCTTCGCGCTACTGCCGCTGACGCCATTAACAGTGGTGAAGTTGCCGATGATGCCGCCGTCCGCGCGCAACAGCGTGGCCGTGCCACTTTGCCCGCTCACGCCGCCGATGCCGAGCGTGCCGTCGAGCGTCGCGGTGCCGCCGATGACCAGGCTCGGCGCGATGTTATTGGCGACGAGGTTCAGCGTCGCGTCCGCGCCCTGCGTGTAATTGCCGCTAACGGTGAGCGTGCCGGTGGCATTGATTTCCAAGGTGCCGTCGCGCATACCCGCGTGACTGAACACGAACGCGCCGCCGAGTTCCAGCACCGCGCCGCTGCCGGCGTCCAGGCTGCCGCCGCTGCTGGAGCCACCGCCGTTCAGCGTCAGCCGCCCGCCGCTGCCGATGAAGAGGGTGCCGGTGTTGATAAATTTCACGCCGCTGCCGACGAGTACTGTGCCGCTGCTGTCGCTGCCAAACACGCCGCTGTTGGTGATACTGCCGCTGCCGGTGATTTGCCCCGCGCCGAGAAATTCCCACATCGCGCCGGAGCGATTGTCAATGGAACCGGCGGCCAGTTGTAATATCGCGCCCGCGTTTTGCGTGACCGTGGCGGCGTTGACCAGCAAGCTATTCTGCGCCACCGGCGCTGACCATGCGGTTGAATTGGAAATAATAAATTGAGTGCTATAATTTTCCAATGTGCCGCTCATGATGCCGGAATACCAGTTGAACGGACCGGCGTCCACCGTGCTGACGCCGGGACGATATGTGTCAATGGTTGTCGTGCCGCTGACGCTGACCCACATTTTGGCGAAGGCGGATTGTTCGATAGCGTAAGCAAATCCCTGACCGGGGGCGTAACCGGGATTATCAATAGTGCGTTGATAATACTTGTATGGCCAGCTATGGCTTTCATCACTACCTGATGCATTTGTAACATTATAATTACTGGCAGGCATTGGAATTGAATCTGATGTGTATGGATAATCGCCATTCAACAAGCTACCGTCACTATAATAATGTTCCGTTAAGTTTGCGCCTGTGTTAGCTCGTGCCAAAAAATTTAACGCACTTAACGCTGACGGTGGCTCAGGATTGTAGATGATGGTGCTGGGCGTGTAAGCATCGAGATAAGTGATTTGAATGATGCCGTCGTAACCACGCACGCGAAGTTCATGGGCATACTCGGCAATTAACCTGCTGCCGGCACTGTGCGCGATAAGATGGATGGCATTGTATTGTTTCAGATTAAGTTGGTCAGCTGCGGATTTTCCCTCCGCGAAAGCATGGTCCAATGCGTAATTCGGCGCTATCGGCAGCACGTCTGCGCCAGATTTCCAATCGTAAGCGATAGCCGTCCATGATGGCGTCTTTGAATTGATTCCATTTTTAATGCTTTGCACCCACGCTTCAGTGCCGCTGCTGTTCATTCCATGCGTGACAAACGTCAACCCTTGCCCGCTGACGTTGACTGTCGCGCCGAGACTCACCATCAGCGCCGCTGACAGTGACCAGGCGCGCATCGTTTTGCTAATGTTATTTTTCATAGTTTTTTCAAGTCGTTGGGGTTTTTCTTTCGAGCAAAATTTCCACCAACCGCGAGACGGGGATGTTTAACCGCCGCGCCAGCCGCCGCGCTTTGTTCCTGGCACTCGACGACAGCGTCAGCGTGGTGCGTTCCTTGGGTTGGCCTAACTTTCTCATAATGTGACGTTATAATGACGTGTATCCTACGTCAGTCAACTTATTTTTTTTCGTATGTCAGTTTGACGTATGGGTTGCGTCGGCTAAAATTATCCTGTTCCAATGAAAGAAAAAACCACGCTCTATCTCGACAAAACGCTAAAAGCCAAGGGCTTTGAATTGGCGAAAGCGGCGCGGTGCAGTTTGTCGGCGTACATTGAGGATTTGATAGAACACGCCGACGAACACACCTTGTCCGCCGAGTCATTCTCAGCGGCGACGTCGCGTTTTGAAAAAGCCGTCGAGCGCCTGGAACATCTCACCGTCAGCGGCAGGGAAAAATAACCGCGCACCGTCAGCGCTTCACCAAGGCGTCGGGCTTCACTCGCCGACGCTGGCGCACAGCTGGCCGCCCGCGCTGAGTTGTTCCAGCGCACCCGCCTTGAAGTACGGTTGCAGAAATATTGCCTCTTCGCCACGGTAGTCGCCGCGCCGAAAATCACGGTACGGACGATATTTCACGTCGGTGTCAGCGGCGAGGAGGACTCAAGCGTGGCGTTGTTGTGGCTGGTGAGGGAGAGCGACATAGCGCTAAAAGTCACCGGTTTATTGGAAGTGCAGGGGTTGATGGTTGACAATAGGGGGCATCAGTTCCACAATCAATCGTGCCAGCAACTCCAACGACTCGGAAATTACTTGATGCCGTTTATACTCAATTAGAGTTTGAACGTGGTATGTTGCTTCCGGCGCAAGAATGTCCTAAAAAGAAAGCCAAGGACTGGTTGGAAAAGGGAGACTGGCAAACACTGGCGGCCCAAGTTGGCGCGGAAAAAATCTTTTTTGTCGGGCAAAATCCGGTGATCGTTTTTGCTCGCTTGGAAAATCACGGTGAGCAGACCTTGCGTGAGCTATACCGCCGAGTTTGGAGCATGGCCCGTCCGCAGTTTCTTTTTCTTGCGCGTCCGGGTGAGTTGGTGGTTTATGATTTGACCCAACCACCCCCGAAAAGCGACCAGTCCGTGAACGGTGATAGACGGCTCATTAATCGTGTTGAAACACTGGCCGAAGTACAAACCACATTGGCCGCGTTCCATCGGGAAAAAATCGAAACCGGCGATATTTTTGGTGAGTCAGGGTTTGGCGACAAATTGAACCGGGCGGATCGTGCGTTGATTCGTGACTTAAAATTGGTGCGCCATGAGCTTAACGCGATTGACTCGGCGGAACTTGCCGATCTCCATTCGCTTTTGGGGCGTTGCATTTTTACGCGCTATTTGGAGGACCGCGAAATCATCAATCGCGATTATTTTGAAAAAGTCATCACCAGCCATCCAAACAAAAGCCGCGAGTGGCAGAAAATTCTGGACAACCGAGTTGGAACTTTCGTTGATCTGGCGATGGACGATGTTCTTTTTCTGCGGATTTTGCAGGACAAGGGTTTCACATACGCGCTGTTTGAGCAACTGGCCAATGATTTCAACGGCGATACTTTTCCCGTTGAGGACTCGGAATTAGCTCATATCAAACAAGCGCATCTTGACCGTTTACGGGGATTCCTGTGCGGTGAACCCGCCGGGCAAAGAGAATTATTTTTTTATGCTTACAAGTTCGATGTTATCCCGATTGAACTAATCAGCAGCATTTATGAAGAATTTTACAATGAGCGCGTTGGCAAAGAGCAGAATCAGGGGTCTCATTATACTCCGCCCACGCTGGTTGAGTTTCTTCTTTCCCAAACCCTGACTCCGGAGGTGTTGGACAAAACGCCCAGGATTGTTGATTTCGCCTGTGGTTCCGGGATTTTTTTGGTTGAATCGTTTCGGCGTGTGGTGCGGCATCGCTGGGCCAAGGACGGTGGGAAAGTTCCCGACCGGCAAATGTTGCAAAAAATCCTCCGCGACCAGATTGCCGGCATTGACATCAATCCCGAGGCGGTTCGAGTGGCGGCGTTTAGTCTTTATCTGGCCTTTTTGCATTATCAGCGACCGCGCAAAATCAACGAGCATCGCCGTCTTCCGCACTTGAAGTGGGTTGACCAAGCGGAGCGAGAACGGCGCAACGCCCGCAAGCCCAACGCGCAATTTTTCGACGTGTTGTTGCAAGACAATGCTTTCAATGTGGTTGATGGCAAACTGCCGGAGGAGGTTGCCAGGCGCTTTGGCACCGCTACGGCGGACGTGGTGGTCGGCAATCCGCCCTGGGGTTATCCGAAGCGAACAGATCATGAGGGAACCGCTGCGCTTGAGGTGACGCTTGCGTGGTGCCGAAAGCAAAACAAGCCTGTGGGAGACAAGGAGCTTTCGCAAGCTTTCATTCATTTAAGCCTTGAATTGTTGAAACAAGGAGGCCGGGCGGGATTATTAATCTCGACCGGTGTGTTTTTCAAACATCATCAGCAAAGCAAGGAATTCCGGCAGGCTTGGTTGAATGCGGTGAAATTGGCGTCCGTGGTCAATTTTGCCCATGTCCGCCATGCTTTTTTCAGCGGTGAGAACCGTAGCGCCAATGGCATTGCTCCGTTTGCCGCGGTGGTTTTCGACCATCAACCTTGCGAACGCAACCGATTTGCCTATTGGTCGGCCAAGCGAACGCTAACCATTGAAAAAAATCAATGTGTCGTTCTAAACCGGGGGGATTTACATTATCTCAACCAGACGGAGTGTATTCATAATGACAGGCTGTGGAAAACCTATTGGTGGGGGCGTGGACGGGATGCGGTGCTCATCGGTACGCTTGGTCACCTGCCAAGATTAAAAATCCTACCAGAGATTTTACAAAATTGTGATGTGATGCCAGGAATAGGGTTTGAGATAGGAAACCAAAAATATGACGCCGGTTGGCTGAGAAATTATCGGGAGTTTCCTGGAAAAGAATTTACCCGTTATGGGGCGCTAAACGTAAATAAACTAAAGATTATTCCCGAAAAAATATATCGTCGGGGATGCGAGAGAATTTATTCAGGGCATCGTCTATTGGTTCGGCGCGGGGTGCCTTCCGGCGGGGCAATAACCGTGCGTTTTGAAACCCAGCCTTTTGCTGTCAGTGAATTGATCTACGGAGTTCGTATTGATAATATAAAAAAATGGCAGGAAGACGTTATTCTAGGTATTTTTTGGTCGTCGCTGGCGCGCTATTACTTTTGGTTGACTTCGGGTTCATGGGGAGCTTGGCTGGATAAAATTAGCTTGGAGGAAGTATTATCCCTGCCTATTCGTCTTCCTGCTGATGAAGCCGCCGCCGCGCCCATTGTCAGCGTTGTCAAGCAGTTGCGCAGTCTGTCATCGCCTGACGTGGAATTGTTCGATGCGCCGGGGCAGCAATCTTTGCGCAATTTGGAAACCAAATTGGATGATGCCGTTTATGAACTCTACGGTTTGACTGAAAACGAGCGCGATCTTATTCGGGAGATGTGTTCGTTGGGGCTTGATTTGTTTTATAAAAACCAGGACAGCGATGCGGTCAAGCCGGTTGAAGTTCCGCCCATTTCATTTGGTACCCAGCAAGACCTCGCCAATGAAAACGGTCATCTTGCGGATTATCTGCGCACCTTGCTGGAATGTTGGAATCCCCAAATCAAGGGCGATGAGAGTGAATTTGCCTGGCAAGTCATTGCCCCGTCCAGCAAGGCCCCATTATTGGCGGTATTGCTCGAAACCCGCGACATCGGTGAAGTCAAAGAGCTTTTTCCTGTACAGGAAGGCAAAGCATGGACAACTGTACTTGAAAAATTGTCCCGGCACAGCCGCCTGCCTGCCGGCAGTCCGGTTGTTTTGGGCGACACCTTTTATCGGCTGGTCAGTGATTATGAAATTTTGATCGTTAAACGTAACGAACGCCGTTTTTGGACCAAGAGTGTCGCCCGTGAGGATGCCGAAGCAACCATGCTGCAAAGCATGTTACTACAGGAAAGGGGACGCGGTGAATAGGAAGTTACGCTCCAAGATTAGGGCGGTACGTTGGTCTGACTGGGAAAGATTTTGCCTACAAGCACTGGAGTTGGCTTTAAACCGACTGCGTGATCAGCGTGCCACTCTGTCTGAAGGAGAAAATGCATTGAATGCCCGGCTATTTGACGAATTGCGCCGGGCGAAGCGTCTTTTGAAAAAATCAGACCCTTGCCACTTTGTTGAACCGCGTTCCGAATGTCCTGTGCAACCTTACGGTGTGACTGATGAATCCCATCGCCGGCTGAAGGCCACGCCTGATATTACCTGGGGTTATCACGACACCAGCGAACCTGATCCCTTGAAAGCCACACGGGATTTTGTCATTGAATGCAAGCGTGTTCGCACTCCGACAGCCAGTGGTTGGCAATTCACCTCGCATTATGTCACGGATGGCGTCTTGCGTTTTTGTCAGACAGACAAACGTTACGCAGAGGGGGTACCATCGGCGGTTATGGTTGGTTATTGGCAAAATCAAGAAGCTGACCGGCATCTTGATTTGGTTAATCAAGAGCTTGCCGCCGCCAAACTTCCGCCGCTTAAGGGAATTGTCAAGCCGTGCAAAGTGAGCCGATTAAGGCACCAAGGTCATTTCCAGCGGACATTTGTTGTCTCCCCGTTCAATCTGCATCATTGTTGGATTGATCTTCGGTAATCACAGCGGCCAAACGTCAGCGCTTGGCGTGGTTGCTGGAGCACCAACCCCTGACCGCTGACATTGTATGTTTCGGTGTCATACGCGCATTATCACCCCGTCGCATGATTTGTCAATTTTTCTTGTTTCCACGCCCGCGCGAGGCAGTAGAATTCTCGCCGCGTGAATACCGCTGTCCATGTCGCCAATCTGGAAATTCGTATCGGGCATAAGTTGCTCTTGTCCGATATTTCTTTCGATGTGCCCGCCGGTAGTTTCATCGCCATCATCGGCGCGTCGGGGTGCGGGAAGAGCACGCTGATTAAGACGCTCGCCGGGCAACTCGTTCCGTCCAAGGGCAAGGTGTCCATCGCGGGACACGCGGTCCGCCAGCTTAAAAAGGAATTCCCGCTGGCGGTGGGGTATTTGCCGCAGTTCGGCGCGTTTCATCCCGAATTGTCGGTGCTGGAAAATTTGCAGACGGCGGTGGCGTTGCGCTTGCCGAAAAGTGTGCCGCTGACGGTGAAGCGGCATTGGGTCAAACACATCATCGAGTTGGCGCGGCTGGAGCCGTTTTTGCAGCAGACTTACCGCACGCTCTCCGGCGGGCAGATGCGGCGCATGGCGCTGGCGGAGGAACTCATCGGCGACCCGGCGATTTTCCTGCTCGATGAGTTGACCAGCGGGCTGGACGCGTTTTCCGACCGCGAGATGATGATTTGGCTGCGCGAGTTGGCGCGGCAGTATGGCAAGACGATTGTGCTGGTCACGCACGCGACGTATCATCTCGAATATTGCGACGCGATTTTGTTTGTGCACAAGGGGCGGATGGTGCAGTACGGGACTTATCAGGATTTGCTCGACGCGCACGGGGTGCCGACCATCGCCGATTTGTTCGCCATTTACCAGACGCACGACATCGCGTTGCCGCCCGCCGAGCCGGTCGCCGAGATTGACTACCCGCCGCAGCCGCTCAAGACCGCCAGCCCGCCGAACGGGTGCCGGCAATTTTTCACGCTGCTGGCGCGGCAGGCGAAATTATTTTGGCGCGACAAAATCCAGGTCGGCCTGCACCTGACGCTGGCGCTGACGTTCCCCGCCGTCGTCGCCGTGTTCGCCACGAAAGGCTTGCCGCAGGTGCGCAACCTGACGCTGTCGCTGGAGACGAACATCATCCGCACGCTGGTCGAGCAGCTTCAATACTTGGAGGAGTCGTATCACGCGGCGTCGCTGATTTCGGGGCTGTCCATGTTCCAGGTGATTTTGCTGACGCTCATCGGCGCGAACAACGGCGCGCGCGAAATCGCCAAGGAGCGCGAGGTGTTGCAAAAGGAGTTGCGCGCGGGCCTGTCACCGTCGGCGTATGTCGCGACGAAGTTTTTGCAGGTGGCGTTCCTGAGTCTGTTGCAAGCGTTTTGGATGGCGTGGTTCGTCAAAACCATTTGCGGTTTTCCCGGCGAGTTTATTTTGCAGTTCGCGATTTTATTCACCGTCACGCTGGCGATGAGCACGACGTGCCTGGCCATCAGCGCCGCCTGCGCCTCGCCGGAACGGGCGTCGTTGCTGGCGATCTATTTGGTCGGCTTCCAACTGCCGCTGTCCGGCGCGGCGCTGGCGCTGCCGGAGTGGTTGAGCCTGGCCTGCCGCCCGTTCATCGCGGCGTATTGGGGCTGGAGCGGCTATTTGAAAACGTTCGAGTCGTTCCGCCACTACGACATCGTGAAGCAATCCACCGCCACCTTCATCGCGCCCTATCAAGTGTGTATCCTGGTGCTGGGGCTGCACATCCTCGCCGCGCTGGCGGTGTCGTGGTGGTTCACCCGCAGGATGCGGTTCGTGTGACGGCGCGTTACGCAAGTGTAATTTGACATCCGCGGTCGGCGCGAAATAATGCGCGGCGTGACGGTCAGCGGTCAACTCGGCGAACTTTGCCACGGGCGCGGCGACGGCTTGCGGGATTTCTTGCAACGCGGCGGCAACCGCTGGCTCGCGCTCACCGTCGGCGTCGCCACGCTGGGCAGCTTCGCCTACGGCCTCGGCATGGGCGGGGCGCGCTCGCTGACGATGGGCTGGATGGTCGGCGTCAAGCTGCCGCTGGTGATTTTCCTGACGCTGATGGTCAACGCCGTCCTCAACGGCTTGCTCGCCGGCGCGCTCGGCAGCGGCCTGGGTTTCCGGCAAACGCTGCGGCTGCTGGTTCTGCCGTTCGGGTTGATGGGGACGATTTTGCTGGGGCTGGCGCCGGTGGCGTGGTTCATCGCGTGGCACGCGCCCGCCGCCGCCGGTGACGATTACAAAATCTGGCACCCGGCGTTTTTGCTGATGCACACGTTCTGCGTCGCGCTCGCGGGAATTTGGGCGCACCGGCAAATCCTGCCGCTGGCGAGGACGCTGACGGTCACGCCCGCGCGCGGGACGCTGGTGTTCCTCGCGTGGCTGGCGGGCAACCTGTTCGTCGGCGCGCAACTGACCTGGATTTTCCGCCCGTACTTTTGCTCGCCGGGACTGCCGGTGCAATTTCTGCGCGACCACCCGCTTGAGGGAAATTTTTACGAAACCGTGCTGCACAGCATCAAGGCCCTATTTTGAATTTGTATGAACACACCCACCCCGCCGCCATTGCCGGACGCTGACCGTGAGCCTCAGGGCCAACTCAGCGTGTTAACCCTGCTCAAACAACCCGCCGCCACCGTCGGCGCCGCCATCGCGCGCGGCGAAGTCGCGGCGCTGACCGTCACCCTCACCGTCAGCGCCGTGATTTGCCTCGCCGTGTTCGGCTTCGTGCTCGGCACCTACTCCGGCGCCGCGCAACTGTGGGCCGTGCCGCTGAAAGTCGCGGGCGGCGGCCTGTTCGCCGCGCTGCTGTGCCTGCCGAGCCTGCTCATCTTCAGCGTCATGGGCGGCATGAACATCAACCTGCCGCGCGCCATCCTCATCCTCAGCGGCTTTCTCGCGCTG
Organism: Verrucomicrobiales bacterium; assembly: GCA_031265365.1. Classification (GTDB taxonomy): domain Bacteria; phylum Verrucomicrobiota; class Verrucomicrobiia; order Methylacidiphilales; family JAAUTS01; genus JAIRPN01. Next base: position 12,962 of record JAISCS010000139.1, read on the forward strand.
GCGGGGCTGCTGTTCATCGGCTTCGCGCCGGTGGTGTGGCTGTTCAGCGTCTCCACCAACAGCATCGGCTTCATGGGCTTCCTCGCCGTCGCGGTCGCGTTGATTTCATTTATCATCGGCGGCAACGCGCTGTGGAAAATGGCGCGTCTGCTCGGCCTGAAAAACACCGGCGGTTTGGTGACCTGGTGGATAATCTTTATCTTCGTCGCCCTGCAACTGACCTGCACCCTGCGCCCGCTCATCGGCAGCTACGACAAATTTCTGCACCTCGGCGAAAAGCGTTTTTTTATCACGCACTGGATAAACACTTCCGGCAATTAATCGCGCAAATTTTTCAGTCTATCTCGCAACTGCGCGGCCAATTCGTAGTTCTCTTTGCTGACTGCGGCGGCCAGTTCCCGCTCCAGCGTCCGGCGGCAGGCGGCTTGGCGACGCGGGATTTTGCCGGTGTGTTGCGCCGCCCGCTGCGTGTCACGCACCGCCTCGTCCACCAGCGCGGCGAAGGTCTCGTAACATTGCGGGCAGCCGAACAGGCCCGTCTTCCGCAAATCCGCCTCGGTGAAACCGCAGACGGGACAAACCGGCGGCGCGTTTTCCGCCGCCGCCAGCGCCGCGCCTTTTAACAATAAATCGGTCAAATTGAAGCCGGTCGTGCTGACGCCCATGACGCGGGCGCAGTTCACGCACAAGTTCAGCTTTCGCATTTCGTCGTTGGCGATTTCCGTCAGGAATACCGTGGCTGTGGCGGACTGACACTTTTCGCAGGTCATAAAAGCTATCTCAAAACTCATATCTCATATCTCATATCTCAAAACCACAACTACAAAATTCAAAACTTGTCGCGCCAGTCTGGCGGCCAGTCCAATGGCGGCGGCGCGTTTTGCGTTATGGTTTTGAGATATGAGTTTTGAGGTTTGAGTTTCCAAAAATCTCCGCCCCCGTGCCGCGAGTCAGCGCGCGGTAGGCGGCGATGAACTTCCGCGTCCACGGTCCCGGCTGGCCGCTGCCGATGACGCGGCCGTCCAGCTCGCGCACCGGCACCACCTCGGCGGCGGTACCGGTCAAGAAAATCTCGTCCGCCGTCCACAAGTCGTAGCGCGTCAGGTTTGCCTCGCTGATGGTGATGCCCGCTTGCGGCGCGAGTTCCATCACCGTCTGCCGCGTGATGCCGCCCAGCGCGCCGGCGCTGACGGGCGGGGTGACGATTTTGCCGCCGAGCAGCACGAAGATATTATCCGCCGAGCATTCCGCCACGTAGCCCTCGTGGTTGAGCACGACAAGCTCATCGGCGCCGGCGAGGTTGCCCTCTAGTCGCACGAGGATTTGGTTCAAATAATTCAGCGACTTCACCGCCGAGCTAAGCGCGTTTTGCGGCACGCGCTGGGTGGCGGCGGTGATGAGTTTCAGCCCTTTCTCGTACACCTCTTCGGGATAAATGGCGATGCCGGTGGCGATGCAGAACACCGTCGCCCGCGGGCATTTGATTGGGTTCAACCCAAGGTCACCCGCGCCGCGCGTCACCACCAGCCGGATGTAGCCGTCGCACAACTCATTCCGGCGGCACGTCTCCAGCACCACGTCCTCCATCTCCGCCACCGTCAGCGGCATGTTCAACATAAGCGCCTTCGCCGAGTCGAACAGCCGCGTGATGTGCTCGCGCAGCCGGAACACGCGCCCGTTGTACGCGCGGATGCCCTCGAACACGCCATCGCCGTACAACAGCCCGTGGTCGAACACCGAGATTTTCGCGTTTTCTTTGTCGTGGAATTCGCCATCAATATAGATTTTCATAAATTGGTTTCCAGTTTGCCGCCAACGAGCCGGTAACGCAAATCCATTCGTTGCGCAATCGCGGCGTCGTGCGTGACCAGCACCACGGCTTTGTTTTTCTTCCGGGCCAAATCCAACAGCAACGCCAGCACCGCCTCGCTATTGGCGGGGTCGAGATTGCCGGTCGGCTCGTCGGCGAGAATCAGCGCGGGGTCGTTGATGAGCGCCCGCGCGATGGCGGCGCGCTGCTGCTCGCCGCCGGACAACTCCGCCGGGCGGTGGTCGGCGCGCTCCCGCAGCCCGACTTGTTCAATCAACTCCGCCGCCAGCGCCGCGGCGTCACGCCGCCGGAACGCCGCGGGCAGCAAAATATTTTCCCGCGCGCTCAACTCCGGCATCAAATGATACGCTTGGAAAATAAACCCGACCGCCTCGCTCCGCCAGCGCGTCAGCCCCGCGCGACCGTCCGCGTAAATGGATTTGCCGCGCCACGACACCTCGCCGTCGGTGGGTTGCACGAGTCCGCCGATGACGTTGAGCAACGTCGTCTTCCCCGACCCCGAACTGCCGCTGATGGCGACCGTCCCCGCCGCCGGCACCGTCAGCGACACCTTGGTCAACACCTCAATCCGCCGCCCGTGCCCGAAGGGGAAGGACTTGCTCACGTTGTTTAGTTCCAATACCTTCATCGTCAACGCCCCTTCATTCAGAATGCAAGATCGCCGCCGGCTCCACCCGCAGCGCCGCGAAGGCCGGAAACAACGCCGCCGCCGTACTCAAGGCCACGCCCGACAGCGCTATCCAAAAAATTATCCACCCGTCGGTCACCGCCGGAATTTCCATGAAGTGATAGACTTCCGGCGGGAATACATCAATGTGAAAAACGCGGCCCAGCCACAGGCTGAACTCATTGCGGTACGCCAGCACCAAACAGCCGAACGTCACCCCCAGCGCCGACCCCACCACGCCGACGACCAACCCGTACAACGTGAAGATGCTGACAATCTGCCGGTCGCCCGCCCCCAGCGCCTTCATCAGCCCGATTTCACGCGCCTTCTGCACCGTCACCGTGATGAGCGTGCTGCACAAGCCCAGCGCGGCGACGAGAATGACAAAGAACAAGACGAACGCCATCAGCCGCCGCTCCACCGCGACCGAGCGCAGTTGGGCGTTCTGGTCCAGCCACGTCAGCGCTTGCAACGGCGGCGGCAATTTCGCCCGCAGCGTTTCCTTCAAGGCAAACGCCTGCATCGGGTCCCGCGTCCGCACCAAAATCCCGTGCACGCCATGGCCCAAATTGTACAGCCGCTGCCCCTCGGCCAGGTTGATTAACATGGCGTTGGCGTCGTACTCGTAGAAGCCGGTTGAAAAAATGCCGCTGATGGTGTACTCGCTGGGCAAGTAGCGGTTTTGCGGGGCGTCCTTGGCCGGTGATTCGAGCAAGCCCGCGATGTCGCGCGGGGAAAAGACAATGACTTGGTCGCCCACCTTGGCGTGATGCCGCGTCGCCCAACCCGCGCCGACAATGACCGCGCCCGGCGTCAGCGACAATTCACCGCCAATGACCGCCTGCTTGATGGGCAGCACCCCGTCAATCGTCGCCGCGTCCACGCCGCGAATGAACGGCGTGGAGATTTGGTTGTTGCACTGCACCAACACCGGCCCCGTCATGAACGGCGACACCGCGACCACGTCCGGCTGTTGTTTAATCACTTCCGCCACATCCTCCCAATCGCGCATGATATTGTAATTGAACACCATCACATGCGCGTTAAACCCGACCACCTTCTCGCGCAACTCCTTCTCAAACCCCTCCATCACCGACAGCACCACAATCAACACCCCCACGCCGAGCAGCACGCCGAGCAACGACAGCACGGTGATGACGGAAACGAAATTCCGCCTGGGCCGCAGATAACGCAACGCGATGAACAATTCGACAAACCGGTGCATCGTTCCAAACTGCCGCGCCGTGGAAAATTTGGAAGTGGAAAAAAGGGAAGCTTTTTACAACGAGAACATGGAGGAATTGGAGGAAGACTGTGTAGTCAAAGCCAACTTTTTCCAATAACTCCATGAACTCTTGGTAAAAAAATGGAATCAATAACCTAACCAAGGAAAAAACAAAGAAGGTTCTTCGCTGTTAGCAGTGGCAGCGAGGACGCCGGAATACCCTCCACCGCCCATGCCCCTGCGTGAGTTAATTCCCCTTCCGTGAAGGGGTGGCGCGGAGCGCCGGGGTAGTTCAGCGTTTGGGGCGAGGTTCCTGTTAACGCTGAACTACCCCGTCCGCTCCGCGGCCACCCCTTC
>JAISCS010000091.1 GCA_031265365.1 Verrucomicrobiales bacterium
ATGCCTGATGCCTGATGCCTGATGCCTGATGCCTGATGCCTGATGCCTGATGCCTGATGCCTGATGCCTGATGCCTGATGCCTGATGCCTGATGCCTGATGCCTGATGCCTGATGCCTATTCATAATAGGCATTATCATAAGTTTTATAAAGATGTCAATTAATATTTTTGGGACCTCGCGCAGAGACGCGGAGACACGAAGTTTTTTTGATTAAATTAACTTTGCGGCTTGGCGGCTTTGCGCGAGTTCAAAACAACATCTAACCAAGAAATTTTCCGGGGTTCAAAATCCCGCGCGGGTCGAGGGCGCGTTTGACGGTTTGGTGCAGGGCGCGGAGGTCACGGTCGGTGGCGAGGGGCCACCACGGTTTTTTGGCGAGGCCGATGCCGTGTTCGCCGGTGATGCTGCCGCGCCACGCGAGGATTTGTTTGAACAGGGCGTTCAGCGCGCGGCGGCTGTTCGCGGCGCGGGCGTCAGCGGGGGGCACCATTAAATTGACGTGGATGTTGCCGTCGCCGGCGTGGCCGAAACAGGCGACGTTGACGGTGAACTTTTTTTGCAGCTTTTCGGCGAAGTTGAACAGGTCAACCAGTTTGCCGCGCGGGACGACGATGTCCTCGTTCAGCTTGGCCAGGCCGGTGGCTTTCAGCGCGTGGGAAAAATCGCGGCGGATGTTCCAGAGTTGTTCGGCGGCGGCGTCGGTCAGCGCCTTGCTCACCGTCAGCGCCCGGCAATCGCGCAAAATTTTTTCCAGCGCGCGGGTCTCGCCGGCGACGGATTTTTTTTGGCCGTCAATCTCCACCAAGAGCAGCGCGTCGCCGGCGGGCGCGCCGGGCCGGTGGGCGCGGGCGGCGGCGAGGGTGAATTGGTCGGCGACTTCCAGCGCCGCCGGCAGGAAGCCGGCGCGGATGATGGCGTTGACAGCGGCGGCGGCTTGCGGGGCGCGGGCGAAGTTGGCGACGAGCACGGCGCGGGCGGGCGGCAGCGGGATGAGCCGCAACGTGGCGCCGACGATGACGCCGAGCATTCCCTCGCTGCCGATGAACAGGTCGGCGAGGTTGAAGCCGAGTTTGTTTTTGTGCGCGCGCCCGCCGCAATGGACGAGGCGACCGTCGACGAGCACGATGTCGAGGCCCAGCGCGTAGTTGCGCGTGACGCCGTATTTCAGGCAGCGCGGGCCGCCGGCGTTGGTGGCGAGGTTGCCGCCGATGGAGCTTTCCCGCGCGCTGGCGGGGTCGGGCGGGTAGAAGAGGCCGAGTTTTTTCACGGCGCTTTGCAAGTCGCTGGTGATGACGCCCGGCTCGACGGTGGCGACACTGTCAGCGGCGTTGATGGCGCGGATGCGGTTCAATTTTTTCAGCGACAGCGAGACGCCGCCGGCGACGGGCACGCAGCCGCCGACGTAGCCGCGTCCCGCGCCGCGCGGGGTGACGGGGATGCGGCGCGCGTGGCAAAAGCGCATGAGTTTTTGCACGGCGCTGACCGTGCGCGGGGTGACGACCGCGTCCGGCATGGCGTGGGCGAACCATGCGTCGCCGCCGTGCTCGCGCCGCGCGTCCTCGGCGACGCTGACGGTGGCCTTGCCGAGCAGTTTCGTTAACGCGGGAATCCAGGATAGGTCGTTCATCGGCGGTTATCCCCGTTTCATGCGGTTGGTGATGGCGCGGCGGATTTCGCGGTCGGTGTCGCGTTTTTTAATATCTTGCCGTTTGTCGCCGTGCGTTTTGCCCTTGCAAATGCCGAGCAAGATTTTGCAGCGGCTGTTTTTATCGAAGTAGGCCTTGAGGGGGATAAGCGTTTTGCCCTCGGTGGAGACCATGCCTTGCAGCTTGAAAATCTCGCGCTTGTGCAGCAGCAGGCGGCGGACGCGCTTCGGCTCGTGGTTTTCGCGGTTGCCTTTGTCGTAGGGGGAGATGTGGAAATTGTAGAGCCACGCTTGGCCTTTTTCGACGCGGGCGAAGGAGTCGCTGAGGTTGCCCTGGCCGTCGCGCAGGGACTTGACCTCGGTGCCGCGCAATTCGATACCCGCCTCAAGCGTGTCGAGGACGTGATAATCACGGCCCGCCTTGCGGTTTTGAATTTGAAGGTCGCTCATGCGCGGCGTGACGGTCAGCGTCAGGCTTTTTGCGGGACGTTGTTTTCCTCGTCAAGGTATTTGTAAGCGAGCTTGCCATCGGCGATTTCCTTGAGCGCGACGTCCATGAAGGTCATGCGCGGCGTGACCTGGATGAGCGGGCGCTGGCCCAGTCCGAGTTGGCGGACGCGCTTGGAGACCATGTTGATGAGAATCTGCGGGTTTTCCGTTTTGCCCAAAGCCGCCTGTACCAGTTCATTCTTTGTCATAAAATTTGTATGTTTTGAAAAATTAGCTTTTCACGATAGCGGCGGTTTTGGTAGGGTGCAAGGGTTATTTTTGAAAAAAAGCGGAGCGTAGCTTAGCTTGGTAGAGCGCGTGGTTTGGGACCACGAGGTCGCAGGTTCAAATCCTGTCGCTCCGACGCTGTGTTTATGGTAATTCATCATAACATTGGCCGAGTACCGCGTCATCCTGAGCGCAGCCCTGAAGGGGCGACCCAGCACTGACCAACAGGCTGATGATGACTCATCTGCTGATGTTCACCTACCCGCTCCTTCGACTCCGCACCTCCGGCGCTGCGCTCAGGATGACGCAGGTACTCGGCCAATGGCGTAATGAAATGCTATATCAGTAATGCGTCCAAAACTGTCTGCAACGAGCGGCGTTGTTGTCAGGGCTGGTGTTTACCGATTGACCGAGCGCGGAATTTATTCAAAACTTGCCCGTCAATCTTGGGAGGAAGGCCGGAGACCAGACTTTCCTTAATCCCCGGACGCTCGATGGCGATAATTTCTTCGAGCTCCCGCTCCACAGGTTCTAATATTTCCCGGTTGATATTAACTTGCCGCCCCCATAATTCCCGCCACAGCCGGCAAGTATTTTCCCTGATTTTGCTTTCATGATGTTGCCTGGGAAGATGGCTTTCAGGATTATATTCCCGCCGGTTAAACAAGCGGTTGGCCGCGCGCAGTTCTTCCAGGAATTCTTTTTCCGTGGGATGCGCGGTTTTTTCCACCATCAGCTTGAAAGCGGTCAGGTCCTTGCTTTCCAAGCGGTGTAACTTGGCGATTAAAATGTCATAGGGATGCGGAATGGCCACGATGGCGTTGCCAATCCGGTGCGTGTCCGCGCGTCGTCCCCAGCGCGGACTGGTGATGAAGGTCGTTTCCGCGCAAATTTCCAGATAAAGGCCCTTGCGTTGGCCTTTGCTTAAATGTAGCGCCGTTGCCAAGTTCATCATTTCTTGGCGGCTTAACGGATTCGGACAGTTTGGGGCATCCGGTGTTGCCGGCATCACATCGGGCGCGATGTCCGTGTCGCCACTGGTTATGGTTGGCAAGGTGGTTAATTGCAACGCGGCTGAACCGAACACCACAATCGGTGTTATGCGTCCGGCGGGAATTGCCTCGCAAAATTGTTTGATGAGTTGTCCCGCGGGTTGTTGCCATGCAATCGGACGGGGCCACGTCAATGTTACTTCGCCGCGCATAAACAGGCTATCGCTTGGTCGATCAACCGGTCGCTGACCCCTTCTTGTTCGTGCAAATATCGAGACAATCGCTGATGCGCCGGAGACCAAGGATGACCCATCGCCCGGCGTAAAAGCAATCGTGCCGCAATCCGCGACATGCGCCATTCTCGATTTCCATTATCTTTCATCGCCGTGACCATACCATTTATCCGAGGCTAAGACAAATTTCTTTTCCCAGAAGCTGCGACTCGCGTGGCGAGTTGCCCGCTGATGGTCAACCATACCGCCGAGACTGGCGCTGATGGTCGGTGCCAGGCATGATTTAATTCGCTTCCAGCGCTGATGGTGACGCTGGGGCTGGCGCCGGCTCGACGGGTTTCTTTTTGTTGAACAAATCGTTCAGGTTTTTGAGCAGGTTTTGCGTTTTTTCCTGCGAGGTCGGGGTGGCGGTGGGTTGGGCGGTGGTAGCGGGGAGGATGGTTGGCTGGTTGCCGTTGAGGGAAATGTTCAGGTCGTCGGCGGAGCCGCTGACGGTGATGGGAAGTTTGATTTGGTCGGGAATTTTGCCACCGTCGGCAGGTTGGGCGTCGGGATTTTTGACGGCGTTGATGATGCCTTCCACGGTTTGCGCGACTTGGAGGATGCCTGGGGCAAGGAAAATTTCGCCTTTCAGGTCGAGGCTTTGGTCAAAACCAATGGAGCCGGCGAGGGTGATGGAGAGGTTGGGGGAGTTGACTTCCAACGGGGTCAACCGGACTTTTTGCCTCGCGATGGCAAAGGCGCTTTTGATGTTGTCAAATTTGCCTTCCCGCAGCGCGGAGACGCCGCCGATGGTGCCAATGACGGCGGTCAGGCTTTGATAGCTTTTCAATTTGCCGATGACTGGCCCGGCGATGAGCAGGTCGCCCTCGCCGGTCAGTTTTTTCGGCGCGTCGAAGTTGCCGACGCCCTCGAAATTCAGGTCGAGCTTGCCGCTGACGGTGTCCGGCGTGCTGCCGAGGCTGGACAGCAGGCCGCTCAGGTCGACTTGGCTGAGGTTGGCCCTGGCGGTGAACGTGCCGGGGGTGGTGTCGAGATTCAGCGCGGCCTCGCCGATGAACAAGCCGCCGTAACAGGCCGCTTGGATTTTGTTTAACGTCAGGCGGTTGTGGTTGAACATCAGCGTGGAAGTGACATCGTCGACAGTCAGGCCTGGGGTGACGGTGAGTTTCGTCACTTTCAAATTACCGAGCGCGTGCTGGTTGTCCTCTGTTTTTTCATAGGACGCGTCAAGGTCAGCGCCCGCCACGGCGGCCACGACGGACTGGTCGTGCGCGAGGATGGTGACTTGGGCATCGCGCACGTGAATTTCCGGCAGCGACAGCGTGAACGGCTGGCCGTCCGGCGCGGCGGCTTGGGTGGCGGGCGCCTTGGCGACCGGCAGCGCGAGGGCGCCGGCGGCGTCCTGGCGGATGATGACAACGGGGCGTTCGATTTCGAGCCGGCTGATGATGAGCGGTTTGTTCAGCAGGTCGAGAAGGCGGTACCGCGCCTTGATGCTGTGCACTTGCAGGAATTTCTCACCGTCAGTGGCGCCCGAGGCGGCGGGGATGCTGACACCCATGATTTCGACCCACGACCAACCGAGGCGCAGTTTGCCGAGTTCCACGCGGTAGCCGGTGCTTTCGGCGATTTGCGTGGCGATGACCTGCTTGACGGCGGGGTTGTCGGCGTTGTGGACAACCCACGCGACCGCCGTGCCGAACACGAGCAAGATGAGGAGAATAAGGATACCGCTGATAATGACAATCTTCTTAATAGTAGCCATAATGTTCCTAATACATAGCACCGGCGCGTGGAAAAACAAGCATTTGTCGTGATAATTTAATATTCCCTTCCTCACAGAAGCCAAAGGCTTAAGACCGAGGCTTGGGGGCTTAAGTCTGCGACTCAAAGGCTTAAGTCCGAAGCCCGCGTACTTAAGTCATGCGCGGGAACGTGTCTGGAAACGCGGGCACTGATTCACCGCAGAGACGCGGAGAGAGCGGCGCTCGTTTTATATTTACCAAAACTCCGCTTCCTCCGTGTCTTTGCGGTGAAAAAAATGAACAATATATTCCGCCTTCCGCTTTCGACTTTCAAATTTTCTAAAAACAGGCAGCATAACTGTTTCCCAAGCTCCCGTAGCTCAGTGGATAGAGCAGCGGATTTCTAATCCGTTGGTCGCAAGTTCGAACCTTGCCGGGAGCGCCCTCATTCCGTGAGGATAACCTAAATGGTTCCATTATTTTTTACAAAGAGAGCATGGAGTTATTGGAGCAAGTTGGCCTTGACTCAACCGTTCCCCCTCCAATTCCTCCATGTGCTCTTTGTAAAATAAATCACGTTCATCCCGGCATAAACACCGTCAGCGGTTAGTTCGGCGATACCAATGGACACAGGCGGTCACCACTATCAGCGCGGTGAGTATCCAGAATTCGGGAATGGTGAGGTGGACGGTTTCCGCCCAAGGATGGTGGCGGGCCGCCAAGCCCAGATGAACACCTTGGAACATTAGCTTCAGGCCAATCCACGCGACCAGCACATAGGCGTAGATTTTGAGTTGCGCGAATTTCTCCAGCAATTTCATCACGGCGACGGCGGCGAAACGCATGGCGACGAGGCCGATGATGGCGCCGCTGTAGATGACGAAAATGTTGTCCGTGACCGCGACCGCCGCCAGCACGGAGTCCACGGCGAAGGCGAGGTCGGTGAGTTCGATGATGACGACGGTTTTCCAAAAGCCCGCGCCGCCGCCGGCGAATTTGGGGACGGTCGGGTCGTGATGCCCGGCGGCGGTGAGGTGATTGACCGCGAGCCAGATGAGGTAGCCGCCGCCGATGATTTGCAGGTACCAGAGCTTGATAATCCACACCGCGCCGAGGATGGCGAGAAAGCGCAGCACGAACGCGCCGGCGATGCCGTAGAACAACGCGCGCCGCTGAAGCTCAGGCTTGAGTTGTTTGGCCAGCACGGCGAGCACGACGGCATTGTCAGCGGACAAGATAATTTCCAGTCCCGCCAGGGTCAGAATAACCGGCGCGGCGCTCCACGTCAGCGTGTGCAGGCTGTCAATGAGGGTCATGGCGGTTTATTATGCGCGGATTACGCGGATTTTCGCGGATTAAAGTTAACGCAAAATAATCTGCGTTTATCGGCGTAATCTGCGGATTAAAAAAGTTTCTCACGGTCAGCGGCGTTTGATGAAATCGGCAATGCGTTCCACGGCGACTTCCAACTGTTCCATCGCCGTCGCGTAGCTGCAGCGCACGAAACCCTCGCCCGACGGACCGAAGGCGCTGCCGGGCACCATTGCCACTTGCTTTTCCTCTAACAACTTTACGGCAAAGTCGCGGCTGGTCAGGCCGGTGGCGCTGATGTTGGGGAACAAATAAAACGCGCCCTGCGGTTCGTGGCAGGTCAGGCCCATCTTGTTAAAATGATGTAGGAGAAAATTCCGGCGGCGGCGGTATTCGTCGCGCATGTGCCGCATGGCGGGCGCGCCGTTTTTCAACGCCTCGGCGGCGGCTTCCTGGCTGACGATGGGGGCGCAGAGCATGGCGTATTGATGCACGCGCAACATCGCCTCGGCCAGCTCCGGCGGCGCGCAAACGTAGCCGATGCGGAAGCCGGTCATGGCGTAGGCTTTGCTGAAGCCGTTGCAATAAATCACGCGCTCCTTCATGCCGGGGACGCTGACGATGGAGGGTTGCGCGCCGCTGTAGCTCAGTTCGCAATAAATTTCGTCGGTCAACACTAACAAGTCGTGCCTGATGCACAGCGCGGCGATTTTTTCCTGCTCCTCGCGCGGTAGCACGGCGCCGGTGGGGTTGCACGGGAAGTTGAGCATCAGCGCGCGGGTGCGCGGGGTGATGGCGCGCTCGATGTCAGCGGCGCGCAAGGTGAAGTTGTCGCTCTGGCGCGTGGTGACAGGCACCGCGACGCCGTGGGCGAGGATGACGCTGGGGTTGTAGGAAACGTAGCACGGTTCGTGGTACAACACCTCGTCGCCGGGGTTGATGATGGCGCGCAACGCGATATCCAGTGCCTCGCTGACGCCGACAGTGACCAGAATTTCCCGCTGCCAGTCATACTGTATGCCGTGACAGCCGGCGATGTAATTGGCGATTTGTTTCCGCAACGACAGGGTGCCGAGGTTTGACGTGTAGCCGGTCTTGCCGCGCTCCAGCGCGTAAATCGCCGACTCGCGGATGTGCCACGGCGTGACGAAATCCGGCTCGCCGATGCTCAGCGAAATCACGTCCTTCATGCTCTGCACGATGTCGAAAAAATCACGGATGCCGCTACGCGGGATTTTCTGCACATGGTCGGCGACGTGGGATTCTCTGGCAACCGCGCTCATGGCGAGACTTTCAGGCGTTCCTCGAACTGCTCTTGCGTGAACAGCGTGCCTTGCTCCTTGTACGCCTTCAACATGAAGTGCGTGGCGGTGGAGAGGACGCCGCTGATGGTGGCGAGTTTTTCCGAAACGAATGTGGCGACTTGCTTGAGGTCGCTGCCCTCGACGATGACTAACAAATCATAGCCGCCGCTCATGAGGTAACAGGTTTTCACCTCGTCATATTTGGCGATGCGCGCGGCGAGGCGGTTGAAGCCGCCGTCGCGTTCCGGCGTGATTTTCACCTCGATGAGCGCCTTGACCGACTGGCGCTCGGCCTTGTCGTCGTCAATGATGGTCTTGTAGCCGACGATGATTTTGTCGTCCTCAAGTTGCCTGACGCGGCGGCGCACTTCCTCCACGGGCAGCTTGGTCATCAGGCTGATTTTTTCCGGAGTCGCCAGCGCGTCCTGTTCAAGAATGTCGAGAATGTCTTGCATGGCATCAACTCCTTTACGGCACAATGAACGGCTTGCCGGTGAAGGGACAAAGCACCGGCTGGCCCGGCTGGTATTCGCGCACGTCAACCTCGCCGGCATACGGCGCGTACGGGCTGAACACCACCCCCTGCTTGCCGGGCACCGGCTTGGCCACGGGATATTTGGGCTGCGTGGTGTTTGGGCTGACTGGCGCGGGTCGCGACCACGGCTTGGGTTGCAACGTGTCGCCGCTGACGTTGACGGGCGCTTGGGCCGTGTCTTGGGCCGCGCCACTGTCAGCGGACGGCGCGTTGTTGTTCTCCACTGCGGGCGGTGGCACAAGGTCGTCAGCTCCGCCCGGACGGTCACTCGCGCAACCGGCCAGCAGCACGGGCACGCACAGTAAGAATAATTTTTTCATGGTCAGCGATGAATATTATCCCAACTCCCCGCACATTCAACTTTAATTTGCCCGCAGGAAATTGCCGAGCAAGCGCAAGCCGTTGGCCTGGCTTTTTTCGGGGTGGAACTGGAACGCCGCCAACCTGCCGCTGACGATGCCGCTGGCGAACCGCACGCCCTCATACTCCGTCCAACACGCTGCCAGTGAGATGTCGGCGGGTTGCGGAAAATACGAGTGGACGTGGTAAAAATATTCGCCGCTGACGGGGGCAAACAACGCCCGCCCCGCGTCGCTGACGGTGACGTTGTTCCAGCCCATGTGCGGGATTTTGCCCACCGCCGGCGGAAATTTCACCACGCGGCCCCTGACCAAACCGAGGCCGCTGACGTTGGGGCTTTCGTCGCTTTCGTCGAACAACAGTTGATAGCCGAGGCAGATGCCGAGGAACGGTTTGCCCGCCCGCACCCACGCGCGAATCGGCTCGACCAACCCGCGCTCCGCCAAATTCCGCATCGCGTCGCCGAACGCGCCAACGCCCGGCAGCACCAGCGCGTCCTGCGCGGCGAACCGGTCACCGTCAGCGACCAGCTCAACGTTAGCGCCGAGCAACTCCAGCGCCTTGTCCACGCTGTGCAAATTCCCGCGCCCGTAATCTATCAAACCGATGTTCATAAAAACATTCCCGCGCGGAGACGCTGAGACGCGGAGCTTTCTTAAATAAAATAAACTTCGCGTCTCAGCGTCTCCGCGCGAAACCAAAAAACTATAATTTCCCCTTCGTGCTCGGCAAACCCTTCACGCGCGGGTCGCGGCGGCACGCCATGTCCAGCGCCCGCGCAAAGCCCTTGAACAGCGACTCCGCGATGTGATGCGAATCCCGCCCGTACAACAATTCCATGTGCAAATTCATCCCCGCGTTCACCGCCACCGCGCGGAAAAATTCCTCCAGCAGTTGCAGCGGGAAATCCCCCGCCTTGCGTCGCGCCGCCGGCACGCGAAACTCCAGGTAAAACCGGTTGCTCAAATCCACCACCGTCCGCGTCAGCGTCTCGTCCATCGGCAAATACGCCCAGCCGTAGCGCGCGATGCCGCGCTTGTCGCCGACCGCCTCCTTGAGCGCTTGCCCCAGCACAATGCCGGTGTCCTCGACCGTGTGATGGTAATCCACCTCCAAGTCACCGTCAGCGACCACTTCCAAGTCCATCAACGCGTGCTTGCTGAACAGCGTCAGCATATGGTCGAAAAAACCGATGCCCGTGCTGATTTGGGAATTTCCCTGTCCGTCGATATTCAACTTCAGACGGATTTTCGTCTCCTTCGTCTCGCGGTTAATGTTGCTGGTTCTCATATAAATATTCATGTCAATTCGTGGTTCCCGAATCGTATCGCCACCGACCGCTGATGCGCCGTCAGCCCCTCCGCCAGTGCCAGCGTCTCAATCGTCTTCGCGCCCTTTTGCAGCGCGGCTTTGTCGTAGTGAATGAAACTCGTCTTGCGGAAAAACTGGTCAATCGTCAGCCCGCTGAACGTCACCGCCGAGCCGCCGGTCGGGTACACATGGCTCGGCCCCGCCGCGTAATCACCCGCCGCCACCGGCGAGTAATCGCCCACGAAAATCCCGCCGCAATGGTGAATCTCAGCCGCCAGTTTCCTCGCCCCCTTGCACGCCAACGACAAATGCTCCGGCGCGATTTGCTCAATCACCGCGACGCCTTGCTTGAGGTCTCGCACCAGCACAAACCAACAGCCCAGGTTCAGCGTCTCGCGCAAATACTGCACCCGGTCGAGCGACTGAATCTGCCGCTCCAACTCCGCCCGCACTTGCTCAATCAACCGCTCGCTGACGCTGACCAAAAAAATCCGGCTGCGCGGCCCGTGCTCCGCCTGCGCCAGCATATCCGCCGCGACGAACGCCGGCCGCGCGCTGTCGTCCGCCAGCACCGCCACCTCGCTCGGCCCCGGCAGCAAGTCAATCCCCACGCGCCCGAACACCTGCCGCTTCGCCTCCACCACATACACATTGCCCGGCCCGTAAATCTTGTTCACCGCGCGGATGCTCGACGTGCCGCACGCCATCGCCGCGACCGCCTGCGCCCCGCCGACTTGGTAAACCTCGGTCGCGCCCGCCAGCCGGATGGCATAATACAACACCGGATTCACCGGCCCCGGCGTGCACACCACAATCTCCGGCACCCCCGCCGTCTTCGCCAGCGTCACCGTCATCAACGCCGACGACACCAGCGGTGCCGTCCCCCCCGGCACATAAATTCCCACCCGCCGCAACGGCTGGTAAATCTCGCCGACCGTGGCACCCTCGGCGTTTTTGCCAGACGACGACTTGGGAATCCGTGCCCGGTAAAATTTCTCGATATTCCGCCGCGCCAGCGTCAGCGCCTCCTTGACCTTCGCGCCGGGCACCCTCGGCTTGTGTTTCAGTGTCAACTCCGCGCGGGTAATCGGCGTCGACGAAAAGCGATTGTTAATCTCCACCAGCGCCATGTCGCCACCGGTTTTGACCTGGCTGATAATCTGCCGCACCTGCTGCGTGATTTCCCGTGGCGTCTCCGCCGCGCCATTCAATTCTCTGACGCGGTCGGCGAAATCCGGTTGTCGGTAAGAAAGCTGCTTCATCTGCCCGCAAACGTTAACAGGAAAAATTTAAAACTCCAGATGTTTTACCGCAGAAACACTGAGACGCGGAGTTTTTTGGTTCTATCCCATGAGCCGTGGAGTTGGCGCGGCGTGTGATGGGCGCATAATAATTCCCCTTCACGGAAGGGGAATTGGCGTGCGCGGGCAGCGGGGGCGGTGGGCCGGCGTCAGCGCTGCCACTGCTAACGATGAGGAACCTGTTTTTAATAATATTCTCTGTGTCTCCGCGCCTCGGCGGTGAATCATTTATTCTAATTGTGGCGGCGCGGGGGCGAGGTCGGGGCGCGCCAGCTCAATCTCGCCGAACGCCTTGCTTTGCCGCGCGCGGATTTGTTTCAACCGCACCAACTCCAGCACCGCCAAAAACGTCACCGCCAGTTCCGCCCGCGAGCAATATTCCGCGAACAATGACGTGAACGGCAGCGTCCCCTCGTCCTCAATGCGCCGCAGGATAAGCTCGATTTTCTGGCTGACGGTGAACTGCTCCGCCTCGATTTCCTTAAACCCTTGCTTCTCGCGGATGCGCTGCAAAGTCTTCTGGAACGCCCGCGCCAAGTCCAGCGTGCTCACGTCGCCGAGCGCCGGTTTCTCCGGCCTCGGCAAATCCGGCGTCACGTCGCGGTGGAACAATTTTTCCTGCAACTGTTGCAAGTCGCTCAACTCCGCCGCCGCGTCCTTGAATTTCTTATATTCCACCAACTGCCGAATCAATTCCAGCCGGGGGTCCTCGCCCTCCTCCTCCTCGTCCGCCGGCATCTGTTGGTCCACCGGCAGCAGCGTCCGGCTCTTGAGAAACACCAGCGTCGCCGCAATCACCAAAAACTCCCCCGCCACCTCGATTTCCAAATCATCCAGCGAGTCAAGATACGCGAGGTACTGGTCGCAAATCTTCCCCAGCTCGACCTCGTAAATATCCACCTCCTCTTTCTTGATGAGATACAGCAACAAGTCCAGCGGCCCCTCGAACACGGGCAGCTTCACCTTCCAATCCGCTGTTTCCAAATCCATCATGAATTATTTTATCCCCACGGCCCGCCGCGCGCGCGCGATGACCGTCAGCGCATACTCCCGCGCCCGCTTCTCACCGTCAGCGAGCACTTGGTCAATCAGGCCCGGTTCCGCCTCCAACTCCGCCCGCCGCGCCCGCATCGGCGCGAAATAATCCCACAGCCAGCCGAACAACTGCTTCTTGTACTCCCCGTACCCCGTCCCGCCGCGCCGCATGGATTCCTCCATGCCGCCGACGGTGGCCGCGTCCGCCACGCAGCGCGCCATCGCCAGAATCGTCGAACCCTCGACCGGCTTCGGCGCTGCCACCGGCGTCGAGTCGGTCTTGATGCTCATCACCTTTTTGCGAAATTCCTGCTCCGGCGCGAAAATCTCAATCGTGTTGTGGTACGATTTCGACATCTTCAGCCCGTCCAGCCCCGGCATGGTGGCCGTCTCCTCGCGGATGCCCGCCTCCGGGATTTTGAACGTCGCGCCGAACGCCTCGTTGAACTTCGCCGCGATGTCGCGCGTAACCTCCATGTGCTGCTTCTGGTCCTTGCCCACCGGCACCAAATCGGCGTCGTACAACAAAATATCCGCCGCCATCAGCACCGGATAGGAAAACAAACCGTTGTTCGGCGAGAACCCCCTGGCGAGTTTGTCCTTATAACTGTGGCACCGCTCCAGCAAGCCCACCGGCGTGACGATGGACAAATACCACGCCAGCTCATGCACCTCCGGCACCGCGCTCTGGCGGAACAACACCGTCCGCGCCGGGTCGAGGCCGCACGCGAGGAAATCCAGCGCCACGCCGCGCACCCGCTCCTTGAGCAACAGCGGGTCGCCGCTGGTGGTCAGCGCGTGATAATCGGCGATGAAATAATAACACTCGCCCCGCTGCTGCAACTCAACCGCCGGCTGCATCATCCCGAAATAATTGCCCAAGTGCAGCGTGCCCGAAGGCTGGATACCGGATAAAATTCTCATAACGCGAGAGTCACACTAGGGAAGACGCGGCGCGGGTTCCAGATAAATGTTAACCGGGAGACCGCGGAGTTCGTGAAGGTTTTAAGCAACGCATCTCCAAGTCCTCCATGAACTCCCGGTAAAAATAAATAAAAAAAATTATAAAAAAACTTGCGCCGGCCGGACCGTTCCGGTAATTTCGCCACTCGTTATCGGTGCAAGCTGATGCTGGCCACCAAAAAACATGGGTGGTTAAGCGAAGGCGAAAAACCGGTAACACATTGCAAATGATTGACATAAGCCATAGAATCGAAGCATCGCGCTCTCGCGCTCTCGCGCTCTCGCGCTCTCGCGCTCTCGCGCTCTCGCGCTCTCGCGCTCTCGCGCTCTCGGCATAACACTTGCCCCGAAGCGCTAATTTCCCAGCCCGTTTTTACCCACTCCATTCCCAATCCGGCAGGACACCGTCCGCCAGCGTCAGCGGCGCGGGGCGGGGAACAGTTTGCCGAAGCAGGTGACTTTCTCTTGAGAGAAAACCATCTTGTCCTAAGAGAAAACCATCTTCTCCTAGGAGAAAATCATCTTGTCCTAGGAGAAAACCATCTTCTCCTAGGAGAAA
The DNA here is from genome assembly GCA_031265365.1 of Verrucomicrobiales bacterium. Taxonomy (GTDB): domain Bacteria; phylum Verrucomicrobiota; class Verrucomicrobiia; order Methylacidiphilales; family JAAUTS01; genus JAIRPN01. The sequence continues at coordinate 14,016 of JAISCS010000091.1, forward strand.
ACTATCTTCTCCTGGGAGAAAACCATCTTCTCCTGGGAGAAAACTATCTTCTCCTGGGAGAAAACCATCTTCTCCTGGGAGAAAACTATCTTCTCCTGGGAGAAAACTATCTTCTCCTGGGAGAAAACTATCTTCTCCTGGGAGAAAACGATCTTCTGCTTGGAGAAAACTATCTTCTCAGGGGA
>JAISCS010000097.1 GCA_031265365.1 Verrucomicrobiales bacterium
CGAGAGGCGCGCGAGCTGGTAATTGCGCCCCGTGGCGAAAGCGACCACCGCGCCGCCGTTGTTGACGTGCTCTTGCAAGCGCGGCGTCAGCGGGTCGGGCAAATCGGGCTTATACGTCAACTCCCGCGCGCCGAGCAACACCAGCGCGCCCGGCTCGATGGGGCCGTCCTTCGGCAACGGCGCCAGCGCGTCACCGCCAGCGGCGACCGCGGCGACCAGCGCGGAACCATCTGCCGGCTTGAAATTTTGGTAAAACACCGTCCGCGCCCCCGCGCCATAAACCGCGCCGAGGGACAACAGAAATGGCAGATAGTATTTTCTGGGCATGAGATGGAATTTAAGTGTGTAATCTACTGCCTGCAAGCATAACTTGGAGAATATTCCTCGGTATTGCCAATGGAAGCGACGCCGAACATTGAAACACCCCGCCGACCACGCCGCTGCCCCTCTACGAGCGTGGAATCGCAGTCGCCGAGACAACTTCACAGGCCAACCCCCAGCGCGCGCAAATTCCCCTCTCGAAGAGGGGTGGCGGCGCAAGCCGACGGGGTAGTTCAGCGTTCCGGCTTGCCCCGCCGGGGCACGGGCCGTTCACGGGGCCACACCAAGCCGGCGGCGGCCAAGGAACATCACATGCATGATGTCTACTTGCGTCGCCGCAAGAAATATATTAAACTCGCCCCACACCGAGCAGGGCGATGATGGATGGTTCAGGAATAGGCTGGACGCCGAGGTAAAAGTCATACCAGTCAACGGTTAAGGTACCTTGCTGGCTAGTCGGACCTTGGTGCAGGAACAGGCCAAAGTCAGTGCCTTTATAGTAACCGGCTGCCGCGTTAGCTGTTACCGAGGCTGATTTGCCAATGTTAGGGGCGCCTTCCGCGCCGTCAAGTTATCGACACTGTTCGAGGGGTCGGAAGGGTCAACGCGTATACTGCCACTCACTGCCGCTCCAGCGTTGCTTTTGAAGAAGGTGAAGTCTTCAGCCCCGGCAGAGAAGTCATTATAATAAGGCAGCGTGACCGCCGCACTGAGCTGATTGACGGTAATAACGCACGCGCCGACTATGGCGCCTATTAATATATTTTTCCGCCAATACCCCCCCCACCATCGCCAGCAACGCCGTCCCCACCGCCCCTGCCCTCCCCCGCGTGAGCAACTTCCTCACCCACCACCAATGCCCCTGCGCCAGCGCATTCCCCTTCCGTGAAGCAACTGTGTTGTGAAAAAGTTTATTTGGTGGTTTTGGGCGGGGAAAACGGGTGGCGATGGAGGTCCGCATTGAGGTGAATGAGGAGCTTGCGCCTGATGGCGGTGATGACCACATGGAAAGGCTTGCTGCGGGCGGTAAGGCGCTGGGCAAAGGGTTTGAGGATGGGGTTACAACGCATGGCGGAGAGCGCGGCCATGTAGAGGGCTTGCCGCACAACGAGCCGCCCACCGCGGATGTGGGCTTGCCTGTTGAACTGGCCACTTTGATAGACAAACGGCACCAACCCGGCGAGACTGGCAATGCGCTGGCGGGAGACCTAGCCGAGTTCCGGGAGAGTGGCCAGCAGGGCGGTGAGCGCGCCGACGCCCTAGGTGGTCAGGAGCACGGCGCGGCGATATTGCAGTGCCGGGGACTGGTTGACGAGTTGGTCGGCAGCGACTTCAAGTTTGGTGATTTCGCGGGTCAGGAAAGCCATCGAGCGGCGCAACGAGGCAGTGGCGACCTTGCCAAGGCCGGGTTGCTCCTGGCGCTTGAGTTCGTCGGCGCGCATGGCGATGAGCTGGGTGCGGCGGGTGTGGAGTTCCCGCATCTGCCCGGGGCGTGGGTGGGTGGCGGCGCCAGCGCGATGACGAAGTCGACCAGCAGTTTGGCGTCGAGACGGTCGGTCTTGGCGAACTGGCGGCGGCTCCTAGCAAAGGCGCGGACTTATTCGGGGTTGACGCGGCTGGCGGCGTAGCTGCCAGCAGACGCGCAACAGGGCCAGATGGTAGGGGCCGGTGGCCTCGCACACCAGATGGACTTCCGACGGCAGGATGCGCAGCCAGCGCTTGATGGCGGTTGGTTAGGGATTTGCACGGGCAAGGCGCTGAGGATGTTGGAATTACTGGTGATCAAATCGAGCTTGGCACTGACGACCTCCACGCCAACATAGACTTTGTGCAATGGTTCGGTCATCCTGCTCCTTGTTACTGCGAACTGGCTGGTCACCCCGTCGTTCAGGCAACTGTACAAGTTAAAACCAAAGGTGACGGGGTTCCGGCTTCACGACGTGCTCGAAGCACCCGGGGTGGACAAACTCACCGCCGCCGAGCCTGTGGACGGCCGTCGCACAGGCTCCTTGGTTAACGGCCACACGCATGGCAATCGAACGCGAGTATACACCAACGGCAACAGACAAGGGGTGGCACGCAGCGACGAGGTAATTCAGTGTTCGGTGTGCCCCGCAGAGGCTAACTCATAAATAACCATGGGTGCAACGAGCTCTGCCGAGTGGAACCCACGGCTGGCTACAGCTTATGCAGCGGCGGCCACCACCCGCCGCTGCTATTCCACTGATAATATGGGATAAAACCCATTTCTTTCACTAATCCTTGGCGACTGGGGCGTCGTGACTGTTATCGTTCAAAGAGAACAAATCGACACGCCCGTCTATGAAGCGCGGCACGGCGTAGCAGACGGAACGGCGGATAAGGCTACTAATCGGGATGCCGGTAAGTTCCTTTAGCCGGTGCAGCATAATTTCATCCTCCGCTGCGAAGCGGATAGGGATGGGGTAACCGTTGGCGGTTTTGTGCGGTAGGTTCATCACGCGCGCCCCCTGTCCTGGTTAAAAAACCAGCGCGAGGAGCGCATTGGGGAGTTAACAAAAGTTAACTTATAATAATTAGTGATTAGGCGCCCAAGCGCAACATAAGACAGGCCATGATTGGTCATACAGTATAAATTTTGCGTAGAATTTATATTTTGTCAAAAAAATATATTTCATAAGCGCAATGTTTTTTCGTGGATGAACGCGGCCGTCGGTTTTTGCATCATGCAGGCTGTAACCGCTGTATAATTCCCCTTCCGTGAGGGGTGGCTGCGTGGCGCGATGAGGTAATTTAATGTTAGGGAAATTGGAAAACTGAAAGTTACAAGCAGAAAATACTTTCGATTCTATCTCATTATCAGTGGAATTGCGGCAGCGTGTAGAGGCTTGCATAATTCCCCTTCCGAGAAGCAACTATGTTTTTTAGTTATTTTCCGCAGGGGGCGGGGCGAGCTGTTTGAGGGTGGCGTTGGCGAGGATGAGGAGTTTACGCATGACGGCGGTGAGAGCGACTCTGTAGGGCTTGCCTTTGGTTCTGAGACGCTGGAAGAAGGGCTGGAGGGTCGGGTTATGGTGGGTGGCGGAGAAGGCGGCCATGAAGAGGGCACGACGCATGGGCCGCCGTGGATGTGGTGTTGGCCGCGCAGGTTGCCGCTGTCGCAGTTGAAGGGGGCCAGGCCGGACAGGGCGGCGATGGCGCGGTGGTTGCGGGTCAGTTCGGGGGCGGCGGCCAGGAGGGCGGTGGTGACACCGAAGCCGCTGCTGGTGACCAACGCGGCGAGTTGGCGGGCGCGGGTAGGGTCGGCGGCGACCAGGGCCTTGAGTTGGTCGTCGCAGGCGGCGCTTGGCTGGTCGAGGAACTTAATATGGCTGGTGATGGAGTCCAGCACCGCCTTGGGCAGGCCGGGGACGGTGCGGTGTTGTTTTTCTGGTGCGGATGTCGCACAACTGATTGCGGCGCTGACTGAGGGCGGCCAACTCGTACTGCTCTTGCGCGAGCGGCTTGGTGGGGGGGGGACGGGTTGTTTTTCCCGACCAAAACGGGTCAGGAGTTGAGCGTCGAGGCGGTCGGTCTTGGCGCGCAAGCCCTCGCTACGGGCCAACGCACGGACCCGGGCCGGGTTGACGACGCTGATGGTGAGGCCGGCGGCGTAACAGGCATCGCGCAAAGCACGATGATAAGCGCCGGTGGCCTCACAGATGAGGTGGACTGGTTGTCCCGCGCAGATAGAGGTCGATTTTGGATTTGGCGACATCGGCGCCGAGATGGATAATACTGTTGTTGTTGGACATGACTTTTCCTTGTTGATACGAACACGCTTGGCGATAACGCCGCAACGGTTCAGGCAACTATGCAAGTGCAACCAACCAGCGGCGGCGGGTCCAGCTTCACGACGCACTCCGGGTGCACGGGGTAACGCCCACGCTGCCGCCGAATCCGCGGGGTGGCCACCCCGCGGGTTCACATTGGCTAAACCGCGCCTTATTGCGCGATTCACCAACCACGCTACCACACTTTCATCATACAAGGGGTGAAGTTTGTGGCGGAACGGTTTTGGCAATACGGCGGCGGGGTGTGGACGGATGTGCCGCCGCTGACGGCGCACCAGTTGGTGCATGACGCGATGCAGACGCTGGCGCCGTTGCGGGAGTTGCAGACGGACAAGAATGTGAAGGCGGTGGTGTCGTTGATGAAGACCGAGGCGGCGCGGGGGATGACGCTGGAGGTGTTTGACCGGCACGACCGCTTCTTGCTGAATGTGCGGAACGGGATGCTGGACGTGCAAAGGGGGACGCTGACGGAGCACCGCGAGGATTTTTACTCGACCAATCAGTTGCCGGTGGAGTTCAGGCCGGGGGCGACGTGTCCGTTGTGGCTGGAATGGCTGGCGGAGACGCAACCGGACGCGGATATTCAGGCGCAGATTCAGGAGATTTTCGGCTACTGTCTGGTGCCGGGCAATGATTATCAGAAATTTTTTGTGTTTTTCGGCGAGGGCGGGAGCGGGAAGTCAACGGTGTTGGAGGTGTTGAAGTTGTTGATGGGACGGCATAACACGGTGCCGCTGCCGTTGCTGGACCTGGACGAGGGGTTCACGCGGTCGATGATGGTGGGGCGGTTGTTGTATGACGCGGGGGAGTTGACGGCAAATTCGTTCAAGCACATTGATTTGATTAAGACCATCAGCGCGGGAGAGGAGGTGCTGGTCGAGGAGAAGTACAAGACGCCGTACTCGTTCCGGCCGCAGGGGAAGATTGTGGGGACGTCGAATGTGTTTTTGAAAACGCCGGACGGGTCGATGGGGTTGTTTCGGCGGCTGGTGCAGGTGCCGTTCATGCGGCCGCGACCGGTGGAGAGTCAGCGGCGGAATTATCATGAGACGTTCATTGCCGAGTTGCCGGGGATTTTTGTTTGGGCGATAGAGGGGTACAAGCGGTTGCTGGGGCGGGGTTACTTCGCTCAATCGGCGGCGGGGGCGGAGTTGTCGGCGGCGATGAGTTTGCATGTGAACAGTGTGAAAACGTTTTTGGCTTGCTGCTTTGAGGAGCGCGAGGGGGGTAGCACGACCGCAGACTTGATTTTCGCGGATTATCGGGAGTGGTGCGAGTTCGAGGCGGTGAACCCGTATTTTAAGGAGAACATTGGGTTGATGCGGGAGATTTACAAGCATCATCCGGAGTGGAAAAAGCAACAGAAATTCAGACGCACAGACCAAGGGACGATTCGCACGATTGCGGGCGTGTCCGAGCGGTTTGGGTGGCGCGATAAATATGGTGCAGAGTTAGAGCAACGCCCATTTTAAGCGGCTCCGAACGGTACGGGCATGTAGGTTAAGGCGGCAGGATGAAAATCCGAGCCGTGGTTTTATGCCCTGATTTTGTGTCACGGATGATTTTTTATCTGTGACGGGGATAAATGTTTGCCAGTAAACGAGTTGATTAAAAGTGTCACGGATGTCACGGATTTTACCCCTATTGTTATTTCTATAATTTCAGGTTTTCACCGGTGATTTCCCCCCTTTTTTCCTGTTTTGCTCTTTCTTAAAAAACTCTTGGAAATATCTGTGACATGTGTGACAGAAAGTGTAAGTAGCTGTGGATAATATGGTTGTGGTGTCACGGATAAGCCGGTTTTTATGTGTGACAAACGGGGTTTTATCCGTGACGGGGGAGGAAAAAGGCAGGGTCCAAGACAGCGGGGGAGTAAAATAACGCGCTTAGAAACGAATTGTGCGCGTGGTTTTTGGGGGAGACGGTAGCGGCAAAGGCGGAAACCGGCAATTTGCTATCTAGTTAAGTGACTACTTATAAAATATTCGTATTAATGTTGACCTACCAAAATGAAATCTTGCACTTGCTGTTACTGCTAATGCATTGGTTTAGTTAGTGGCAGCGAAGGCTGGTTGCCAGCGAGTTTCGGCGAAGTCGGTACGCGGGGCCGCGACGTGGGCTTTTTGGCACAGGGTGCGAATGCTCACGCTGTCCACGCCAATCGCCTCGATGCCGACGACCTTGCCCTTGCGGTCAAGGTCAACGGTAATGACGCCTTCGCGGTTGCACAGTACTTCCTTGGTTTTGGCAACGCGGGCGCGACGGTTGAAATGGACGTAGAGCGCTTGCGCCTCGTTGTCCACGGTGACCACGGGTGGGGCGGGAGAGTCCACGATGAAGACGGTTCGGTTATTCTTGGTCGAGTTCATAAGCGGTGATAATCCAGCATTCCTCACGGTAAATTTCCGCCACTACTTTCAAGGTGGCATGATTCACGGTTTTTTCAAAGGCAAAAACTATGCCACCGTGGGTGCCGGAACGCAAGCGGGTTTTCCGGTCCGGGGCGCGAACCACGGCATCCACGGAGTCGGCGTTAAGTTCGCGGAGTGCTTTGCGCGCCGCGCCGTGCCGGGTGTAGTGGAAGCGGTAGGACATGATGGTCAATTAACGCTATGCAAAATGTGACGGCGCGCCAATGATTTTTTCACGGTTTTTCAAGATTTTGGAAATCCGTCAAATAAAAAAAACGTCACGTTTTGTCACGTTATATCTTTTTCTGTCACGTTTTGTCACGTTATGTCACGTGGCGTCTCACCTGACATTTTCCCAAAAAATGCGGGTGTAGATTTTTCCGCGCATGAGCGAGACCATCATCACCTCCAGTGCACGCCCCAACCAGGGGCTTCTGGCCTTAGGGCTGGAAGCCCCGGTTGGGTTTGCGGCGCTGCCGCGCAAGCACCAGCGGTTTGTGACGGAGTTTTTGCAGTCGGGCAATCCGACGAAGGCGGCGGAGGCGGCGGGTTATGCCTCGCCGACCGCGCGGGGTTGTGAATTGCGTAAAAATCCGAGCATTTTGGCGGTCATCGAACAGGCCTTGCGGATTAGCGGGGCGACGCCGGAGCGGAATGTGGCGCGCATCGAGGAGGCGGCGCTTTACTGGCACGCGCAGGCGATGGAGGAGAAGAACGGGGAGAAGGCGCGGCGGGCGGCGGCGGTGATTGCCCAGCGGTACGCGACGTTGCTGGCGTCCATTCACGGGAAGCTGACGTTGAATGTCAGTAGCAGCGTGCGGCATGAGGAGCGGATTTCCGTCGAGGTCGTGCACCGGCTGGCCGAGGGACGGCAAAGGGTTTTCAACCATGAACCAAACGGAGTTAACTGACATGAATTTTCGTTCGACCTTCGCGGGGTTTGCGATGCTAGTGCTGGGGATGAACCTGTACGACTGGCAGCAGGATGTGTTGTGGCTGCTGGACGGGCGCGATGACGAGCCGACGCGCGTGGCGTTGCGGACGTGCAATGAGAGCGGAAAGACGTCGCAGGTGGCGACGGCGGCGGTGTTGGCGAACGCGGCGCTCAATCCCGAATCGCTGACGGTGACCATGGCGGGCGTGTACCGGCAGGTGAAGCATCAGTTGTGGCCGAATATCAAGGCCCACGCGAGCCGGTTTGAGGGCTGGGAGGTTAACGAGACCGATTTGATAACGCCGAACGGGTCACGCGCGGTCGGCTTTTCCACGGATGACCCGGAAAAGTTCGAGGGGTGGCATAACAAGGATTTGCTCATCATTGTTGACGAGGCGAAGTCAGTGCCACAATCCATTTTCGGCGCCATCCGCCGTTGCGCGCCGAAGCGGTTGCTGGTGATGAGTTCGCCGGGCGCGCCGCGCGGGGAGTTGTATGACGCCTACGGCACGAAGAAGACGTTGTACCGGTCACTGGTGGTGACGGCGTTTGACTGCCCGCACTGGGGCGACCGGCGCATCGTCAACAACATCATGGAAGGGTGCCCGCAGCTTGACCGGCAGACGGTGACGGTGATGGTCGAGCAGCGGGATGTGGCGGGGTTGTTGAACATCGTCAATGACCCGCTGACGCTGTCAATGGTGTTCGCGGAGTTTATGAGCAACGGCGGCGGGGATGAATATTATCCGTTCAGCGACACGATGCTGCGGCTGGCGCGGGAGAACCCGCCCGCGAAACGCACGGGGGCGAAGGTGGCGTTTCTGGACTTCGCCGCCGGCGGTGACGAGAACGTGTTCGCGGTGCGGGACGGGAATGTGGTATTGCCGTTGGAGTGCTGGCGAGAACGGGACACGATGCGGGCGTGCGGGGAGTTCATCATGAAGTTTCGCCGGCACGGGTTGAAGGCGGAACAGATTTTCGCCGACGGTGACGGGCTGGGGATACCGATGCTCGACCGGCTGGCCGAACTGGGCTGGCGCGTGCACCGGTGCCATAACAACGCGACGGCGTCCAACCCTGACAAGTACAAGAACCGTATCGCGGAGATGTATTGGGAGGCGGCGAAGAAAATCCAGGCAAAGGAAGTCATTCTGCCCGCTGACGATGTGCTCGACGCGCAGTTAATCGGGCGGCAGTCGTTTCCGTCATCCGATGGCCGGTTGCAACTGGAGGCGAAACAGGACATGCGGAAAAACGGGATGAGCAGCCCCGACCGCGCGGACGCGCTGGTGGGGGTGCTGACGTGCTTCAATCCGCTGACGCCGAAGAATGTCATCAGCGGCGGGATGTCACCGTCAGCGGTGACGGCGGGGGGCGAGGAAATTTTTGAAGGTGCCGATGCCGGTATCTGAACAGAACAACAGAAAGGAACATATGAAACAGTGGATGAAATTGATGTTAGTGGCGGTGGCGGTCAGCGGCGTAATGGCGGCTTGCACCTCGGCCTGGTCACCGGTGCAGCGGACGGCGGGCGAGGACACGTATCACGTTAACCCCGCGCTTGAATCAACGGTGAGCACGGCGAAGGCGGTGAACGCCGTCATCACGCCGGAGCCGGCGAAGACGCTGGTGGGGGCGGGGTTGAGCCTGACCACGGCCATTCTGGGCGCGGTGGCGGCGGGGGCGACGGCTTGGGCGACGGCACGGCAGCGGCAGAATAACGCGCTGACGGCGGCGGTGAACGCGGTGATTGCCGGCGTGGAGCAGGTCAACAACAAGGAGACCAAGGAAGCCATCAGCACGGTGGCCACGGCGACGGGAGCGGAGCAATTGCTTGACAAGTTGGTACGAGCCAAGACGGAGTAACTCCCGGCAACAATGAAAAATTTGTAATTAGTATTTTGTATTTTTGAATTTGAGCGAAGCGAATCATGAGCCAGGAGTTGTACACCAAGATTAGCGAGGCACTGACGGCGCGGAAAGCGTGGGAAGGGCGGCAGACGACCACGTACCAGATGCGGCGCACCGGCTTGCGGCGCAAGTCCAAGCCGTTCCCCGGGGCGGCGGACATGCACTATCCCCTCGCCGATTCCATCGTCGAGAAGCAAAAGCCGTTGTTGTACAACCAAGTGTTCAATCCCGCGAAGCTGGCGACGTTTCAGTCGTGGAAGCCGGATTACGCGAGGTTCGTGGACGGGGTGGAACGGTACTTCGATTACAAGTTGCGGCGCAAGTCGAACTTTTCGGCGGAGATGCTGATTCACACGGATATTTTGCTGGAAACGGGCAAGGCGATTTTGAAAGTGATTTGGGACGAGCGGGATAATCAGTTGTTATTCGAGGCGCTGGACCCGCTGTACTTTATCGTGCCCGCCGCGTGCAAGGACATCCGCCAAGCGGATTGGGTGGCACAGGTGCACCAGTACACCGTGGACGCTTACAAGGCGCTGGACAATTTCAAGCGCGACGAGGAGACGCTGGCAGCCATCACGGGCAAGTGTTCGGCATCCAGACTATGCTCGTCCCGCTGACCACCGACGACCAGCCGCTGCCTTACGCCCAGCCCATTCGCAAGTCGTGGACGGCGAGCGAGGCCGCCGCGCTGGGCCTGGACGCCGAGGCCGGCGCGTTGCTGGCGAAAATCTTTGCCAATTAAAATGAGCATTAATTTATCCGCAGATGACGCAGATGAACACAGATTACTTTAACTCAAAAAACTCTGCGAAAATCTGCGGAATCTGCGGATTAAATTTTGCTTTTTGCACGTTGAATTTCCAACCATGACCGACACCTTGCAAACCGCCGGGCACCTCGCCGGCCAGAGTGACCGATACCTGTTGGTATTGGTGCTGGTGATTTTTTTCCACCGCCGTGTTCTGGCTCATCCGGTATTTCATCGGCGTCATTAACAAGGTCGAGGCGCGGATGGATGACAAGCATCGCGAGCACAATGACGCCCTCAAGGAAACTGTACGCCCAGCATAACGACACGGTGCGGGCCGTGACGGTCGCCATTACCGACAATACCGCCGTGTTGAAGACGGTGAAACGGAGGCTCGACAACCATGAATAAACAACTAATTAAAAAAGCAAAATTACAAGTTAAAAATTGTAGTGCAAAATTTAAAATTCGCTGGCGCTGTGGAGACCCGCACGTGAGACCATTTTGAATTTTAAATTGCAACTTTGCATTTTTAATTTCGCACTTTGAATTTGGATTAATCCCATGAATAAACAGCAAATCGCCAATCTTATTTGTGAAAAACTCCAGGCGACGGACAGCGCCTCGCTGGAGTTGTGCAAAAAATTCATCAATCTGCGTTACGAAATGATTTGGCACGACGGCTTGTGGAAGGAGTCGCTGGTGATGCAGACGGTGGCGGTGCCCGCCCATGACCACAGCGTGACGCTGGCGCCGGAGTTTGAATTTCCCGTGGCGGTGCGGTGCGACCGCGAACAGGTGTTGCCGGTGGACCAGCAGACCTTGTTTGCCGTTGACCCCGACATTTTCGACCGCGCGGGCACGCCGTCGCGCTTCGTGGTGTTGCCCAAACAGGACGGGCGGGCGCGGTTGCGATTGCTGGAAACGCCGGCGCGGGACTGCCAGTTGCTCGTGCTGGGCAAGCGGGTGTTTCAACCGCTGGCCGCTGACGATGACACGGGGGCGCTGGTGGCGTTGAACAATACGTTAATCGCCTTCGCCGAGTACGACATGTTGGAGCGCGAGCGCCAGTACGCCAAGGCGCAGACCAAGCTACAGGAGGCCAATGCGTTAATGGAACAAATGCGCGAGGTCGAGCGTTACCAGACGGCGGCGAGCGCGCAACTCATCCCCGGCCCGACCGGCACGGAATGGGACGCGGCGGAGTTTGGTTATTAGGATTTCACCGCAGAGACGCGGAGATTTTTTGGGAAAATTTGTAATTTGTAATTTGTAACTTGGAATTTTTAAGTCATGGGTAGTCGCAACAATGACGGATTGGATGATGTGCTGGTGTTTGACGCTTGCGTGAACTTCGGCGGCGGGCAGCGCAGTCGTGTCCGTCCGGGGTTGTTGGAGGTCAACCAGTTTGCCACAGGCCGGAATTTCGACCTGGACCGGCAGGGCGATTTGATTACCCGGCGCGGCGCGGTACGGCTGGGTGACGCGCTGCCGGGGGCGGTGCGGGGGCTGTTTTTTTATTTCACGCCGGATGTTCAGCAGTTGCTCGCCGTCAGCGGCGGCAAGGTGTGGCGGTTGGCGAGTGATGACGCGGAGGCATTGGCCGACGCGGAGCATTACGCGGTGTTTGAGGAAGTCGCGGGCTACACCCCGTCCGAGCCGGCGCGGGTGGAGCTGGCGCAGTTGGTGGACAAACTGTACCTGACCGACGGCGCGGGACATTTATTCCAGTATGACGGCGCGGACTTCATCGACCTAGGGCAATATTCCACCGCCGGCGCCGACGCCAGCAAGCCGCCGCGCTGCAAGTGGCTGGTGGCGCACATGGGGCGGTTGCTGGCGGCGGGGACGCGCGTGGCGGACGAATTGGTGGCGTCGGATTTTCTCGACGGCGGGCATTGGGATTACGCGCACCAGTCCATCCGCGTCGGCAACGGGGACGGCGACCCTATCACGGCGTTGTGCCCGTGGGAGAACTGGACGCTGATTGTCGGCAAGGCGCAGAGCGTGTGGCTGGTGAACGCCGACGCGACCCAGGGCGACGCCTCGATGTGGACGGTGCAGGCGGTGTCGCAAAACGTGGGGTGCGTCGCCCACCGCACGATGAAGGCCTTTGGCAAGGACGTGTGGTTTTTGTCGCGGAGCGGGGTGCACACGGTGCAGAAGCTGGCGCTTAATTCGCAGTACCAGGTGACCGACCCGGTCAGCGAACCCATTCAGGATTTGATTGACCGCGTCAACTGGGACGCCGCCGACACCGCGTGCGCGGCGGTGTGGAACAACCGGTACATCCTCGCCGTGCCGCTGGACGGCGCGGACGCGCCGAACACGGTGCTGGTGTACAACGCCATCACGCAAAGCTGGACCACGCCGTGGACGGGCTGGACGCCGACGGGGTTCACCGTCAGCGGCTTCGGCGGACGGTTGCGGCTCAACTTCGGGCAACCGGACGGACGGGTGTTGCGCTGGCTCGATTACGTGCCGGAGATGGACGCGCATTGCCGAGCAACTGGCGTTTCAATAGGCGGCGAAGTATTATCCCGCCGGTCCCCAGCGCGACGCTTTTTTGCGCGCGATGGGTTTTGAACCCGCCCGCTTTAACGAGGTGCGCGCCAAGAGCGCCGACCGGCAAAAGAGTTTTGACGAGAGCCTGAAACAACGGGCGACTGAAGGGCGCGCACAGGGCGAGCGGGAACGCGCCGCCAACGAAGCGGAGCGTCAGCGGGCGATTGAGGTGGAGGCCAAACGCCAGGCTGATGATGCGGCGTGGCGCAAAGAGCAGGATGAAAAAAATCCGTTGCCGCCCGTGGATGACCCGTCGCGGTTGGCGGCGGCGGATGAGGCACGGCGTGAGATTGAGGATGAAGCCGTGGGCGACCGCGAGGACATTGTCAGCGCCATCAAGGAACTGGGCGGGCTGCCGACTGAATCCGAGGTGTTGAATGCAGAATTGGCGATGTTGAAGGAAGGCACCACCAACCGCAATTTGTTCCGCAAAAATGGGATGGCGCTGGACCCGCTGGCGGAGGCGTTGCGCGAGCGCGGTTTTTCGCAAATCCAGACACCCGCCGATTTACTCGACGCGGTGGATACGCAGTTTCGCGGGCGGAAAGTCTATGCCACGGGCGGCGTTGAGTTTGCCCGGCGCGGGAAAAACCAGTTGCCAGCCGCCGGCGGTGACGGCAGTATGGGCGGCGTGTCCGACCCGTCGCGGGCCGCCAATCATGACAACCGGACTTCACCCGCTGGCGGCTTGAGTGAGGCCGAGGTTCGTGATTATCAGCGCCGCGCAATCATGCCGCGCACTGTCACCACTGTCACCGAGGCCAAGCAACAGGCGCGAACATTGCTTAACCAACCGTTGACCAATGCTGCCACCGGTATGATTGCCACCATCTCCAATGCCACGATTGGCAAAATGGTCAGCGGCAGCGCGGCAAAAAAATCCACCACGACGGCGGCACATGTCATGGCCGTTGGTAATCTTGATGTGTTGTTCCAAAACGCGGAACTGGGCGAGACACATCCTGACCGTGACCGCAATTCCAACATCCGCGCCATCCACCGTTTTTATGCGCCGATGATTATCGGCAAAGAGGTTTACGGAGTTAAGCTCACCGTCAAGGAATACGCGCAAAGTGACCAAGGCAACCGAATTTACACTGTAGAAGCTATAGATGTGGCGAAGCCCGCAAGGAAGTGGGTTGACGCTGACATCGGAAACCGACCGACTTCAACCCCACATGCGGGCTTCAATGGTAAATTACGCCGGTTATGGGATATTGTCAACGGGAAAAATTTCCGCCCTGACAGTCAGCGTCCCGGGGGCGGGACGCAATTGGTCCGTCGCGCGGCGGACCAGCCGGTGCCGGAGACGGCGTCAACGGTGGCGGCGCAGATGCAATGGCTCGCCGACGGGCGCCGGAGCGCGGCGTTCTTCACGCCGGGCACGGTTACCCAAATTTATCCGGGACAAAATCGCCGGGGAAATACGCCTAAAGAAAATTCACGATGGATTGAACAAAAAGCGGTGAGTGATTGCTGTAAAATTCTGACATTAGTCTAACACAAGCAAAATCCGCTTTGACGCGAAGCGAAGCTAACGAACCATTTCCGAGCAATTTTGACGCAATTTGCACAATCATCCGCCTATTTATCTATGCTGGACGAGGTGTTTCAGGGCTTTTTTAAGGAGATGGCGACCCTAACGGGATTCGAACCCGTGTCGCATCCGTGAAAGGGATGTGTCCTAGGCCTCTAGACGATAGGGTCGTGCAAAAGGGGCGACTATAAAAGCATAGGTCGCTGACGGTGACAATGTTTTTTTCAAAAAAACACATTACGACATTGACATCGGCGCTATTCTTTAGGAGATTATACGGCCCGTTTTCCACAGGCTGATAGCTCAATGGTAGAGCAGTACCCTTTTAAGGTATTGGTTCTGGGTTCGAGTCCCAGTCAGCCTACATATTCGACTGGCCTTACTTAAATTTTCGCACCGCGCAGCCCTCCAGCGAAAGTTCCACCGTCAGCGAGCCGCATTCCTCCATCCGCAAAACCTCAATGCCAATTTCCCGCGCCGTTTGCCAAAATTCCCGCGTCAGCGAGACGTCCGCGCTGTAGCCGCGCGCGGGGCGAATCAGCCATTTCGGGCGCACCGCCAGCAGCCACTCGCGGCTTAGGTTTTGCCTGGCGTTTTGGCCTTGCACGAGACAGTCGGCGCGCAAATTTTCCCCCGACGCCAACAGCGCGGCCTCCACTTTTTGGGAAATGTTCCCGGCGTACAACAGCGTGCCTCCGGGCATGGCGAACCGCAGCACCAAGCCGGCGTCGTTCTGGTTGCCAGGCTTCTCACCGGCAGCGGGGGACAATACGCTGACCGTCAGTTTTTCACCGAGCGCGAACTTGTCGCCCCGCCGCCAGAATTGTTTGCCCGCGCGCAGTTGGTCAAGGAATTGCCGTTGCGCCGCCGCGCGACCGACATGACCGCTTTCCACCCAAGCCCGCACCGCCACCTCGCCGCTGACGCTGAGCGCCGCACCCATCGCTTGGGTTCCGGCGCGTGGCAGGATGACGGCGTCAAATGAGTTGATGCCGAGGCTCTTGCGGTACGGGTTGAGGTGATAACGCCACAACGATTCCGCGCCGGTGCCGACGAGCCAGTTGTTGCCGCCGTATTGCAGCAGGGCGGGTGACAATTCCCGTTGCGCGAAAAACGTGAACCGCGCCGTGTCGCGCGGCACACCGCCGCCGCTGACGTTGACGTAAAAATGGCTCGCCGGCAACTGCGCGAAAAATCCGGCGGCGAACACCATCACCTTCAGCACCAGCCAGTTCACTTGGTTGAACAGCAGTGGCAGCCACTGGCACGCCCAGCCCGCCATCACCGACAGCGCGGCAACGGTCACCACCAGCCCCGCGAGCGGCACGACGACCATGTTCGCCAGCGGCGTGACCGGCGCGATGAGCTGCATGTGCCAAAGCAAAATCGGCTCCGACGCCAGCCACGCCATGACGGAGGTCGCCGCCAGCGCGCACACCGCGCGGCAGCCCTGGTCCACCGTCACCCGCAGCGGCGACAGCAGCCGGCGCGGAATCCACGGGTCGGGTTGCAGCTTGGCGTAAAACATGCGATATAAAAACCCGCTCCCCAGCGCCATGCCGAGCACCACGCAGAATGACAACTGAAACCCCGGGTCGAGAATTTGCCGCGGGTCCCACGCCAGCAGCGCCAGCGCCGCCGCGCCGAGCAGGTTGAATACATTCGCCGGCCGCAGCAACAGCCAGCCGCCGACGATTAGCGCAATCATCACGAATGCGCGAAACGCGCTGGGCCGCATCCCCGTCGCTAGGCAGAACACCAGCAGCGCCGGCAGTACCAGCCACGCCCAGCGCCAGCGCGTCACGCCCGCCAGCTCCAGCGTCACCATCAGCACCGCCAGCACCGTCGCCACATGCAGGCCGCTGACGGCGAAAATATGCTGCGTCCCCGTGACCCGAAACTTCTCCTTGATGTCCTCCGGCACCGCGCCCTTGTCGCCGAACAAAATGCCCGCCAGCAACGCCGTCGTCTCCGGCGAATTTTCCAACCCGACGCGCAACGTCCCGCGCATGTGCCGGCGCAGTTGAAACGCCCAATGTTGCAAATAATTGCCGCCGCCGTTCGCCAGCTTCACCGTCAGCGCCGGGTCGGCGATAAACTCGTGAAACACGCCGCGCACACGATAATACTCCCGCGCGTCAAACTCGCCCGGCTCGCTCGCCGGCGCGATGGGTTGCAAGTAACCCGCCACCCGCAACTCGTCGCCGTACGCCACCGTCAGCGCCCCCGGCTCCCGCACCACCACGCGCAAGCGCCCGTTGACCCTCGCCGGCGCGCCGTCGTCCCGCGCCGCCAGCGCCCTGGCGAAAAATTCCAGCCGTGCCGCCCCGCGCGAGTTCACCGTCAGCGTCGCGTCCTCCAGCGCGCGGATTTTGAACTCCGCCATGCGCGGCGTCGTGACCGTCAGCGCCAGATGATTCGGCGGGAACCAATGCGTCCGCGCGTCCGCGTAAAACATGAACGCCACCGCGCCGGCCAGCCACACGGCGACCGTGCCCGCCATCCCGCGCCACCACAACCCGCCGGCGGTGAACACCACCAACAGCGCGGGATAAAGCCACAACGTCAGCGGGTATTCGCAACCGAGCCAGGCCCCCAAACACCCCGCCAAACCAAGCGCCAGCAGTGGGGCGCGGGTGTTCATTCAGTTCCCCACGGGCCGCGCCTCCGTGCCGACGCTGCGCCCCTGGTTCTTCACCACTTTGAAAAAAGCGGCGCTGACTTCGCCGCCCCTGGGCATGTTTTGTTGCACGAAATAACACAGCGCGAGGCCGGCTTTCAAGTCCACGCGGCTGTCCGTGCCGCACGCCCCGCCGTGGCCGAAGCCCTCGCCGTTGAGGCCGAC
Source organism: Verrucomicrobiales bacterium (assembly GCA_031265365.1). Classification (GTDB taxonomy): domain Bacteria; phylum Verrucomicrobiota; class Verrucomicrobiia; order Methylacidiphilales; family JAAUTS01; genus JAIRPN01. The sequence goes on from JAISCS010000097.1 coordinate 17,088, forward strand.
GCACAGGCCGTAGTTGTTGTCCATTTTTTCGCCGGTCTGCTTCGTGCCGATTTCCTTGACCGACTCCGGTCGCAAAATCCGCGTGCCATTGTACTCGCCCTCGTTGAGCAACATCTGCCAGAACTTCACAAAATCATTCGGCGTCGAGAACAAGCCACCCGCCGCCTCAGGATAACGGGTGGCGCGGTTGTCATACGGCTCGGTTAATTGGCCGACGCCGCCGCCGACCATGACCTCCTTGTTCTTGTCCCAGCCATACACGGGCGCGAGGCGCTTGAGCTGCTCCGCCGTCGGCCAGAAGGTCGTGTCGGTCATGCCCAGCGGCTTGAACAGGCGCTCCTCGAGGAACTGGTCGAACGGCTTGCCGCTGACCTTCTCCACGATGGTCGCGGCGACGTTGACGCCCATGTTCGAGTACTGCCACTTCTCGCCGGGCTGCGCGGCCAGCGGCGTGTTGGCGACGACGGTGATGATTTTTTGGAACGGCAGCACGTCGATGCGATGCCGCTGTTGCAGGGGTGTAATCCAGACCATGCCGCTGGTGTGGCTCAGCAAATGCCGCAGCGTGATGGGCCGCGCCACCGGCACCAGCAGCGTGTGCGCGTCGTCCTTTTCAGCGATGACGCGCAGCTCCTTCAATTCCGGCAAGTAGTCGGTGACCGGCTTGTCAAGGTCAAGCCGGCCCGCCTCGACGAGCATCATCACCGCGACGGCGGTGACGGGCTTGCTTTGCGACGCGACCCAGAACAACGTGTCGCCGCTCATCGGCCGCTGTTCCTCAAGGCTGGCGAAGCCGATGGCGTCCAGTTGCCGCACGCGCTCCCGGTCGGCGATGACGGTGACCACGCCGGCGACCAGCTTCTCATTGACGAGCGGTTCCAGCGCCTCGCGCACCGGCCAGTCTGCCGCCGCCGAGGGTTGCGTCGTTAGTAACGTCACGGCCAGCGAGCCGAGACCCAGTAGTTTGCCCGGAGGTATGTTCATGATTTTATGAAATTATTTGACCGCCGCCCACACGCGGTGAACGTCGTCGTGGTCATCCAGCGCCTGCAAAAACTCGCCGACCTCGGCACTCTGCTCCGGCGAAAGCTCCGGGTAATTCTTCGGCAGGTAGCCGATTTCGCTGGTCACCACCGTCCAGCCGTTTTGCTTGAGCCACAGCGACACCGCGTGCACGGCGGCGCGCTCGGTGACGAAACGCCCGCCGTTGGCCCCGTCGGGAATGTCATCGTTCTGACGATGGGCGAGCGGCTCCACCTCATTCGCGCCGGCCTCGATGGCGGCCTCCTCAAGGTCGCGCCCCGCGTCAGCGTGCCACGCCTCCACCAAGCCGACCTGGTCGAACAAAAACTTGTTGCTCCCCGTCGTGCCGAGCTGGCCCTTCTTGAACAACACGCGGATGGCCGGCGCCGTGCGGTTTTGGTTATCCGTCAACACCTCGACGATGACCGGCACCTTGTGCGGCGCGTAGCCCTCGAAAGTCACGCTGTCCAGCACCAACTTTTCATCGCCGACCCCCGCGCCTTTTTTAATCGCGCGCTCGATGGCGTCGCGCGTGACGCTTTCCTTCCGCGCCTTTTCGACGGCGGCGAACAAGCGCGCGTTGGCGCCGGGGTCCGGCCCGCCGTGCTTGGCGGCGACCATGATTTCCTTGACCAATTTCCCGTTCTGCCGGGACTTCGCCAGTCCCGCCACCAACCGTTTCGCGTGTAACCATTGACGACCCATAGGTCGTGAAAGTAGCGCGATGCGAGGCAAAAGGAAAGCCGCAAAATTCCCCTGCCGTGAAGGGGAATTTGCCCGCGCGGGGGGCTTGGTCGATAGGGTTGGTTTCGGCGCCAGCGATTCCCCTTCCGTGAAGGGGTGGCGGCGCCAGCCGACGGGGTAGTTCAGCGTTCCGGCTTCAAAAGCAACCCGTGGGCAATCAAGCACTCACCGGTTTTGGTTTGCCAACACCACCGCTCTTGTTACACTCCCCCTGCCCAATTCAACCTCAGGAGTTTTATGGAATGTCCGAAATGCACCGCTGACAATGACGACGAGGCGAGCCAGTGCCGCTTGTGCGGTTTCGCGTTAAAGCAACCGCCGACGCCCCCGCCGATGGAAGATTCGCGGGACACCCTGCGCCACGCCATCAGCGGCTTGCGCGAGCAGATTGATGCCGCGCGCGGGGTTATGTTCGCGTCACTAGGCAAGTTGGGTGACGCGCTCGCCGAGGTTGAAAAGAATTTGTCCGTGCCGCTGACGGTCAGCCTACCGGCACCTGCTGTGCCCGCCGCGCCCAAGAAAGTCGAGGCTCGACAGCTTGACCGTATGAGGTTTGGCGTTGAACCCGCCGTCGCCGAAAAAATCGAGCCGGCCAGCCCGCCGCTGGTCGTCGAGGTTCCCCAGAAATCTCCGCCGGCGCCATTGCCGCCGCCGTTACCGCCCGTCGCGCCGCCAGCCCAAGCGCAAACCCACCAGCATCAGACCGGCGCGTCGGAATTGCACATCGGGCAGAAGTGGCTGTTGTTCGCCGGCATCACCATCACCGTGCTCGGCGTCGGTTATTTGCTCAACCTCGCGTTTCAGGAAAATTGGATTTCGCCCGTTGGCCGGGTCATCATGGCTTATTTGTTTGGCGGCGCGTTCATGGGCGCGGGCGAATGGTTCCGGCGCAAGGGCGGCAATCTGTTGCGGTTCGGCCTGCCGTTGATTGGCTGCGGCGTGGTGATTTTGTACTTCTCCTCCTTCGCCGCCTATCAAATCTACGGGCTAATCGGCCAGGGCACCGCGTTCGGGCTGATGGCGCTCATCACCGCGTTCACCGGCATCCTGTCGCTCAAATACGACTCCAGGGCGCTGGCGGTGGTCGGCCTCGTCGGCGGTTTCATCACGCCGCTGTTGCTCGGCACCGGCACGAACAATTACCTCACGCTGTTCACCTACCTCACCATTCTCAACCTCGGCGTGGCGTGGCTGTCCTTCCACAAACGCTGGAGCCTGTTGAACATCCTCGGCTTCGTCTTCACGTGGCTGTTGTTCAGCGGCTGGTTTTTCCGGTGGTACGCCGACAGCATGTTTTGGCCCGCCATCATTTTCCTCAACGTGTTTTTCGCCATCTACGCCCTCGTGCCCTACGCCTACTACTTCCGCCACCAAGCCCGCGCGCAAACCGGCGGCCTCAGCCTCGGCATCGCCAACAGCTTCATCGCCTTCGGTTACGCGTTCGGCATGATTAAGGGGCACACGGACTATCCCGCCGCCAGCATCATCAGCCTGTTGTACGCGGGCGTGTTTTTCGCGATGGCGCGGCATTTGCACCTCCGCCAGCCGGAGAACCAGCGCAGCTTGGTGATGACGCTGGCGATGGGCTTGCTGTTCCTGACCATTACCGTGCCCATCCTGTTCTCCGGCCACTGGCTGACGATTTTCTGGATGGCGGAGGGCGCCATCGTGTTGTGGGCGGCGCTGCGGCTCGACAGCGCCAAACTGCGCTGGACGGCCATGCTGTTGCTGGCGGTGGTGTTCGGCAAATTCATCCTGCGCGATTATCCGCTGACGTTCGGCTTCCATCTGGAATTGTTCCGGTACCGGCCGCATTACGGTTTCCTGTGGGCCGGGCGCCATTTCACCACGCTGGTCTCGCTCGGCGCGCTGTATGCCGCCGGGCGGTTGCTGTGGAAAAATCATGCCGACGCGGGGCGGGCGTTCTTCATCACCTTTGGCCTTGCCTTGTTCGCGCTGCTGACGGCGGAGGTCAGCGGCTTTTTCGCCGACTTCAACCCCAACGCCCGCGCCGCCGCCGTGTCGGTGCTGTGGAGCCTGTATTCCATCGGGCTGATGGTCATCGGCTTTGGCAAAAGAATCACCGCCTGCCGGTTCACCGCCATCGGCCTGTTCGCTGTCACCGTGCTCAAGGTGTTGCTCAGCGACATGGCCCACGTCAGCGTGCCGTTCCGCGTGTTGTCGTGCGTCATCCTCGGCATCCTGCTCATCGGCGCGTCGTATTTGTACTACCGTTACAGCGAGGTGTTGATGCCGGAGGAACCGAAAAAAACGGAGGATAAGCAATCATGAACCGCTTCATCGCCAACGTCCTAGCCTGCGCCGCGCTCGCCATGTCAGCGTCAGCGGCGACCCCGCCCGCGCAATTCCGCTACCAAGCCGCCATCGTCGGCGACGCTGACGCTGGCGCGCCCGCCCGCGTGACGCTGACGCCGCGCCTCATCAACCGCACGCACAACCACTTCGCCGACCTGCGCCTGTTCGACGACGCTGACCGTGAGGTGCCCTACGTCCTCTACACTCAAACCCTGCCCGGCCAAAACCGCCAGACCGCCGGCCTCGAAGCTATCAAGTACGAGCCGCTCGCTGACGGTGCCGAGCGTCTCACCTTCCGCCGTCCCGCGGCACTGCCGGCCATTGACGGCATGAGGCTCATCGTCAGCGGCGCGGATTTTGAAAAAACCGTCCTTGTGGAAATCAGCAATGACCACAAAACCTGGCTCGCGCTGGCCACCTGCTCCGTCTTCGATTACACCTCGCGCATCAACCTCCGCGACAGCCGACTGGACACGCCGCCGACCGACGCCCGTTTCATCCGCCTCACCGTCAGCGGCGAAAAACCGCTCGCCGCCACGCCCGCCGCTGCCGCTGAGGTCGCGCTCAAATACAAAGACCTCGAATTTCGCCACAGCGCCGCCGTCAGCGCCGGCAAACCCAAGTCCACCGTCCGGGTCAATGGCGTCGAGGCGTGGCACGGCAAGACCGTCCAAGAGCGCCAAGTCTGCGACACCGCCCCGCTCACCATCAGTGGCGAAACCACGGACGAACACGGCAACACCGTCATCGAGCTGGGCGACTGTAATCTGCCATTGACTCATCTCCAGTTTGACGGCGTGGATAATCAATACTTTTACCGTCAGGTTTTGGTCGAGACCATCAGCGACACGCCTGACGCCGAATGGCAGCGTGTTTCATCCGGCATGATTTATCGGGTGCCCGGTTCCTCCGGAGCTACTGAGCTTTGCCCCCTAAAAATCTCCGTCAACGGAATCTCCATAACCAAGGCACAGAAAATCAGCGCCGGCGCCATTATCCCTTTAGACGGCGCCCAGCGTCAGCGGCTGCGCCTCGTCATCATCAACCGCGACAATCCCCCGCTGCAAGTCACCGCCATCACCGGCGCCTACCTGCGCCGCGACCTCTATTTCATCCCCGAACCATCCCGCCGCTACACCCTCCGCTTCGACCACCCCACTATTCCCCGCCCCGCCTACGACCTCCCCACCGTGCTCCCCGAAAATTCCCCGCTGCTGCCGACCGCCACCCCGCTGACCATCAGCGAGCCAAAACCCAACCCCGCCTTCAATACCCAATCCCTCCCCGCCGCCGCTGACCCTGACCCTCACCCAGTCTGGCAACTCTGGCTCTTCCGCGCCCTCGTGCTGCTTTGCGCCGCCGCCCTCGCCTTCTGGGCGTGGTCAACATTGAAAAAGATGAAATAAAATTGCCGGGGCGCGTGATGTATTTGTGATGAAAAGCGATATGACGGGCAGCTACCGAGAGCCACAAGCCGGTGATGTCTATGCGTTTTGGATTGAGCGCATGGGCATATACGGTGCGCTTCAAGTAACCGGTTTTCGCGTGAACAAATATTTCAGCCGCAGCAAACCGCTGCCAGCGGTGCTGTTGCTGGATTGGGCGCGCGGGACTTTGCCAAGTGAAAATGATTTGCCTCGGATGCGACCGTTTGTACAAGAACATTACAACTGGAATAATAAGGACATCGTTCACTGCATTGTCGCCGAGTACATTTCCAGCGACTACGTTTTTATCGGCAATTTACCACCGCTCTTTTCCACGGATAATCTTCAATCCTACCGCAGCGAATTGCCAGACGGTTGCGAACATTATCTGGCAGCGCGTTGGGAACAATTTCCGGCGGAGCTTCGCAAACGTTACAAAGGCGGGGGAGGGCGCTGGAGTTCGTTGACTGAAAATAATGTCCGCGACGCGCTGCCGAACTTTCGTGATTTTTCGGATTTACTCGCCTTGCCAAGACTTATCAAACTGACGTGGGGAACTTATTCAAGCGGGCTGAATGAGTTTCTGAAATCCAACCCGCTGCTCAATGAGCTGGCTTTGCAGGATAGGCAACCGGAGATTCTTGATTTTCGCGGCACCGGCATCCGCGAGGTCTCTATCAATCCGGACGGGGTTAAAGAAATCCATTTGAGTGATTGCATGGCACGACTGTCATTTGATAAGCCAATTCATGACAGTCTCGTCATCCATGATGAACACTGCGGTCGGTTTTTGGAGCTTGGTATTCAAGACGATTCAGCCATTCCGACCAGTCTGGCGCAACTGCAAGGGCTTACGGTTTTATCCATAAAAAATTGTGATTTAATGCCGATTGGTCACGCTTGGCCGGCGCTTTATTCACTTCAATTGTGCGGGCAACCGGGAAAAATTCGCAACCTTTCCGCGTTGGCACAGTTAAAGCAATTGCGCTTCTTTTACGGAAAAGATATTTTCGGTTTTACGCCGGACGATTTTCCCGCGCCGGAGAATTTTCCGGCGCTGAGGAAGTTGTCGCTGATAGGCATACCTGCCGAGGCCGGGGTGAAAATCAAAAAACAATACCGGCCGCGGACCAAGGCGGATTTAATGCTTGATATTCGACAACTGCGTTCCCAGGAATGGCTGGCGCTCAATCAAAACAACCCTTTTCGCAATTGGGACGGCAACGAGGACATTCCGCGCGCCTGTGTGAAAAAGGCGTTTGCCGTCTACCAAAAAACACGGGCAACATTGCTGGAATTTATTCCGTCAGACGGACAACTTCAGGAAAAATGTACCCAGGCATTGCGAGAATACATCGAGGCATTTAACAAAATGGATTGCCGCTATGAATTTATCGATACCGTGTTGCGGGAACAAATTGCCTGCGATGTGCCGTCGGCGCTGATGGTCGAGGCAAAAGGGCGATATGGTAATGTCGTTGATATTGAAAAAATAAATGCCATGGTTGATGAATGTAGAAATTTTTGAAAGAAGAAAAACGGCAAACTACCGGGCATGGGCAACATTGAAAAATCGGGTCCAAAAAGATATTTTGCGCCTGACTTCATGGTTAAGCTGTGATTAAATTTCTCTCCCATGTCCCAACTAACCGCCACGCTCAAACAAACCTTCGGCTACGACCAGTTTCGCCCCTTGCAACGTGAAATCATGGAGGCGGCCCTGGCGGGACGCGATGTGTTCGCGCTGCTGCCCACCGGCGGCGGCAAGTCGCTCTGTTTCCAACTCCCCGCGCTGCTCAAGCCGGGGCTGACGCTGGTGGTGTCGCCGCTTATCGCGTTGATGAAAGACCAGGTGGACGCCCTGCAAGCCGCCGGCGTCAAAGCCACGTTCCTGAATTCGACGCTGACGGTGGAGCAAGCCCGCTCACGATTGGCGGAGTTGCACCACGGCGCCTACAAACTGTTGTACGCCGCGCCCGAACGCCTGATGCTCGACCATTGGGAGGAAAACCTCCGCGCGTGGAACGTCTCGTTCATCGCCATTGACGAGGCGCATTGCATCAGCGAATGGGGGCATGATTTCCGCCCCGAATACCGCCAGCTCGCCAAACTCCGCGACTTGCTGCCCGATATGCCCATGATGGCGCTGACGGCGACCGCCACCGAGCGCGTGCGCGAGGACATCGTCCGGCATCTGGCGCTCAAAAATCCCGCGTGCTTCGTCGCCTCCTTCAACCGCCCCAACCTCACCTACCGCGTCAAGGCCAAGGAAAAGCCGCTGAATCAAATCCTCGATTTTCTCAAAAAACATCCCGACGACAGCGGCATCGTCTATTGCGCCAGCCGTCACGCCACCGAGTCGCTGGCGGAGTCACTGTCAGCGCGCGGCCTCGCCGCCAAGCCGTATCACGCCGGGCTTGACAGCGCCGTCCGCAATCAAAACCAGGAGGAATTTCTGCGCGACGAAACCAAAATCATTTGCGCCACCATCGCCTTCGGCATGGGCATCAACAAGCCCAACGTGCGTTTCGTCATCCATCACGACTTGCCGAAAAACATCGAGGGTTACTACCAGGAAACCGGTCGCGCGGGCCGCGACGGCCTGCCCGCCGAGTGCATCCTGCTCTACAGCCCCGGCGACGTCGCCAAGCAACTCCACTTCATCGACGAAAAAACCGACCGGCAGGAACGCGACATCGCCCGCCGCCAGTTGACGCGCATGACGCACTACGCCGAGTGCTCCGTCTGCCGGCGCATTGACCTGTTGGAATATTTCGGCGAAAAGTGGCCGGAGGAAAATTGCGCCGCGTGTGACAACTGCCTCGAACCGCGCGAGACTTACGACGGCACCATCAACGCGCAAAAATTTTTATCCTGCGTCTGGCGCGCCTGTCGCGCGAGCGGTTACAGCGTCGGGATGAACCACACCGCGGACATCCTCACCGGCAGCGAGAACGAGAAAATCAAGCAGCGCGGCCATGACCAACTCACCACCTACGGCATCGGCAAGGACCTGCAACGCGGCGAATGGCTCGCCATCGGGCGCGAGTTGCTGCGCCTGAAACTGCTCGACCAATCGGCCGACAAATTCGCCACGCTGACGGTGAACGCCGCCGGTCTGGACGCCTTGAAAAACCGCACCCCCATCCGCCTCACCCGCCCGCTGGTCGTGCCCGCCAGCGCGCCGAGGCGCCGCGCCGCCAAGACCGGCGAAATCGAGTGCGACGAGGAATTGTTCGCGCAACTGCGGACCTTGCGTCGCCAAATCGCCGACGCGCAACAAGTCCCCGCCTACATCATCTTCGGCGACGTGACGCTGCGCCAAATGGCGCGCTTCTATCCGCTGACGGTGGAAGAATTCAGCAGGCTCAGCGGCGTCGGCGAAAAGAAACTCGCCGAGTTCCGCGAGCCATTCACTGCGAAAATCCGCGAGTACCTGGAAACGCATCCGCGGGTGAATTTTCACTAAAGCGCAGCAAATTCACCCGGATTTTGAAAGTCCAGTCACGAAGACCCGAAGTTTTTTATTCGCTACCGCGGCCGAAATGGATAATATAATCTCATGCTCGCCACGGAACTTCATCAATTGTCCCGGCTTGAAAAAATCAAGCTGATGGAAACCTTGTGGTCCGACCTCGCCACCAACGACACGGCAGTGGATTTCCCCGCGTGGCACGCCGCTGAACTGGACGCCACCGCCCGCCGCTTCGCCGAGGGCAAGGAAGAACTAATTGACTGGCGCGACGCCAAGCGTGAGTTGCGGCAAAGGTTTCAATCGGGAGATACTTTTTCCATTTACTCAAAAACCTCGCGTGCTAATTTTCGTAACGGATGCGATTGCTTCAATTTATTTCTCTCTGCGCCGCGCTGCTGGTGACCGGTTGCGCCAGGTCGACCGTGTCCGACCCGCCCGCCACTGCCAGCGAGCGGCCCAACGCGGTGTATGTGTATGACTTCGCGCTTGATTTGTCGAAGGTCAGCGTCAGCGTGCCGCATGCCCAATTGCTCGCGTTTAAGAAAAAACTGCGCGACAGCGCGATGCGCCAATTGCTTGAGGCGTTGAACCGCGCCGGCATCGCCAGTTACCCGTTCGGGCGCGACTTGCCGCCGCCGACCGGCAATTACTGGCTGGTGGATGCGACGTTTTACAACGTCGATGACCAACAAACCGCGTTGCGCGCCTTCATCGGCAGCGGACGCGGCGCGCACACGTCCGAGGCTTACGTGCAAATCTCCACGCTGTCCACACGCAAGCCGGAGCGCGTGTTGTTGTTCGAGACCGCCGGGCAACCGTACCGCCCGCGCGTGCGCGACGCCGTTGACGAGGACGCCGGGCGCGTGGCGGGCATCATCGCCAATCGCATCGTCAATTATTACCAACAAGCCGGCTGGCTGGTGACGCTGCCGCCCAACGCCAGCGGCCCCGCCAAACCCCTCACCGGCAGCGAACTCATGAGGTGATTTATGCCCGCGTCATTGCCGCAACTCGTCGCTGACACTGACAAATTGCTGGACCATAAAAATATCGGCGACTTCCCCGGCGCGCTGAACGGCCTGCAACTCGCCAACAGCGGGCAAGTCACCAAAATCGCCGCCGCCGTTGACGCCAACCTGCCCACCGTCCGCGCCGCCGTCGCCACCGGCGCGGATTTGCTCGTGGTGCACCACGGCATCGCGTGGTCGCCGCTGCTGCCGCTGACGGGGCGGCGTTACGCGCTGCTGAAACTTTGCCTGGATAACAACCTCGCCATCTACAGCTCGCACCTGCCGCTGGATTTGCACGCCAAACTTGGCAACAACGCGCTCCTCGCCAAGGCGCTCGGCTTCACCGCCAGCGAGCCGTTCTTTTTTGAAAAAGGACAACACATCGGCCGCCGCGCCACCGCCAGCGTCAACCGCGATGAACTGCGCCGCCGCTTGAACAAGGCGCTCGGCGCTGACGTTCACCTCATCGCCGGCGGTTCGTCCGTTTGCCAAAACATCGGCATCGTCACCGGCGGCGCCGGCAACGAACTCGCCCGCGCCGCCGCTGACGGGGTGGACACGTTCATCACCGGCGAGGGCGCGCACTGGACGTTTTCGCTGGCGCATGAGCTGGGCGTGAATGTTTTTTACGGCGGACATTACCTGACCGAAACCTTTGGCGTGAAAGCGCTGGCGGCACGGCTGGCGAAAAAATACCGCCTCCCGTGGCAGTTCATTGACGCGCCGTCGGGCTTGTAAACACCGCGCGCTCAACTTGACCGACACCGTCTCGACGCCGGCACACGCCAGCAAATTCCCCTTCCGTGAAGGGGTGGCCGCGGAGCGGACGGGGTAGTTCAGCGTTCGGGTTTGGTCGTTCCTATAACGCTGAACTACCCCGGCGCTCCGCGCCAACCCTTCACGGAAGGGGAATTACGGTGAAGCGTGTGCCAGCGGCGGCGGCGGCACTGCTAATGACGAGAAATCCCCCAAACAGTCACCTCCCTCCCCGCGTGGGGAGGGTCTTGCCGCGCGGCAAAAGTCAGTCTCGCGGGTAAAACAACATCCTGCCGCGCGGCAATGGTCTGCCTGACATGCAAGAACTCCCTTCGCCGCGCGGCAAAACCCAGTCTTGCACGCAAGAAACCCTTTTGCCCGGCGGCAGAGACCACTCTT
>JAISCS010000146.1 GCA_031265365.1 Verrucomicrobiales bacterium
GTGTTGGTGTTCATCAACGGCTTTTTCGTCGCGGCGGAGTTTGCGATTGTCAAAATCCGCGCCAGCGAGTTGAAGCCGCTGCTGAAGAAGGGCAACGACCTGCGCGTCAGCCTGGCGCTTCAGGCGGTCAATCACTTGGACGCCTGCCTCTCCGCCACGCAACTCGGCATCACCCTCGCCAGCCTCGGCCTTGGCTGGCTGGGCGAGGGGTATGTCGTCGCCTGGCTGGAGCCGTTGTTTGACCGCCTCGGCATCACCGCCGACGCCTCGCGGCACAGCATCAGCGTGGTGCTCGGCTTTTCCTTCATCACTTTCCTGCACATCATCTTCGGCGAGCTGGCGCCGAAATCGCTCGCCATCCAGCGGCCCAAGGGCGTCTCGCTGTGGGTGGCGGGGCCGCTGCTGCTGTTCTACTATTTGTTCTACCCGTTTATTTGGGCGCTGAACGGCACCGCCAATTTTTTCCTGCGGCGCGCGGGCCTGTCGCCGGCGTCGGAAAGCATGCACGGGTTTTCCCCGGAGGAACTGGAATATGTCCTGAGCCATTCGCGGCACACTCATCCCGGCGACGCGCTGATTAACAAAATCATGGTGCGCTCGCTGCGTCTGCGCGGCACCAACGCCCAGCAAGTTATGCTCCCGCGCGACCGGGCGGTGGCGCTGTGGTTGGACCGCGACGTGGAGGAAAACTTGAAAATCGCGCAAGCCAGCGGGCACAGTCGTTTTCCCGTGTGCGCCGGCTCGCTGGACAACGTGAAGGGGATGGTGCTGGTCAAGGAATGGCTCTGGCAAATTCAGGTGATGGGCACGAACGTGTCCTTTGAGCCGTTGTTGCGACCGGTGCTGACGTTCACGCTGCTGACGCCGCTGCACGCGATGGTCGAGCTGTTCCGCACGTCGCGCAGTCATCTGGCGGTGGTGTTGGACGAGAACGAGGGGATGGCGGGGTTGGTGACGTTCGAGGACGTGCTGGAAGAAATCGTCGGCGAAATCCGCGACGAGTTGGACATTGAGAAGGGGCCGATTTTCAAGCAGACGGAGAGCGTTATCATCGTTGACGCGGCGATGCAGATGCGCGAGTTACGCGCGGAAACCGGCTGGGACTTGGAGTTTTTGCCCAAGGAAACCGTGGAGCAGTGGACGATTCGGCAAACGGGCCGGCTGTTGCGGCGCGGCGAATCCTTTGTCAGTGGCGAATTTGAAATCACCGCCGCGCAAACCCATGCGACGGGGCTGCGCCGCGTGTCCATCGCGCGGCTGACGCCGGAGCAGTTGGAGACGCTGGCGGGGCAGGCGGACGCCGCCGGCGGGGAAACCAAGGAGGACGCGTGAAACGGGCGCTGACGGTGTTGTTGATGTGGTCGGCATGGTCGGCGGCGCGTGGCGGCGAACTGGAAACCCTCGCCGCGCAGGGGGACATGGACGCGCAGTACGAGTTGGCCAAAACCACCGCCGACGCTGACGCCGCCGCCCAATGGTATCGCCAGGCGGCGGAGCAGGGGCACGCTGACGCCCAGTATCAACTGGCGGGATATTATTACCGGACGGGCGCGCTCGGCGAGATGACGCGGTGGCTGCGGCAGGCGGCGGAGCAAGGCCACGCGCGGGCGCAAGGCAGCCTGGGGCTGGCGTATTGGCAGGGTACGGGCGTCGCCGCGGATGAGCGCGAGGCGGTGCGGTGGCTGATGCTGGGGTTTGTACAGGATGACGACGACGCGCGGAAGGCGCTGAACTTGTACGCCTACGAAAATTTCAAGGAACTCCTCGCCCGCGCGGAACAGGGCGACGCGGTGGCGCAAATTCAAATCGGGCTGTGTTATTTGAACGGACAGGGCGTGACGCGGGATGCCGGCGAGTCGGTCAAGTGGTTCCGGCGCGCGGCGGAGCAGGGCAGCGCCGATGGTCAGGCGTACCTGGGCTACCGCTATTTGAACGGTGACGCGGGCGCGAAGGATGCCGCCGCCGCGCTCAATTGGTTTGGGAAATCCGCCGCGCAAAATTGCGTCAGCGGGCTGCTGGCGCTGGGGTTGTGTTACATGGACGGCAACGGCGTCGCCAAGGATATGGCGGCGGCGGCGGGTTGGTATCGCCGCGCGGCGGAATTGTCCAACATCAACGCGCAAAACACCACCGGCTATTTTTATCTCAACGGCCTCGGCGTCGCCAGTGATGACGCGGCGGCGGCGCGGTGGTTCACCAAGGCGGCGCGCAACGGCAGCGCGGTGGCGCGGTCGAACCTGGCGATGTGTTACCTCAACGGTCGCGGCGTGGCGCGGGACCCGGTGCGCGCGCTGTGGTTTTACCGCGCCGCGGCGGAGCAAGGTTACGCCGAGGCGGAGCGGGTGCTGGCGTTGTTGTACGCGGCGGGGCAGGGGGTGGAGAAAAGTTTGGACGAGGCGGTGAAGTGGTTGCGGAAGGCCGCCGGGCATGGCGATTCGCAGGCGCAGGAGCGGCTGGGTTTTTGCTATTTGAGCGGGCAGGGCGTGGAGCGCGACATTGCCGAGGCGCTGCATTGGTTCAAGCTGGCGGCGGAGCAAAACAACCCGCTGGCGCTGACCAGCCTCGGCGTCTGTTACCTGAACGGCGACGGCGTGGACCGGGACCCCGCCGAGGCGTTCAAGTATCTCAGCCAGGCCGCCAGTCTCGGCCACGCTGACGCCCAGAACAAGGTGGGCTTTTTCTATTTGAACGGCCTCGGCGTGACCGCCAGCGCGGCGACGGGCGCGCAATGGTTTCGCCGGGCGGCGGAGCAGGGGCACGCGGCGGCGCAGGCGAATCTGGCGTTGTGTTACGAGCGCGGCATGGGTGTGAAGAAGAATCTGGCGGAAGCGGCGCGGTGGTATCAAAAATCCGCCGGGCAAAATTATCCCGAGGCGCAATACAAGCTGGCGTTGTACTATTACAACGGCAGCGGCGTGACGCGCAATCTCGACGAGGCCGTCAAGTGGGCGACCAAGGCGGTCCAAGCCGGTTATCCCGACGCGGCCAAGGCGCTCGAAGTGATGAAGGCCGACCAAGCGGCGGGGCGGTGAGCGTGTAGCGAGGTTTTTGCATAGCGTCAAATGCCTTTCTTGGAAGAAGAATTGGGTCGGTTCCATTGATAACGGTGAAGAATCAATATAAATAGAAATTAAATGGTTGGTTGGGGGTGTCGTTTGTTTATCAATATCCGCGTCGGCTTGGGCGGAGGTCATTTATCATGTTGTTAGTGAACCTACCGGATATGCATAGTTTAACCCCGGCGTGACACACCGAACGCTGAACTACCCCGTCCGCTGACGCGCCACCCCTTCACGGAAGGGGAATCGCTGGCGCCGAGACAATCCTCACTGACCGTGTCCCCCGCGTGAGCGAGTCCCCTCTCATGGAGGCGAATTTTCCCAGCCGGTTAAAGTGCAAAAGAAACATGGTTACTTCCATTGTTTGCCCGCCCCGCTTTTTCATAATCAACGGCAATTCAACCAAGAACCATAATGATAAAGAATTTGTTCCCCGAACCATCCACGCTGATGTTACTGGGCCTCGGTGCGGTGGCGCCGGGGTTGCTGCGGTGGCGCGGGAAACGTTAGACTGCGCCAGCCATGTCTCTCCCGCCCAAAACTTACCAAGCCGGCACGCTGACTTACACCAAGGGGGCGCTCGCGGTGTTGTTCTTCTGGTTGTTGTGGGGGGACTTTTGCTTCGTGTTGATGGAGGCGGCGGTGCCGAGCCTCGTGCCTATCAAGTTCGCCGACCTCGGCGCGCCCAAGACGCTCATCGGCGCGGTGACCATTTCCGTCGCCAATATCATGGTGATGGTCTTCAATCCCATCATCAGCGTCCGCAGCGACCGCTTCCGCAGCCGTTGGGGGCGGCGCATCCCGTTCATCGTCGCCTCCATGCCGTTCCTCGTGGCGTGTCTCATCGGGCTGGCGTTCGTGGACAACCTCGGCGGTTGGTTGCGCGGGTTGGGCGCGGTGGAGCGGGCGTGGGACTGGCTGCACGGGGTGGCGCCGGCGTATTTCCAGGAGTTCTCGCCGACGGCGGCGGTACTGGTGGTGATGTGCGTGTTGGTGACGGCGTTCGGGTTCTTCAATATTTTCGTCAACTCCGTGTTCTGGTACTTGTTCAACGACGTGGTGCCGGAGCATTTGCTGGCGCGGTTCATCTCGTGGTTCCGCGTGGTGAGCTACGGCTCGACGGCGTTGTACAATCTGTTCATCCTGCAACACGCGCGCTCGCACTACACGGAGATTTTCATCGGCGCGGGCGTGCTGTATTTCATCGGCTTCGGCGTGATGTGTTTCAAGGTGCGCGAGGGCAAGTACCCGCCGCCGCCGCCGCTGGACGGGGGGAAGACCGGCGTGGTCGCGGCGGTCAAAACCTACGCGAAGGAGTGCTTGGGGGTGCGCCATTATTGGTTTTTGTTCCTCGCGGTGATGAGCGTGGCGCTGACGGCGGCGACGTGGGGTTTCAGCGCGTTGTATCAACTGGAGCTGGGGCTGACGTTGCGGCAGGTGGGCATCATGTCCACGGCGGGCGGGCTGACGTCGGTGTTGATAATGCCGGCGATTGGCTGGCTGGCGGACCGGTTTCATCCGATACGCATTGTGCTATGCGGTTTGTTGTTGCAAATATTCGTGGCGCCGGTGGGGATAATTTGGATTTTCTGGCAGCCCGACCCGCAGGTGATTTTTTACGTGCAAATCGCCATCGGGGTCTGCATGGGCGCGCCGGCGGGATGTCTGGTGGCGATGATGGACCCGCCGCTGTTCATGCGGATTTACCCGCGCAGCCGGTACGGGCAATTTTGCTCGGCCAGCGCCATGATGCGTGCCTTCGCGCTCATCTTGGCGGGGACGATGATTGGCGTGTATCTTGACGTCTTGACCAAATATTTCGGGCAGCGCGTGGCGTATTGTTGCATGGGTGTGTGGAGCGGCGTGGCGTATGCCATCGCGCTGGTGGCGATTATCGGGCTGTACCGCAGTTGGCAAAAGCACGGCGGCGACCAGACTTACGTCCCGCCTCTGCCCGCCGGCGAGGCGCCGGAGCAGACTTAAATCCATGAGCAGCGGCGACGCCGGCGGCGGGACGCTGGCCAACGTCATAAATTCTTGCTTTCAATGCGCGCGAAAATTTGGTTTCCTATGAGGCCTGAATTTATGACGTCACCAGCTCGCCAACTCACCGCCGCCCTCGTCTGCGCCGCCACACTCACGGTCGGCACCGCTTGTTCGAGCCACAAACCCTTGCCCGCCCGCAGCATCGCCCCGCACCCCGCACCCGCGTTCTCCTGCACGGACCTCGACGGTCACGTCGTCAGCCGCGACACGCTCCAGGGCAAAATCGTCATCGTCAACTTCTGGGCGGTGTGGTCCCCCGCGTGCGCGCGCGAAATTCCTGAGCTGGTGCAGACCCGCAAATCGTTCGGCGAGGACGCCCGGCGCATCGCCATCGTCGGCGTCTGCCTGGAGAGCAATGACCTCGGCGACCTGCGTCAGTTGATGGAGCAACTGGGTGTGGATTATCCGGTGACCATGCAGGACAACACGTTCGCCGACCAATTCGGCGGCATTGATTCCATCCCCACCACGTTCGTCATTGACCCCGACTGGAACATCGTCAACCGCTACATCAGCAAGCTGCAAATCAAGGAACTGCGTTACGAACTCCGGTATATGCTGGACGAAATCCACGCGGCGGAACAAGCGGCGCGCGGGAAAAAGTGACGCTGACGGTGATGTTTTTCAACCCGTCGGTGCCGGCGGCTGGTACGCCTTTAACCACGCCTCGTCAAACTCCACACCGAACTGCGCGTAAAACTTTTTTATCACTGTCAGCCGTTGCGACGCCTTGTCCCTGGCCATGACCGTCACCACTCCGTCAAGCTCACAGCACCCGGCAAAACCGTTGAACCACAACGCACCGTCAGCGGAGCCGGTTTTGCCGTAAATGTTCTTAACCTTGTCCGCCCCGCCCGGCCAATGCAATACCCGCCACAAGTCGCTGTTAATCCGCGCTGACGATGCCAGTTTGCGCGCGGCGATTTTGCGCATGAATTCATGATTCTCACGCGGCGTGATGGTCAGCGTCCCGCCGCGCTCGACGGCGTCCAGGTCATCCAGCCAGCCCTGCGGCACCTGCCCGCCCGCGTAGCCGCTGCGGGTGATGTATTGCTCCAACTTCTCACGCCCCAACCTTTTCCCCAGCCAGTCGAAATAATCATTGCTCGAAAAAAACATCGCCTCGCACAAAGTCAACTCGCGCGGCCCGCCGGGCACGTGCTTTTCATTGACCCAATACTTCGTCTCCGGCGTCACCAACCCTTCTTCCAGCGCCGCCCACGCGATGAGCACCTTAAACGTCGAAGCCGGCGTGAATTTTACATCCGCCAGCGCCGTGTCACCGCTGACCGTCGTCTGGTCATCAATAGCGGTTCGCAACACCACAAACTCCCGCAACTCCGCCCTGCTGACCGAGACCGTCAGCGCCAGCACCATTAATCCTAAAATCTTTTTTCCCATGAAACCCATACTGTCCGGCCCATGATTTATGTCCAGATATTTCACCCCAGTGACGCGGAGCATAAACTAATTGACTCCGCTCACCGTCAGCGTAACCTTCGCGCCATGAGCCAGCCGACCGACAACGTAATTCTGCAAATCCAACTCCGCAATCTGGCGGTCGGCGTGCGCGCCATCGCCATCGTTATCTCGCTGTTCTTCGGTTATCTCAACATCAACACCTCACTTAAAATTCATCTGTTCGCCAGCACCTTCCGCGATATGTTAGGCAACCGCCCGCTGCCGTCGCTAACCGGATTCATTGCCAACAATCAGGACTGGCTGCCATTGGTTGCCATCGCACTGCCGCTCATCGCCATTGGCAGCGCCATTTTTATTAAAAATCATCGGCGGGCATTGCTCGGTGTGGCCGTCAGCCTGTTCTTAATTTTGCTGCAATTTTATCTCACAGTCAGCGGTCTGTATGCCCCGCTGATGGACACTATGCAACACCTTCACGGCGCCTAAATCCCCGGCATCACACTCCCGCCGCTGACGGGCAAATACACGCCGGTGATGAAGCCCGCCAAATCCGACGCCAAAAACGCCACCGCGTTCGCGATATCTTGGTCACTCCCGCGCCGGCGCAGCGGCACCAGCTTCTCATACTCCGGCTGACGCTCACTGCGTGCGGCACGGTCACGGTCACTGATGGTCCACCCAGGCGCGACTTGGTTGACGGTGATGCCATGCTCGCCGACCTCCTTCGCCAGCACGCGCAACACCCCGTCCATCCCGCGCTTGCCGGACACATACGCTGACTGGGTCGAAAAATTCTGCATCGCGCACTCCGTGTTGATGGCGATGACTCGCCCGTATTTCCTGTCCATCATCGCCGGCACAAATGTCTTCGCCATCAGCACGTTTTGCAACACGCACGACCGGAACTGGCTTTCATAATCAGCGACTGGCTGCTCCAGCACGCGCGTCCATTGGTACTGCGCCACCGCGTTGTTGACGATAATGTCCGGTGCGCCCAGCCCGCTGACAATGGCCTCGCGCATGGCAGCGACACTGTCAGCGTCCCCCACATCCGCGCTCACTGTCAGCGCCCGCCGCCCCAGCGCGGCGATTTTTTCGCGCACCCGCTCCGCGCCGTCCTTATTCCGGTGATAATGCACCGCCACATCCGCGCCGCACCGCGCCAACGTCAGCGCAATCGTGCGCCCCAATTCACCCGCCGCGCCGGTCACCAGCGCGATTTTTCCAGTCAAATCAATCGTCATCATCAGCAGCCTAGTTTACGACGCGGATTTTCCAAGGAAATATTTTTGCGTAAAAAATCATTCCCTCCCCCATTCGTTGTTCAATCGTAATCTAGGGATTTTTCAATGACTTATGCGGATGTGAATAACCTGTTGGCAAGTCTTGAGTTAGCGGCATAACATTTTAACAGTCAACAATTTGGCGAGTTTTTTACGCGGTTAATAAACTAAGTAAAAACCGCTGTTGCCGACTATTCTGTCAACTTTATTTCACTTTTTTCGCCGATTTTCATGTTTTTTTGCTTCACATCCGGCTGCGAGCTTGTATTTGGAGCCACGAATGGACACGAATAGCCACCAATATTTTTCTCTAACATATTCGTCTTCATTCGCGGTTATATATTCTTGGCCGACGCACACCGCCGCACATCCTCGCTGAGCTTCATCGAGCAAAAATTCGGCCCGCACATCGAGCAGAAATGCGCCGATTTCGCACCGTCGGCGGGCAGCGTCTCATCGTGAAACGCCCGCGCCTTCAGTGGGTCGAGGCTAAGGTTGAACTGGTCTTCCCAGCGAAATTCAAACCGCGCCTTGCTCAGCGCGTTGTCGCGGTACTGCGCGGCGGGATGGCCCTTGGCAAGGTCAGCGGCGTGCGCGGCGATTTTGTACGTCACCACGCCCTCGCGCACATCGTCGCGATTCGGCAAGCCGAGGTGCTCCTTCGGCGTCACGTAACACAACATCGCCGTCCCGTACCAGCCAATCATCGCCGCGCCAATCCCCGACGTGATATGGTCGTACCCCGGCGCGATGTCCGTCGTCAGCGGCCCCAGCGTGTAAAACGGCGCCTCGTGGCACCATTCCAGTTGCCGCCGCATATTCTCGTGAATCAAGTGCATCGGCACGTGCCCCGGCCCCTCGCAAATGGCTTGCACCTCGCGCGCCCGCGCGCGCCTGACCAAATCGCCCTGCGCTCGCAACTCGCCAAATTGCGCCTCATCATTGGCGTCCGCCACCGAGCCGGGCCGCAAGCCGTCGCCAATGGAAACCCCCACGTCATACGCGGCGAGAATCTCGCAAATCTCATCCCAGTGCGTGAACAAAAAATTCTCCGCGTTGTGCGTCAGGCACCACTTCGCCAAAATCGCCCCGCCGCGGCTGACGATGCCCGTCATGCGCCGCGCCGTCAGCGGGATGAACCGCCGCAGCGCCGCCGCGTGAATGGTGAAATAATCCACGCCCTGCTCCGCCTGCTCAATCAGCGTGTCGCGATAAATTTCCCACGACAAATCCTCCGCCCGCCCGCCGGCTTTCTCCAACGCCTGATAAATCGGCACCGTCCCGATGGGCACCGGCGAGTTCCGCAAAATCCATTCCCGCGTCGCGTGAATGTTTTTCCCCGTGGACAAATCCATCACCGTGTCCGCGCCCCACAACGTCGCCCAGCGCAACTTCTCCACCTCTTCCTCAATGGACGACGAAACGGCGCTGTTGCCGATGTTCGCGTTAATCTTGACCAAAAAATTCCGCCCGATAATCATCGGCTCCGCCTCGGGATGATTGACATTGGCGGGAATCATCGCCCGCCCGCGCGCCACCTCGTCGCGCACCAACTCCGGCGTAATCTCGCGCGGCATCGCCGCGCCCCACGGCTCCCCCGCGTGCTGCCGCCGCAACGCATCGCGCTCACCGTCAGCGGACATCTCACCGTCAGCGCCGCGCTCCTGCAACTTCATGTTCTCCCGAATCGCGACAAACTCCATCTCCGGCGTGATGATGCCGCGCCGCGCGTAATGCAACTGCGTCACCGGCGAGTTTTTCGCGCGCAACACCGGACGCCCCGCTGACGGTGGGTTCGCGCCAAGCCGCCAAGTCGCCAAGTTTTCTTGATTTAATGTTTCTTCGCGGCTCGGCGTCCTGGCGCGAGATTCCGTATCATTGCGACCTTCAATCCACGCCGCCCGCACTGGCGGCAACCCGCGCCGCGCGTCCCCGTGAAAATCAGCGTCCGTCCAAGCCCCGCTGGTATCATACACCCGCGCCGCCTCATGCCCGCCGCTGACGGTGATTTCCCGAAACGGCACGCGCACGCCCGGCAATTTGCCCGCGAGATAAATTTTTTTGGAACAAGGAAACTGCGGAAACCCTCCGCAATTAGCGACCGACTTGCTGACATTCACGATAACCGTCCTTCAATTCGACACGCGCTGACGGTGGCAAGAATGCTCCCTAACAATTCCCTACGCCGGCATGACCCGTATCAGGTTCAACGGGTCTCCGGGCATCACCCGAACTCTCAGTCCACTAACGACGGACTCCCCAAGCGGGCAACTATACGCCGACCGTCAGCGAACGCAACATAATGTAGCACAGGCAATCCTGCCTGTGTACCATGCGGGTGCGTAGCGCCATTTTGAGCGGCGCCACCGCTGACGGCACAATACACAGGCAGGATTGCCTGTGCTACGTTGGAGCGCAACTCATTTAAGAGCCGAATGCTTTCTTCATTTCCCGCACCTGCAGTTCATGAACTTCCCGCCCTTTGCGTTCTTGTTTTTCTATCAGCTCATCAAAAAGCGTCGCGTCTTTGAGAAATGCGTCCAAATCTTCCTGCTTCTCCCACATCATTGTCCCGTCTACATCACTCCACTCACCCCAGCGTTCATCCAACATGGAAAGCATTCGTGCGGCGGTGGCGCATATCTCGCCATCGATTTTTAATTTTTCAATAATCGCCGGATTTCTCATCGCGTTGTATTTTTTCACCGCGTCAAGAATTTCCTGTTTTGTTTTTGGCGAAAAATCATTCTTTTCAAAAGCCGCTGTCTGCTTTTGCTCCAATCCCTCAAAAGCTTCGAGCAATTTCCCATTGCGCGCGGATAGTTGCTTGAGTTGTTCCAAATTCTTTCGCAAATCTTCCTTGGATTTTGCTTTGTCCAAAATCCAGTTGTCATGGCCAAAAAAGTCGTTCCTTTCCTTCATCAGTCTGAACGCTTCCTCCGACAATGGGGTCATTACTTCCAGCAATGTTCGTGCTATCAACCGCGCTTCGCCTTCCTCGTTTTCACTCATGGACATCCAGACATCTATGCTCTCCTTGTGCAATTTTTCAAAAGACTTTACATCCTTGGCATCGGCCTCGCTGATGCGTTGAACCACATCCATCACCGCCTTGCCTTCTGCCCGCCGACGCTCGACTCTGTCAGCAACAGCAATCTGCGCCACAAGATTCAACCCGAAGAATCCAAATAAAACCAAAACGCCAATCCCGCCCGCTAACGGTGCACGAAATACCTTGCCGAGCTTGCAAGCGCCCCACGCCAATAACGTTGGCAGGAGGATTGAACTGATAATGCCCCCGCATCGCGCGGGAATTGAATTATACTTGCCCAAGACAAGCACGAACAATGTTCCCAACATTATCATCAGCAAAACACCGCAACCAACCAGTATTTTCAACCACAAGGGCATCTTCAGCGGCTGGTTGACAGCACAATCCGGCGGCACCTTCGCGTCATTATCACTCATACGCCTTGCACAATACCGGTTAATCGTGATTTGTCATCGGCTTTCTGCGCTCGCGCTCTCCCCGTTCCTTCAGACGCCGCATCATCCCGTCGTACTTCGTTTGTTGCTCCACCGTCAGCGTCGCGCGGATTTGCTCGCGGGTGTTTTCAAAAATCTTCCGCATCGCCGTGTTGCGGTCGCGATTGGCCTGGCGAATGGTCGGCTCGCCGTTTTTCAAAATTTGCGTGATGGTAACTTTCTGCTGGTCGGTCAAGGCCAGCTCGCGCGACAGTTTTTTGACAATCACCTCGGCGGCGCGCGGCGGCGGATTGTGCCGCGCCATACGCAGATGTTTGTGCATTACCTTCATCGTCAGCGCCGCGCCAAGCAACGCGCCGACCAGAAAGACGCCCGCCAGACCGAGCCACGGTTTAATTTTGGTCCATACTGTGTTCATGGTGTTTCTCCGTTAAAAAAAGTCTCCAGCCCCGCGCCGTCATCATCGGCGGCGACTTGCCACAAATTGGAAAACTCCAGCGCGTTCACCGTTGACGGCAGCCACATCCCCAGCAACAACACCGCGCACAGCGAGCCGAGGCAAAACCGCCCCGCCAGTTGCAGCAGCGACAGCGGCCGCGCCTTGCGGCTCTCCCGCACCCGCGCCAGCACCCGCGTCTCCAGCCCAAACCCAAGCCGCGACTGGTCACGGTCAGCGTGCCGCAGCCGCGCCCAGAATTGGTCAATCATCTCGTCATCGTTCATACACACTCCTTAAATTTTCCGCCATTTTCTTGCGCGCGCGGTGTGCCTTCACTTTCACGTTCGACTCCGACAAACCGGTTTCCGTCGCCACCTCGCGCACGGATTTTTCGTCCAACTCCAACAGCGTCACCACCAGTCGGTCCAGCGGTGGCAGGCCGTCGAGCGCGAAGTTCAGCATCCGCCGCGCCTCCTCGCGCGACAGGCGGCGCTCCTGACTGTCGTCGCTGACGGTCTCCAGCACGAAGTCGGAATCCACCTTGTTCTTCTCGTACCGCTGGCGGCTGCGGACCCAGTTGCAACAAAAATTATGCGCCAGCCGCATAAACCAATGTTCAAACGGCGCGCCGACCTTGTACGCGCCCAGCTTCTGATGCAATCGGATGAAAATCTCCTGCGCCAAATCCTGCTGGTCGCTGTCATTGACCGCGAACCGGTACGCCATCTGCAAAATCCGCGCCTGATACTTCCGCAATAATTCCGCGAACGCCGCGTCATCGCCCGCGCGACTGGCGAGCACCAGCTCATAATCAGCGTCAATCTGTGGCGATTCCCCAAGCATCAAGGCATCCATCACAGCATAATCCGCGAAAACAGACCAGTTAGAAACAAGTTCCATCGCGGAATTAAACCCGCTAACGGTGGAATTGTTACAAAAATTTCCGCATGATTCCCGGCTTGCGTTTGTACCGACGACCGTTAAAATTCCGGCATGAGATTGTTTATTTTTCCGGTGGCGCTGATGCTCACCGTCGCCGTCGGTTCCGCCCAAAACATGCAACGGGCCATCACCAACCTTGCCAATGGCGAGCGGTTTCTCGCGCAGAACAAAACCCGCGAGGAAGTCAAGGTCACCAAAAGCGGCTTGCAATATGAGGTCGTCAGGGAAGGCGCCGGTGCCGCGCCGAAACCCACCAATCGCGTGACCGTGCATTACGAGGGAAAACTCATTGACGGCACGGTGTTCGACAGTTCTTATTCGCGCGGGCAGCCGGCCACGTTCGGCGTGACGCAGGTGATTCGCGGCTGGACCGAGGGGCTGCAACTGATGAAGCCGGGCGCGGTAATCTGTTTTACATTCCGTCGCGGCTGGCTTACGGCGTGAACGGTTCCGGCAAAATCGGGCCGAACGAATGTCTGGTGTTCAAGGTGGAACTGCTTTCCGTGCAGTGATTGAAACTCGCGCAAAGACGCCAAGCCGCGAAGTTATTTATAGCATTTCATTATGACATTGGCAGACAGTTCGTCATCCTGAGCGTAGCGCCGCAGGTGCGTAGTCGAAGGAGCGGTTGGGTCAAGGTCAGCGGATTCGTTGGTACTCAGCCGTTCCTTCGACTGCGCCCTTGCAGGGCTTCGCTCAGGATGACGGGATAGTCTGCCAATGTTATGAGGAGCTATAAAAAACTTGGCGGTTTGGCGTCTTTGCGCGAATTAACATTCTACCGCATCGCCCGGTAATTCTGGAAAGCCATGAAACCGAGTAAAACCGCGGCGAAAGTCCAGCCGTAGTGGAATAATACAACACCGATAATAACCGCCGTCAGCATCCCAATCATGCACGACAAGCGGAAATGGCGCGGGCCGAGCACATCGCGCAAAATCTGCCCGCCGTCCATCGGCAGCACCGGCAGCAGGTTGAACACCGTCCAGATGCCGTTAATCCACATCGTCATCCAAGTAATTTCACGCAGGAACGGCGGCACCGGCAGCAGGTACAAGCTCGCCGCCGCCGCCACCATCAGCGCCAGACTGCACGCGGGGCCGGCGGCACTGATGATGAGCCGCTCCTTGCGGTCGAAGCGGTTTTCGTAATACGTCACCCCGCCAAACATTTGCAATTCAATCACCGGCCAGCCGCCGAAACGCCGCACCGCGAAGGCGTGTCCCAACTCATGCACCATCAGCGACAGGAAAATGACCGTCATCCACTCCAGCACCGGCAGCCAGTCAAACCCCCCGCGCATCCTGAACCCACCGCCCAGTAAAAATGCCACCAGCCAGAACCACGGCTGCACCTGCACCGGAAACCCGAATAATGAAAACTTCAACATAAACAATCTCGTTTGCAAATCACGTAACCCAACCCGAATTTTAATTAGCAAAGATTAACGTAATTAGTGGATAATCCTCATGGAACCAACGCACGGTCAGCGATTTCTTTATTCACCCGCGCGAGGAAATCCGCGAACGGCACCGCGCCCTCGTCGCCCTTGCCGCGCACGCGGACGGCGACTTGCCCCGTCTCCGCTTCCTTCGCGCCGAGGATGAGCATGTACGGCACTTTCTCCAATTGCGCCCGCCGTATCTTCGCGCCGATTTTGTCCGAATGCGCATCCACGCTGTGCCTCACGCCCGCCGCCGCCAGCGCCGCTGACAGTGACGCGGCGTAGGCCGATTGATTGTCGGTGATGGGCAGCAGACGCGCTTGCTCCGGCGCGAGCCACACGGGGAACGCGCCGGCGAAATGTTCTATCAACACGCCGACGAACCGCTCCATCGAGCCGAACGGCGCGCGGTGAATCATCACGGGGCGATGTTTCGCATTGTCAGCGCCGATGTAGCTCAAGTCAAAGCGGGCGGGCAAATTGTAATCCACCTGCACCGTGCCGAGCTGCCACTCGCGGCCAATCACATCGCGCACCACAAAGTCAATCTTCGGCCCGTAAAACGCCGCCTCGCCCGCCTCCTCGGTGAACGGCACGCCCAGCGTCGCGGCGGCGTCGCGGCAGGCTTGCTCGGCCTTGTCCCAGTGCGCGGCATCGCCGGTGTATTTGTTAGAGTCGGGGTCGCGCAGACCGACGCGCACGCGGTATTCGTTCATCCCCAGCGTCGCGAGCACGATTTTGACGAGGGCGAGACAGCCCAGCACCTCGCCGGCGACCTGTTCCTCGGTGCAGAACAAATGCGCGTCATCCTGCGTGAAACCGCGCACGCGCGTCATGCCGCCCAGTTCGCCGGATTGTTCCCAGCGATATACCGTGCCAAACTCGGCAAGACGCACCGGCAGGTCGCGGTACGAGCGCGGTTGCGAGTCGAAAATCTTGATGTGATGCGGGCAGTTCATCGGCTTGAGCATGAACCCGCTGATGTCACCGTCAGCGAGCCGGCAGCACAAGTCCGCGCACGTCGCCCGCTCGTCGCGCAACTTCTGCAAGGTCTCCGGCTCGACGATGGGCGGAAATTGCGAATCCTGGTAATACGGAAAGTGCCCCGACGTGCGATACAAATCGAGCTTCCCGATGTGCGGCGTGAACACTTGCGCGTAACCCTGCTTCTGCAACTCGCGCGCGATGAAGTTCTGCAACTCCTGCCGCACGATGGCGCCCCTCGGCGTCCACAGTATCAACCCCTGTCCCACCGCCTCGTCAATGTGGAACAACTGCAACTCGCGCCCCAGCTTGCGGTGGTCGCGCTTCTTCGCCTCCTCAAGGTTATGCAAATATTGGTCAAGTTCCTCGCGCGACGGAAACGCCGTGCCGTAGATGCGCTGGAGCTGCCGGTTCTTCTCATCGCCGCGATGGTAGGAACCGGCGACCGAGAGCAATTTGAACGCCTTGACCTTCGCGGTGTACGGGACGTGCGTGCCCGCGCAAAGGTCGAGGAATTCACCGTTGCGGTAGAACGAAATCGCCTCGCCTTCGGGAATATCATCAAGCCGTCCCAGCTTGTACCGCGCCTGCCCGAACGCTTTGATGCGCTCGACCGCCTCGGCGCGACTGCATTCCTCGCGCGTGAATTTCTGGTTTTCCTTGACCACCTTGCGCATCTCTTCCTCGATGCGTTCGAGGTCCTCGGTGGTAAACTTGTGGTCGCTGTCGAAATCATAATAAAACCCGCTGTCCGTGGGCGGCCCGATGTCGAGTTGCGTGGCGGGAAACAACCGCAGCACGGCGGTGGCGAGGATGTGCGACGCCGAATGGCGCAGTTCTTCGAGCGGGGACATTTGTTTCATAAGGCGAGACATGATAGACCAGTCGCTGACGGTGAAAAGCGAAAAACTTGCCACGGAATGACGGCCAGCCACGGAGCATCACGGAGATTGAGCGAACCACAGCGTCTTTTGTTAAAATCAATTCTAACGCTGTGGCGCTCGCAATTGCTGTGATTCCCCGTGACCTATCACGCCGATTTTCCGCAACCACTCGGCGCAACGCTCCGGCCACACCTTGATTTCCTGATTGGAACGCAAACCGTAACCGTGTCCGCCGGTGGACAACAGGAAAAATTCATTGGGCACCCCGGCCTCCACCAACGCGGGATGATAAATTTTGCTCCCGACCACATGCCGCGTGTCATCCTCAGTGTGCGCGATAAACGTCGGCGGCGTGCTGCCGCTCACCCGCACCTCCGGCGCCACGGTCCCGTCTTTGTCCAAATATGCCGGATACACCAACACCACGAAATCCGGCCGGCAACTCAACTCGTCCGCCTCATCCACAGCGGCATACGCCGGCGCATCGGCGTTCGCGCCCGCCCACGCGGAAAGATGCCCGCCGGCGGAAAAGCCCAGCACGCCCACCTTGGCGGGATTAATGTTCCACTCCCTGGCGCGTGCCCGCGTCAGCCGCAGCGCCCGCTGGACATCCTGAAACGCCGGCTCGCGCCCCGCCGCCACCCGATATTTCAACACGACGCCGGTGACGCCGATGGTGTTCAACCACTCGGCGATTTCCGTGCCTTCCTTGGGATACGCCAGCACCCCGTAACCGCCGCCGGGACAAACCACGACCGCCGGCGCCGGCCCGCCGCCGCTCACCGGCGTTTGGAACACCGCCAGCGTCGGCGTGTTAACGTCGAAAATAATGCCGTCGCTCCGGTACGTTTCCGGCTTCGCAGATTTCTTGCCGGGCATTTTCCCCTCCGGCCACAAATCGAACAACGGTATCCCCGGTCGCATCAACTCCGCCGCCGAAACCGGCTCCGGCTCCGCCAACGCCGCCGTCGCCAACATTCCACCGCTCAAACCCGCCAACCATAACACGCGCAATGCAATCATCCGCGCAGCATACCATCCCGCCCAATCCGTTCAACCGTGAATGCACGCGCGGCCCAATTCCCCTTCCGCGAAGGGTCGGCGAGGCGGTTGATATTGTCATAGTTTCCACTAGATAATTCCCCTTCACGGAAGGGGAATTATCTGATGGGGGTTGAAGGGGGGGCGGCTAACGACGAGGAATCGGGTAGTACGTCAGTTTGAATTTTTTACAGGGAGTTCATGGAGACATTGAGAGATGAACTGCTTAAAACCTTCATGAACTCCACGGTCTCCCGGTAAAATAATTTCAAATTGAGGCACTACCAAGAATCGCAAATCTTCGCGCTTTTTGCGCTGTTGCGTTAAAATATCAAACTGACCCCGGCGTTGGGTTACAACGACTGCGGGATTTTTTCGAGGACGTAGCATTCGATGAGGTCGCCTTCGAGATAGTCGTTGAAATTGCCGAGGCGGATGCCGCATTCCATGCCGGCGCGGACTTCGCTGACGTCGTCTTGGAAACGCTTGAGGGTTTGGATGGCGCCGTCGTAGATGTGTTGGCCTTTGCGGAGGACGCGGGCGCGTCCGGAGCGGGAGATGCGACCGGATTCGACGAGGCAGCCGGCGACGGGGAATTTGGTGAGGTCGAACACTTTTTTGACCACGGCCCTGCCGGCGCGGCTCTCGCGCGTCTCAGGTTCGAGCAGGCCGGCCATCGCTTCTTTCACTTGGTCAATCAGCTCGTAGATGATGCTGAACAGCTTGATTTGCACTTCCTCGCGCTTGGCGGCGGTGGCGGCGGCGTTGTCGGTCTTGGTGCCGAAGCCGATGATGACGGCTTGCGACGCCTTGGCGAGCAGCACGTCGTTGACGGAAATCGGGCCGACGGCGGTGAGGACGAAATTCAATTCGACTTTTTCACCGGGAATTTTCTTAAGCGCCTCGACGATGGCTTCGAGCGAACCCTGCACGTCGGTCTTGAGGACGACGTTCAGCGTTTTCTTCTGGCCCTCGGTCAGGTTGTCGAACAAGTTTTCGAGCGTGATGGCGCGGCCGATGCCGAGTTTGGTCATGCGGTTGGCCTCGGTGCGTTCCTCGGCGACCACGCGGGCCTCGCGCTCGTTGCGCATGACGGTAAATTCCTCGCCGGGCGCGGGGCTGCCGTTCAGACCGAGCACGCGCACGGGCGTGGACGGGCCGGCGGATTTGATGGCGCGACCGTGGTCGTCAATCAGCGCCTTGACTTTGCCCCAGTACGGGCCGCAGAGGAAGGCGTCGCCGACGTGCAGGGTGCCGTGCTGGACGATGATGGTGGCGTTGGGGCCGCGTCCGACGTCAATCTGGCTCTCAATGACCGCGCCGCGCGCGGGCTGCTTGGTGTCGGTGCGCAGTTCCAGCATTTCCGCCTGCAACAGGATGTTTTCCATCAGCTCGTTGATGCCGATGCCCTTGGTGGCGGAGATGGGGCAACAGATGACCGTGCCGCCCCAGTCCTCAGGCGCAAGGCCCTTTTCCTGAAGCTGGCCCTTGACGCGGTCAATGTTCGCGCCGGGCAGGTCAATCTTGTTGATGGCCGTCATGATGGCGAAATGGTTGGGGTTCGCGGCGAGCGCGGCCTTGGCGTGGGACATGGCTTCCAGCGTGGTCGGCATCAGCCCGTCGTCAGCGGCGACGAGAATGATGGCGATGTCGGTGACGTTCGTGCCGCGCGCGCGCATGGCGGTGAACGCCTCGTGGCCGGGCGTGTCCAGGAACGTGATGGCGTGCCCCTTGTAGTTCACCATGTACGCGCCGATGTGTTGCGTGATGCCGCCGGCCTCGCCAGCGGCGACGCGGGTTTTGCGAATGGCGTCAATCAGCGAGGTTTTGCCGTGGTCAACGTGGCCCATGACCGTCACCACCGGCGGGCGCAATGGCAGCATGGTGGCCTCTTCCTTGGGCAAGTCGGCAATCACCGGCTTGGGCGGGATTTCAATCACCTGCTCGACTTTGTGCACGCCGGCGCCTTTTTCGCGGCGCTCGACCTCGAATTTGAAACCCTTGGCCTCGCAAATTTTCGCGGCGATGTCGTCGTCAATCTTCTGGTTCAGCGTGGCGAAGACGTTCATCTCCATTAGCTGATGGACGACTTGGAACGGCTTCAGCCCCAATTTTTCCGCCAGTTCCTTGACAATGACCGGCGGCTTCATGACGATGACCTTCGGCTCCGGCGCCGGCGGCGGCTCACTGGCGGCGGGCGGCGGAACGGGCGCCGCCCCGTCTTTTTTCAAGGTCTTGGGCTTGGCGGTGGCTTTTGACTTGGCGGGTGAGGGGCCGGCGGTTTTCGCCGGGGCTTTTTTCGCGGACGGTTTGGCCACCGCGGGTTTCTTGGCTTTGCCAAGTTCCGCGTGGGCGCCGGATTTTGAATGTGAGTCAGCAGCCATAAGTTAAAATCAGGCGGTGGCCTTTCCCTTCGAGTCACCGACTTTTTTCAGGATGGACTCGATGACGTCCGCTGACAGTGACGGAATCGCCTCCTGAATGTCAGCGGGCGCGGTTTGCTCCAAAACCTCGGTGTTCGGGAAGCCGGACTTCACCAGCAGCGTCGCGGTCTCGTTGTCAATGGCGAGCTGCTTCATCAACCTCTGCGCGGCGTTGGCGAATTTATCCTCGAAGGTCTGCTCCAAGTGTTCCTCCCTGGTGATGTCAATTTCCCAGCCGGTGAGCTTCGCGGTCAGCCGCGCGTTCTGCCCGCGCCGGCCGATGGCCAGCGACAGATTTTCCTCGTCCACCGTGGCCGTGGCGCGCTTGGCCTCTTGGTCAAGGTCCAAGTGTTTCAACTTGGCCGGCTTCAGCGCCTCGATAATCAACTCGCGGATATTGCCCGACCAGCGGAACAGGTCAATCTTCTCGTTGTTCAACTCGCGCACGATGTTCTTCACCCGCGCCCCGCGCAAGCCGACGCACGCGCCCACGGGGTCAATCTTCTCGTCCTCCGACCACACGGCAATCTTCGTGCGGTAGCCGGCCTCGCGGGCCAGCGCCTTGATTTCCACCGTGCCGTCGTGCAGTTCGTTGACCTCCAGTTCAAACAGGCGGCGCACGAAACTCGGATGGCTGCGGGTGAGGATGATTTGCGGGCCGCGCGCGGTGTTGTCCACGCTGAGAATCAGCGCGCGGATGCGCTCGCCCTGGGAATATTCCTCCGTGGGCACGCGCTCCTTGGCGGGCATGATGGCCTCGAATTTGCCGAGGTCCACGATGACATCGGAACGCTCGAAGCGCCGCACGGTGCCGGCGACGAGGTCGCCGACGCGGTCCTTGAACTCGTCGAAAATCATCGTCTTCTCAATGCTGCGGACGTTCTGGTTCAGCGTCTGCTTGAACACCTGCGCGGCGATGCGGCCCAGCTCGGCGGGCGGGATTTCCACCTCGACCAAATCGCCGAGGTTGGCGAGCGGTTTCTTGGCGCGCGCCTTGATGAGCAAAATTTCCTCGTAGGGCTTGGCGACTTTTTCGACCGCCTTCATGCTGGCGTAGGCCTGGAGCCGCCCGCTCTTGGCGTCCAACTGGACGCGAATGTCGCGGGTGAGGCCGAAATTGCGTCGCGCGGCGGAAATCAACGCCTGCTCAATGGCCTTAATCATGACCTTGCGGTCAATGCCCTTATCCTTCTCCATGTATTCGAGAACCGCTAAAAATTCGTGACTCATGTCGTTTATCCTTTTCAACTTGTCAACTTCACCCGCGGGAAAAAAAAGGTGGAAACCGAAAAAGGATTCCACCTGTCCAATCCTGCTTGCAAAACGATAAAAAACATAGGGGAATTTGCGAGCAGGTCAACCCTTTATTTTGAATTACGCATGTTTTTGATACTGTAGCATTTCATTATAATATGGGCAGACTAGTTCGTCATCCTGAGCGCAGCCCTGAAGAGGCGCGTCACCCTGAGTGGAGCCGAAGGGCGAAGGAGCGGCCAAGTACTGACCAACAGGCTGATGACGACTAATCCGCTGACGTTCACCTAACGACTCCTTCGACTACGCACCTACGGCGTTACGCTCAGAATGACGCGGTACTCGGCCAATGTCATAATGAAATGCTATATCTCGTGAGTGGAGAAAGCGCGATTCCCCTTCCGTGAAGGGGAATTAGTTTGCCGCAACGCCTCATATAGTACAATGCCGGCGCTGGTGGCGAGGTTCAGGCTGCGCGCCGCCGGGTTCGGCATGGGAATGGTCAGGCACCGGTCATGGTCGGCGGCCAGCAGGCTTTCCGGCAAGCCCTTGGTCTCGCGGCCGAAGACCAGGTAATCGCCGTCGTGAAATTCAGCGGTGGTGTAGGGGCGGTTGGTCTTCGTCGTCAGCAACCAGAGCCGCGCGCCGCTGTCGGTGACACTGGCGGCGAAGGCCGGCCAATCCGGCCAAGTCCGCCAATTCACCAGATGCCAGTAATCCATCCCCGCGCGCTTGAGTTGTTTCTCGTCGAGCGAGAAACCGAGCGGCTCGATGAGGTGCAGCGTGCTGCCGGTGGCGGCGCAGAGGCGGGCGATATTGCCGGTGTTCGGCGGAATTTCAGGTTCGACTAAAACAATGTGGAACATATTTTTTCAAAGAGGTTTCTCTTGATAAAAATTATCCGGGTAAAAAACCTTGTGCAAGTACAAGCCGCACGCCGGCGCGGTGTTCGGCGCGACGCGGCGTTGTTTGGCGGCGAGGATTTGTGTGACTTCGCTGACGGTGAGCCGGCCCAGCCCGACTTTGACCAGCGCGCCGACCAGGTTCCGCACCATGCGGTACAAAAAGCCCCCGCCGCGCACGCTGACGGTGATGAGCGGCCCGCTGGCGCTGATGCTGACGCGGGTGACGCGCCGCACGGTCGTCGCGCGCGCGTAGCCCGGGTTGCTGGTGAACGACGCGAAGTCGTGCTCGCCGACGAACAGGCGCGCGGCCTGGCGCATCGCCGTGATGTTCAGCGGGCGCGGGACGTGCCAGGAGCGGTTGAGTTCAAACGGGTCGTGGAACGGGTGATTGCAAATGCGGTAGCGGTATTCCTTGCCCTTCGCGGAGAAACGGGCGTGAAAGTCATCGGCAGCGTACCGCGCGCGGGTCACGCGGATTTGCGGCGGCAGGTAATAATTCAGCGCCGCTTGCAACGCTGCCAGTGACTTGAATTTCGCCGGCGCCTTGAAGCTGGCGACCTGACCGTCAGCGTGCACGCCGGAGTCCGTGCGCCCGGAGCCGTATAGCGTGAGGTGTTCGCCCCAGCAACGTTCCAGCACGCGCTCGAGGTGGCCTTGCACGGTCGCGGGATTGGCCTGGATTTGCCAGCCCGCGAACAGCGTGCCGTCGTAAGCGATGGTCAGCCGGTGGTTGCGAATTTCCATGCGCGCCATTATCGCCGCAAACGGGCGCGAAGCACACGAAGATTTTTAGCCGCATTTTTTTCGCGCAGAGACGCGGAGACGCGGAGAATTTATTAAATTAAAAAAAACTCCGCGTCTCTGCGCGAGATTCCTGTTTTTTAACTTTTCACTCACTGACGCTGTGCTAAACCTAAACGCCTATGCCAGGCTGGGACAAAGCACAAGTATTGATTAAAACCGAATGCGAACAATCCATCGAGGAGGGCAAGGACCCCGCCGCGGTCGAGGCGTTGCGGGCGGAGTGCGCCGCCGCCGGTGACGACGCCGCGCGGTTGCAGCAGTTGCACGGGAAATTCCTCGCGCTGCCGGTGCGGGCGGATTTCGGCTTCGAGGAGCCGAGTGATTTGGAAAACATCCGCCGTCTGCGGCCCGCCAACCGCCGCCCGCTGACGGTCAGCCGCGCGGTCAGCGACCTCGCGGACAAACTGCACGGCGCGTGGCTGGGCCGTTGCGTCGGCTGCGCGCTGGGCAAGCCGGTCGAGGCCTACATGGGCCAGCGCAACGGGCTGCGCTCGTGGGAGCGGCAGCGGGCGTACCTCACCGCCATCGCGCCGGATGAGTGGCCGCTGCGCGATTATTATCCCGCGCGCTCGCCCGCCGGGGAACTGGCCGGCGAGTTGATGTGCCCGCAGTCCACGCGCGAGCACATCGCGTTCATGGAGACGGACGACGACATCCGCTACACGGTGCTCGGCCAGATTATTTTGGAGCAACACGGGCGCGACTTCACCACGCTGCACGTCGCGCGCGAGTGGCTGAAGCGGCTGACGTACATTCAAGTCTGCACGGCGGAGACGCAGGCGTACCGCAACCTGACCGAGCGCTACGAGTTTCACATCAACGCCACGCCCGCCGCTGACATTGACTGGCACTGGGTGGCGACGCGGTTCAACCCCTTCCGCGAGTGGATTGGCGCGCAAATCCGCGTGGACTCCTACGGCTACGCCGCGCCCGGTAACCCGGAGCTGGCGGCGGAGTTCGCGTGGCGCGACGCGCGGCTGAGCCATGTGAAGAACGGCATCTACGGCGCGATGTTTTGCGCGGCGATGATTGCGGCGGCGTTCGCCACGGACGACCCGGCGGCCATCATCGAGGCGGGCCTCGCGGAGATTCCGGCGACCTCGCGCCTGTACGCGGATGTGCGGCGGGCGGTTGAAATTTGCCAGCGGCACGGCTGCGACGCGGCACGGTTTGAGGCGGTGTTTGGCGAGATTTACGACTTGCTCGGCCACTACAGTCCGGTGCACACGAACAACAACGCGGCGATGTGCGCGGCGACGCTGTTGTTGTCCGGCGGCGATTTTGCCAAGGGCGTCACGCTGGCGGTGATGGGCGGTTGGGACACGGATTGCAACGGCGCGACGGTCGGCTCGATGGTCGGCGCCATCAGCGGCGCCACGCGCGCGCCCGCGCACTGGACGGCGCGGTTGCACGACACGCTGAACGCGGAGCTGGCCGGCTATCACCCCATCGCCATCAGCGAGTGCGCCAAGCGGTCGCTCAACGTGGCACAGGCAATCTTGCCTGTGTGACGATTACACAGGCAGGATTGCCTGTGCTACGTTATCGGCGGGAGAAAATCCAAGTATGACTGCAACAGCACGCGCGCGGACGCGCTGTCGATGAGCGTCTTTTGCTGGCGCGCGGTTTTGCCCGATTCATGCAACCGCCGCGCCGCCTCGACCGTGCTCAGGCGCTCGTCCACCGTGACCACCTCCACCGTCAGCGCCGCGCGCAAGTGTTCGGTGAACTGCCGCGCCTTCGCCGCCGATTCGCCGTAGCTGCCGTCCATGTTGCGCGGGATGCCGACGATGAGGCGCGTGAGGTTATGCGCCGCCGCCAGCGTCCGCAATTGTTCGGCGATTTTTTTGACCGAGCCGTGGTTCGGGATGAACGGCAGCGGCGAGGCGAGCGTCAGCGTCTCGTCGCTGATGGCGACGCCGATGCGTTTGTCGCCGTAATCAAGTGCCAGGTACCGGCTCATGCTTGGTGGGTCGCTTTCACTAAAGGCTCCACGAACGCGCGAACTTTCTCGCCAAGGTCAGCGCTAGCGCCCAGTCCGGCGATGTGATTGACAATCGCGCTGCCGACGATGACGCCGTCGGCGACCTTGGCGATGGCGGCGGCGTGCTCCGGCTTCGACACGCCGAAGCCGACGCACACCGGCAGCGGGCTGGCGGCGCGGATGGGCGCGAGGCGCGCCGCGAGGTCGGCGGCGATTTGTTCCCGCAT
Source organism: Verrucomicrobiales bacterium (assembly GCA_031265365.1). Lineage (GTDB taxonomy): Bacteria > Verrucomicrobiota > Verrucomicrobiia > Methylacidiphilales > JAAUTS01 > JAIRPN01. Next base: position 24,628 of record JAISCS010000146.1, read on the forward strand.
CCCGGTCACGCCCGCGCGCGAGACGTAATAGATGAAGCCCGACGCGGTCGGGACGATGTGCCGGATGCGTTCCGGCGGCGTGGTGGGGGCGACCAGGGTGATGCGTTTCAACCCGCCCGCCGGCCATTCGCGCGCGGCCTCCTCCGGCGGCAAATCGAGGATGAGTGCGCCGTCCACGCCGCTGGCGGTGGCGCGGCGCGTGAACGCGTCCATGCCGAAGTGGAAAATCGGGTTATAATAGGTGAACAGCACGATGGGGATGGCGCTGCCGGCGCGGATGCGTTGCACCGTGTCGAGGATGCCGCCGACGGTGGTGCCGCTGGCGAGCGCCCGTTGCGCGCCGAGTTGGTTGACGACCCCGTCGGCGAGCGGGTCGGAGAAGGGGATGCCGAGTTCGATCAAGTCAACCCCGGCGCGTTCCAGGCCGCTGACGATGTCGACGGTGTGGTCGAGGCTGGGGTCGCCGGCGACGATGTAGGCGATGAACGCTTTTTTGCCGCCGGCGGCCAGGGTGGTGAATAGGGTGTCGATGCGGTTCATAATAGTTGCTCGGCCAACAATAACGCAATTTCGGCGGCGGCAAACTGTTTTTTAACGCAAAGGCGCAAAGAGGCAAAGAGCGCAAAGATTTCAGGCGTCCTCGGCGCGCGCGCGCCCGTGCCAGAGGCGGTTGGCTCGGACATATTTGGGTTCCTTCGTCGACATGGGATAAAGCTAACGCGGATTAAGCTGAAAAGCAAACGCAAATGGGAATGTGGTTTATCTGTGTAACTCCGGTCGCGAAGACGCGAAGGCGCGAAGAATATTAATTAATTCTCCTTACTTGAGGTTCGCGCGGGGACGCGGAGACGCGGGGTTTTTTAACCACGAATGAACACGAATGCCGCTAATAATTCCCCTTCCGTGAAGGGGTGGACGCGCCAGCGGACGGGGTAGTTTAGCGTTTGTATTCGTGTCTATTCGTGTTCATTCGTGGTTCAAACTCTCGGCGGGGGGCTGATGACGGATGTATGGGTTGGGGATAAAAATATTAAATATCTTGTAGTAAAAGTTTGAAAATGATTTTAATATTGCTCCATTGTAATAAAAATGATTGTGCCATTGGTCAGTTTGATGTTTCGGGTGCAAGCGGGCTGCGGGGCTGCGGGGCTGCGGGGCTGCGGGGCTGCGGGGCTG
>JAISCS010000194.1 GCA_031265365.1 Verrucomicrobiales bacterium
GCCGACGGCTGGTTCATCGAGCCGCAAGCGCAAGCAAACTACCTGCACAACTTCGCCACCGCCTACCGCGCCGGCGCGCTGACCATCACCCCCCGTGACCTCGACGCCCTGCAACTCCGACTCGGCGGCGTCTTCGGCAAAACCATCCGCCTCACCAACAGCGGCGCCCTGCAACCATACCTCAAAGCCAGCGCCGTAGAACTCATCAGCAGCGGCGGCGAACTCCGCACCGGCGGCCAAACCCTCCGCGCCAACCTCGACGGCCTCCGCGCCGAATTTGGCGCCGGCCTAATCTGGCAGTTGGACGCCAACAATCAGCTTCACTTGGATTACGAAGCCAGCTTCGGCGACAAGTACGACAAACCTTGGGGACTGACGGCGGGCTATCGGTATCAGTTCTAAAAAAACTCAGGCCACGAAGACGCCAAGACACGAAGTTTTGTAAATTTTGAAAAATAATTAAACGGAAAAAACGAATATGAAATTACCTCCATTCACCGCCATCGCCTTGGGCGCGACGGCTTTGCCAACCCTGTCCCCCGCAACGTTGAACTACCCCGTCGGCTTGCGCCGCCACCCCTTCTCGGAAGGGGAATTAGCTCGCGCAAAAAAATTAGCTGTGCGTGAGGAATCAGCTCGTGCCCACATCAAACCCTTCCCGCATTTCTCCCGCGTCAGCGATTCCCCTTCCGTGAAGGGGTGGACGCGGAGCGGACGGGGTAGTTCAGCGTTGCGGGGGGGTGCGGCACGAGGAGCACGGAACGCTGAAACACCCCGTCGGCTCCGCCGCCACCCCTCTTCGAGAGGGGAATTTGCTCGCGCGGGGGAATTCGCGGGTGCGGGGGAGATTGCTGATGGGGGTGGGTTCGGCGGTGGCGTAAATAATTCCCCGCTCGTAGAGGGGTGGACGCGGAGCGGACGGGGTGTTTTAGCGTTAAAAGAAATCCAGCGCAAAATTTCAAATTGCAAACTTCAAGTAAATTCCAAACGCCAAAAGCTAAATTCCAAATTAACGCTGGACTACCCCGGCGCTCCGCGCCACCCCTTCACGGAAGGGGAATTAGCTCGCGCCCCCGTCATCCTGAGCGGAGCGCCGCAGGCGCGGAGTCGAAGAACCGGCAAAGCACGGTTCATCCGTTTGGATGCGAGCGAGCCGCTGAGATTGGGCACACCGGTCCTTCGACTGCGCCGTTGCGCGGCTCCGCTCAGGATGACGGGGGGCGGGGTCACGGTCAGCGGGGTCGGTTTCCGCGTCAGCGATTCCCCTTCTGTGAAGGGGTGGCCGCGCAGCGGACGGGGTAGTTCAGCGTTCGGTGCTGACGGCGGGCTACCGGTAGCAGTTCCAAAAACTCCGGCCACGAAGACGCCAAGCCACGAAGTTTTGTAAATCTTGAAAGATAATTAAACGGAAAAAACGAATATGAAATTACCTCCATTCACCGCTGTCGCCTTGGGCGCGACGGCTTTGCTAACCTTGTCCGCCGCGCCGGTCCGGGCGCTGACCATCCAGATTGATTACACGTATGACACTGGCGGGTTTTTTGACGACAACACGCTGGCGCGCGCCTCGCTGGAGCGGGCGGCGGCGGATTTGTCCTACTGGCTGTCGCCCACCACGCTGACGGCGCTGGACACTGGCGTCACGTTCAGCGCCACGTCCGGCAACGGGCTGGCCAGTTACGAGGTGACCTTGGGCGGCCTGAATATTTACAGTCCTTCCGGCAACGGCACCATCACGGTCAGCGGCGCGTCATTGGCGGCGAATACGTTCACCGTCTACGCCGGGGCACAGGCCCTTGACGGCAATACGCTGGGCATGGGCGGCACGGCGTGGTGGGAGATAAGCGCTAACTTCAACTACTACAGCGGCGGCGATGACAGTCTGCCCGAGGCGGCGGCCGCCGTCGCCGCCCAGTTCAACGCCGCCGCGTTGCGTCACGCCGGCGGGCCGGTCACGGGGGAATGGACCATCAACGACGCGGCGCTGTTGCAATACGGCTTGTGGGGCGGCGCGGTCTGGTTTGACACGGACGGCACCGACTGGCATTTCGACTGGCAGACCGAGGTGACCGCCGGCGCCAGTGATTTTTATTCCGTGGCGCTGCACGAGTTGTTCCACACGCTGACCATCGGCACGACGTGGAATTCATTGGTCGACGATGATAACCGCTGGCTGGGAGACAACGCGGCGGGGACGCTGATGGAGGATGGCGCCGCCCATTTTGCCGAGGGCGTCATGAGCATTGACTTGTTAACGCAACTGGCGCAGGAGACGGCGATGGACCCCACCCTGACTTACGGCACCCGCAAATATCTGACCGTGTTGGACCTCGCGTTATTGCAGGACTTGGGGTTCGCCGTGATTCCCGAACCGTCCACCTACGCGCTGCTCGGCCTGGGCGCGGGAGTGTTGGTCGTCGGCCTCCTGCGCGGGCGCCGCCGGCCTGGCGGAGCGAATCCATTGCTGGCGCCAAAACAATCCTCACTGACCATGCCTCTCGCATCAGCTAATTCCCCTTCCGTGAAGGGGTGGACGCCGGATGGCGGACGGGGTAGTTCAGCGTTTGGTGCGCTTTCCCCCGCAACGCTGAACTACCCCGTCGGCTTACGCCGCCACCCCTTCACGGAAGGGGAATTAATCAGTTCCAAAAACTCCGGCCACGAAGACGCCAAGCCACAAAGTTTTTGTAATTTTGCAGGATAACTAAAAAACAAACATAATGGAGAAAAACAAATGAAAAAAATAAAAACAATGAAACTAACAATGAAACTGGTCGCACTGGGGCTTGCCCTGCTGCCGCTGACGCTGGCGCGTGGCGCGACTTATAACTACAACCTCATCGCGGTGCTGTCCGGCAGCACGATGTGGGTGCTCGACGACGACCATGTCAACATCAGCGGTGTCAGCTACGGGCCGTTGCTGGACGTGTTTGACGGCGGCACGCTCAACATCAACGACAGCGGACAGGTCACGGTCAGCGGCAGCATCGCGGTGGTGACTTTCCCGTTGTTCAGTGTCAGCGGCGTCGTCAATCTCGGCGGCGACGGCAGGCTCGTCGTCAGCGGCACCAGCGATTGGGCGGCGCAGGGAAATATTTGGAACGCCGCGGACATCACCGCCAATGGTTCGCTCACGGTCAGCGGCAACGGCTATTGGGAAAACAATGGCACGTTGCGGCTCGACGGCGGGCTGACGGTCACGGACAGCGGCAGCGCGGTCATCAACGGCGTCATCAACCCCGGCAGCGGGTTCAACAACAGTCGCGTCAACATCGGCCGCGACGGGCGGCTGACGGTGAACACGGCGGCTTATATCATGCAACTCAGCGTCAGCGGTAACGGCGTGTTCGAGAGCGACAGCCTCTCTTTTTACAACGGCACCGGCCCGGCAGAAATCTCGGTCACCGGCAGCGGGCGGCTCACCACCGGCTATCTGTCCATGGACCGCTACAGCGGCAACGGCGCGGTCAGCGTCACGGTCAGCGACAGCGGTTATCTGGAGGTCGGCGGCTTGCGCATCGGCGCCTACGCGCCGGTCGCGCACGCGCTGACCATCACCGGCAGCGCCACGGTCAGCGGCAATTATTCCCAAGCCAGTGCTGCCGTGCTGACCCTCGGCCTCGGTGGCGCGCCGGCGCTGGACATTCGCGGCATCGCTTATTTGGGCAGCCTCGCCAGCAACCTCACCGGCCCCGACGACAATCGCGATGTCGGCGGCGCGAATTTGCGCGTGAACCTCGGCGGCAGCGGCCTCGGCGGACTGCGCGCCAGCGAACTCGGCAGCGTCAGTCTGCTGCACGCCGACGGCGGCATCTACGGACGCTTCACCGACATCAGCGTCCTCGGCGCCGCGCCCGATTATCTCAACATCGGCGGCGTGACCAGGACCGCCACCGATTATTTGCTCGACATCGGCCTCAAATATTTTTCGCAAAACGACGCCGCGTTCACCTTCACCACCAGCGGCGAGACGTTCGACGTGGACGTGCCGCTGACCGACAACGGCGCCACCTGGAGCATTAACAAACTTGGCGCCGGCGCGCTCATCCTCAGCGCCAGCAACAGTTACACCGGCGGCATTTACGTCGCGGGCGGCACGCTCGTCGTCACCGGCCAAGTCGGCGGCGAGTCCGGTTATATCGACACCTACGGGCCGGAGCGCGCGGTCGCCATCGTCAGCGGCAACGGGCGTTGGGAGACGAAAATTTTCGCGGTGGGCGATGTCGGCGCCGGCGCGCTGACCATCACCGACGCCGCCCGCGTGGTCGCCGGGGAAGCATACCTCGGCTTCGCCAATGTCGGTGCCGCCACCGTCAGCGGCGGCGGCTGGTGGCAGAGCGGGTCGCTGGGGGTCGGCGGCAGCGGCACCGGCAGCCTGATTATCACGGACAGTGGCAGCGTCAGCGCCGGTGAGCTTCGGCTCGGCGTCAACACCGGCGGTGACGGCACGGTCAGCGTTAGCGGCAACGGTTTCTTAAACGTGACGGAAAAACTCGTGGTCGGGTTCGAGGGCGCCGGCGACCTGAGCATCACCGGCAATGCCAGCGTGATTAGTGCATATGCTTGGATTGGTGACTACGGCACCGGCTCGGTCAGTGTCAGCGACCAAGGCTTTTGGCAAACCGACTGGCTCACCGTCGGCAACTACGGCAACGGCAACCTGACCATCACGGACAGTGGCAGCGTCAGCGTCAATTACCTTGCGCTTGGCGGCGGTATTGGCGTCGGCACGGTCAGCGTCAACGGTAACGGTTCCCTGGGCGTGACGGACTTTTTGCATGTCGGCAGCTTTGATGACACCAGTGCGCTGACCATCAGCGGCAGTGGCAGCGTCATGGTGGGCGGTGAATATAGTCAAGGCGCAAACTCCACCTTGAACATCGCGCTCGACCCCGACCGCGTCACCGCCTACCTCACCGCGCGGGAAATCAATCTGGACGGCACGCTGACGGTGAGCGGCTTCAGCGGCGTCGCGCCCGCCAAGGCCAGCGCGCTGACTGACCGCCGGTTTTTGATTTTGCAAACCACGAACGGCATCAGCGGCGACTTTGACTCGGTCAGCGACGGCGCGGCTTCCGACCGCGATTATCTCCGGGTGACCGGCGCGATTGACGCTAACAATTATTACGTCGGCCTCAATCTCGCGTGGTTCGACCCGCTCAACAGCAGCGGCGTCTTCACCACCAGCGGCGAGACGTTCGACGTGGACGTGCCACTGACCGGCGACCTTGATTTGTCCAAGCGCGGCGAAGGCACCGTCATCCTCAGCGCCAACAACAGCTACAGCGGCATGACGTTCGTGCAAGGCGGCACGCTGGTCATCACCGCGTCCACCGGCGGCGACACCGGCTTTGTTGACGCGACGGACGACCTGCCCGCCGCGGTCATCGTCAGCGGCAGCGGCGTTTGGGAAACGGCTTACGGGATTTATATCGCCGACTCCGGCAGCGGCAGTTTGACCGTCACCGACAGCGCCCGCGTCATTAGCCCCGGCGTTATGGTTGGCGACTACGGCGCTGGCGCGCTCACCGTCAGCGGCAGCGGCAGGGTCAGCGTCGGTGAGCTTTGGCTCGGCGCCAGCACCGGCGGCGTCGGCACGGTCAGCGTCGGCGACCACGGTTTCCTCAACGTGACGGAAAACCTCGTGGTCGGGTTCGATGGCACCGGCGGGCTGAACATCACCGGCAGCGCCCGCGTGATTAGCGCGGATGCTTGGATTGGCGACTACGGCACCGGCACGGTCAGCGTCAGCGGCAACGGCTTTTGGCAAACCGACTGGCTCACCGTCGGCAACAACGGCAGCGGCAACCTGGCCATCACGGACAGCGGCAGCGTCGCCGTCGGTTATCTTGCGCTCGGCGGCGATACCGGCGTCGGCACGGCCAGCGTCGGCGGCAATGGCTCCCTGAGCGTGACGACCGATTTGTGGGTCGGCGGTTTCGGCTCGGATGCCACCGGCGCGCTGACCATCAGCGGCAGCGTCACGGTGGGCGGTGATTATATTCAAGGCGAAAGTTCCACCCTGAACATCGCCCTTGACCCTGACCGCGCCACCGCCTACCTCACCGCGCGTAGTGCCAACCTCGCCGGCGCGCTGACGGTGAGCGTCTTCGGCGGCACCGCGCCGGTCAAGGCCAGCGCGGTGAACGACCGGCTGTTTTTGCTGGTGCAAACCGAGGAGGACATTTACAGCGACTTTGACTACAACGAGGCCACCGGCGGCTCGGTTTCCGACCGCGATTATCTCAAGGCTTACGGCTGGACGGAGAGCGAGGATTACCAACATTATTATGCCCACCTCCAGCTCACTTGGTTCGACCCTTACGACCGCGACGGCGTGTTCACCACCAGCGGCGAGACCTTCGACGTGGACGTGCCGCTGACCACGGTCGAGGGCGGCTTCCACAGCGGCTGGGACGGCAACAGCCTGACCAAGGCCGGCGCGGGCACGCTGACCTTGAGCGCGACTAACACCTACACCGGCGCCACCACCGTCAGCGGCGGCGTGCTGCGGCTCGCCACGGCGAACGCCATCGCCGCCAGCAAGAGCGTCAGCGTCGCCAGCGGCGCGACCCTCAGCCTCGGCGGTTACGACCAAAACCTCGGCGCGTTGCACAACAACGGCCTCGTGGATTTCGTCAACCTCGGCCGCAAACTCACCGTCCACGGCGACCTCACCGGCAGCGGCGCGTTCCGCATGGATACTGACATCGCCGCCGGTCGCGCCGACACCCTCGACGTGCAAGGCACCGTCAGCGGCGCGCACGAGTTGCGCATCACCAACACCGGCGCCGCGCCCACCGGCGAGGAAGCTCCGCTGTTGCTGGTCACCACGCAGGGCGGCGACGGCTCCTTCGACGGCGCTGTCACCGCTGGCTTCTACGATTACGCCGTGGAAAACGGCGCGACATTGGGCGAGGACACAAACAACTGGTACCTCAACCTCAGCGGCACCAACACTGACAATGGCGCGGACAACGGCGGCGGCCAACCGCCCACCGTCAGCGTCACCGGCGCCGTGCACGGCAGCGCGCTGGCCGTCAAGCAAAGCATGTGGTTCGCGCAGCAAAACAGTCTCGTCAAGCGCATGGGCGACATCCGTCTGCGCGAGGAAGCCGCTGCCCCTGAGCGCAAGCTGGACGACAAAACCGTCGCCACCGTCAGCGAGTCGCTCCTCGGTAACATCTGGGTGCGCGGCTACGGTCAGCAGTTGGACATGAGCGCGCGCGTGGTCGGTCGTTCCTACCAGCAATACATTTACGGCACCGACCTCGGCACCGATTTACGCTGGACACTTGATAACAACAACACACTCTACACCGGCCTCTACGCCGGCTACGGTCGCACCGACCTGGACTATCGCGCCGCTGACACTGACGGCACGGTGAACAGTTACTACGGCGGCCTCTACGCCACGTGGTTGAACCACAGCGGCTTTTACATCGACGTCACCGTCAAAGCCGCCAGCGTTGACCACGAACTAAAAGACGGCACCGCCAGCGCCAACTTCGACGACCTAAACCTCGGCGGCAGCATCGAGTTGGGCAAAAAATTCACCTTCGCCGACGGCTGGTTCATCGAGCCGCAAGCGCAAGCAAACTACCTGCACAACTTCGCCACCGCCTACCGCGCCGGCGC
>JAISCS010000199.1 GCA_031265365.1 Verrucomicrobiales bacterium
TTCGGCAATTCGGCAATTCGGCAATTCGGCAATTCGGCAATTCGGCAATTCGCTTAATCGCTCGCTGACGCTCGCGTTCCTGCTGGCTCTGCCACTGTCAGCGGCGCTGACAGTGACCGTCCGCGCACAATGGACCGGTGCTGTTGACAATGACATCGGCAACTCCGCGAATTGGGAAGGAAACGACATCAATTTCCGCTTCGTCTATTCAGGCAGCCGGTATGATTACACGCTGCTGGCCAACGGCACCATGACGGGCAACGAAAAATTCATCGTCACTGACACGACCGGTTTTCCGACGGACATTAATACATTGAAAGGCGATTACGTCTGGAGCGACGCGAATAATTTTTGGGGCAACACGTTCGTCCGCAACATCAACACCACCACCGGCGAGTTTGAAGTAAGCCGCGGCCGCAAAACCAACCTCGGCACAACGCCGGACACGTTTTACGCCAGCAATTACGCGCCGGATTTTGACATCCCGACGCTCTCATTCTCAGCGGGCGCCACCACCATCAACACCGGCACCTACGATGCGCGCCAGTTGCGCGTCGGCGCCATCGTCAGCGGCGCGGGCTTCGCCGAGGGCACTTACATCACCGGCATTCTCAACAGCGGCGCGTTCACCGTCAGCGCCCCGACCACCGACGCCGCCGCCAGTGTCACCGGCACCATGCAAGGGTTGCGTAACTACGGTAAGGCGCTCAACCTCACCTACAGCGGCACCATCACCACCACCAATGACTTTGTGTTGGTCAACACCGTCAACGACAGCACGAACATCGCCCCGGTCGGCACCGCTAAAATTATTTTCGACAAGAAGAACACACTCTTCAGCGTGACGCAGGGTAATGTCAGCGACACCAGTTTTGTCATTTCCGGCAACTTGCAATTCAACGGCAACCTTACCGTCAACAACGGCGGCGGTTACGCGCCCGCCGCGTTCGGCAATCAAAACAATGGCCTGGGACAATACAACGGCCAGTCCACGCCGATGCTGCATTGGGACGCCAACACCGTCATCGCTGGCGACTTCACCAAAATCGGCTCCGAGCGCATGAAATCGCGTGGCGGCTACTTCGCGCTTGATGGTGGCAAATTCAACATTCTCGATAGTTACCTCATGATTGAATATTCCAACATCAGCATGACCGCTGGCAACGAGCGCATCCGCGGCGCGAGTGAAATCAACATCGCCAATGCCGCCAGCAGTTATCGCACTGCCGCCTTGTATTTGAACGGCGACGCCATCCGCGACAACGCCGCCGAAAATATCGCCGTGCCGGAGGATTTGCCCATCAATTTATACGGCGGCGTACTCGGTACCCAAGGAAATCGCAAGACTGCGGACCCGAATTTCTTCGTCCGCGTCGGCGACGTGAATTTGCAAAGCGGGCGCAATTATCTCGCCTTCTTGGCAGACCGAAACTGGGGCATGTCCCTCGGCACGCTCAACCGCAACAACGGCGCGACGCTGGGACTCTACGGAATCAAGGATTTTTGGAGCGCCACCAATCAACTGGTCATCCGCGACGACGCGGCCATCGTCAACGACCTCGTCGGCACCGTGTATAGCGGCACCGTCAGCGGCACCACGACGACCAATTTGAAAATCCTGCCGTGGGCGACCGCCAGTGCCGTTGCTTTAAATTCCAATAACGCGCCCGGCGGCAGCAACGAAATGGTGACTTACGCCAGCGGCAGCGACAAAGGTTTCCGCATTCTCGCCGCGACCGAGTACAAAAACACCATCGCCGACGCCATCGCCAACGGCATGACCGATAACAATGTGTCGCTGTTAGCGTCGGAAGACATCACCAACGCCACCGTCAACGCCCTCCGCACCGGCACCAACAGCACTATCACACTTACCGCCGCCGCCAGCAGCACACTGACGATGAGCAGCGGCTTGATGATATCCAGCGGGCAAATTAACATCAACAACTCGAACCTAACCATTTACACCGGCAGCCGCGCGTTCGTCGTCATGGGCAGCGGCGCTCTTAATTTTTACGGTGCCACTTATAAAAACGACATCGCGGCGGACAGCAAGGAAATCGGCTTAGTTGCCGCCGCTGGCAACGTGTCCGTCGGCAGCGGACAATACGGTGGCACCGTGCTGATTGAAAGCGGCGTGCTGACTGCGATGGCGGCAAGCAGCATTCCCGTCACCAGCGACGTGCGGATTGACACGCGGGCCAGCTTGTCGGTGAATGCGCGCGCTTACGCCGCCAGCCTTGCCGGTTCTGGCACGGTTTATTTTACCTCGCAAAACGTTGACCGGACGCTCTCCATCGGCTCAACTGCAGCGACAGGAACCAATAATGTCGTCTTCGTTCGCGACGGCGGTTTCATCGCGCCGGGCGATGTGTCCGGCCCGATGCAAGCCGGCACACTGTATTTTGGCCAAAATGTCGCGGGGCTGACTTTCGAGGCCGGCTCGATTTTGCAACTCGACCTCGGCGCTGACGGGGTCAGTGACACGCTCGCCATTTATAACACCACCGACCCGACCAAGACGCTGACCTTCAACGACGGCGCCATCATTCAACTAAGTTTCCTCGACGGCTACACACCGCAGGAAAACGACACCTGGTCGCTCGCCGCCGGCTTCACCACCATCAGCGAGGCCACCGGCGACTGGAGCAAAGTATTGCTGCAAGACGCGGGCGGCAATCCGCTCGACGACGATTTCACCCTCAGCCTGGGCAACGGCTCGCTGCTCCTGACCAGCATCGTTCCCGAACCCTCGACCTGGCTGCTGCTCACCATTGGCGCCGGTTTGCTCGTCCTCCTGCGCCGCCGCCGCTGACGATGCTATTGCTTCCATTATTTTTTACCAAGAGAGCATCGAGTTATTGGAGAGAATTGGCCTTGCTTAAATCGCCCTCCTCCAATTCCTCCATGTGCTCGTTGTAAAAGCTACAATTCCATTCAGTCAGCGTCAAAGCGCAAAAAAATCTTGGCGTCTTTGCGTTAAAAAATCAAACCTTCCCCCGCCGGAGTTAATCCACCGTGTGAAAAAATTCATCAAACGCCGCGCGGACACGACGGCGGACCTCGGCGACTTGGGCGTCGAACGCCGGCAGGGTCGCGCAGCCCATCAGCTTGCCGAGGCAGGCGCGGGCGTCGGCGTCGGCGGGCAGATGGCTGTGGCCTTGGTTGTCGTCCACGCGCAAGGTGGATTCCAGCCGGCGCAGATAGGTGTAGCCCTCGGTCAGCGCCAGCGCGGCGGCGGGTTGCTCGGCGGCCAGCAACGTCAGCGCCTTAAACGTGTTCGGCTCGAACACGCCGCGCTTCATCTGCCAGTATTGCACGGCAAACTCCACGTCCACCGTGCCGCCCGCGCCGGTCTTGAACTCCAGCGCGGGATGGCCCGATTTGCAGCGGCCTTCCAGGATGCGCTGGCGCATGGCGAGGCGGTCGGCCTTCAAGTCCGGTGACTGGCAGCGCGCGCGCCACACGGGGAGCAGCTTGGCGAAAAACTCGTCGCCCAGCGCGCGGTTGCCGGCGGCGTGGCGCGCCTTGCCCAGCGCTTGGATTTCCCACAACTGCGCGTGGTCGCGGTAGTACTCGACGTAACGTTCCACGCCATGCGCCAGCGCGCCCTCGCCGTAGGGCCGCAGCCGCGTGTCCAGGTCGAACAAACTGCCCTGCGGCGTCCGCTCCTTCATCGCCTTGGCCAGCTCGCGCGCGTGACCGTCGGCGGCGCCGAGGATGAGCACGTCGAGGTCGGAGCCGAACCACAGTTCCTGCCCGCCGTGCTTGCCGAGGCCGATGACGGCCAGCTCACCGTCAGCGCCGAGTTGTTCCAACACCACTTGCAGGCAGAAGTCGGCGAGGTTGGTGAACTCCAGTTGCAAGTCCTTCTGCTCCGCGAGGCACAGGATGCGGCGGATGAGCAGACGCACCATTTGCTGCCGCTTGAACAGGCGCAGCGCGGGCAACTCGCGCCCGGCGCCGGCCATCGGCGCGTAGTCCTCGCGGTAGCCGGCGGCGTCGTGCAGCGCGTCCAGGTCGGCGCGCGCAGTCTCCTCGAACACCTCCGGGCTGACCATCAGCGCCTCGGCGAGATACTGGCTGCAATCGAAAATGGTCAGCAATACTTCGAGCGCCTTCGGGCTGGCGGCGAGGCTCTCGAACAGCAGCGAGCGCGAGCCGTACACGCCGACGAACGCGGTGAACTTCGCCAGCGCGAGGTCGGGCCGCGCGAGCTGGCGGAGCCGGCCATGCAGCAGCGGGGCGAGGCGGTTGAAGGCGTGCTCGGTGCGCTTGCCGGTGTTAAAACCCTCCGCGCCGCCGAGGCTGCGCCAGTTGCGGCGCGCTTGCTCCGGGTCGCGGCAAAAGTCGAGGCGGTAGTCACGGTCGGCGGGCTTGGCCTTGCGGAGCGGGTCGAAGAAGCTGTCGTAAATCGCGCGGATTTTTTCGCGCCACGCCAGTTGTGTTTGCCATAGCGCGGCGCCGTCGGTGAAGTCGAGGCTGCGCGCGATTTGGTCCAGCAACTCGCTGTTGACCGGCGGCAGCAAGTGCGTCTGGCGGTGCTCCAGCATTTGGAGGCGGTGCTCCAGCCGGCGCCAGAACAAATAGCCGTCGCGCAGCACCGTCGCCTCGCCCACGGTGATGAGGTTCAGCGACGCCATCGCCTCGACCACCCGCAGCGTCTGGCCGCTTTGCAGCGTGGCGTTGCGCGCGCCGAGCAGCAGTTGGTTGGCGTTGACGAAGAACTCGATGTCGCGGATGCCGCCGATGCCGAGCTTGACGTGCGTGTGCAGACCGTCGGCGCCGACGATTTCCCGCTCGGTGCGTTCCTTCAAGCGCGGGATTTCGGCGACGGCCTCCGGCAGCAAATTACGCGCGTAGCAGAACGCCAGCCGCATCTGGTCAAACTCGTAATACGTCTCCGCGTCGCCCGCCGAGCAGCGCGCCTTCAGCAACGCCAGCCGCTCCCACATCTCGCCGTAGGCCGCGTAGTACGCCTCGTAACTGTTCACCGAGCGCGCCACCGCGCCCTTGTCCCCCTCCGGTCGCAAGCGCAAATCAACGCGGTATAGCTGCCCGCTGACGGTGTTGGTTGACAAATCGCGCGCCAGTTTTTCGCCGAGGCGGTGGTAATGTTCCTGCTCGGCGAACTCGTCCGCGCCGGCGCGGTGGGCGTAAATGAACATGATATCGATGTCGGAGGAGAAGTTGAGTTCGCCGCCGCCGAGCTTGCCGAGGCTGATGATGGCGAACGGCTCGCCGTCGGCGTGCCACGCGCGCAGCGTGCCGAGGCAGAAATCGGCGAGCGCCGACAGCGCGGCGGTGGTGTGCTCGACGGACGTGTCCGTGGCGAACTCGATGAACCCGACGCGGATGAGTTCGCGCAATTTGAACCTGGCCAGCGCCTCGATTTTCTCGCGGTGCCCGAACAACTTTTCCACGACGGGGTTGAACTCCATTTTGAGGCGCCGCTGGCCGTGCAATTCCAAGAGCGCGTCGTTAACGGTGAAGGACAAGCCGTTTTGCACGGCGCCATTGGCGGCGGCGGAGTATTGCAAATAAGCCGGCCACGCGGCGGTCACGTCGTTAAAGCAGGGGCGGAGCATGAGTTATTCAACCACGAATGAACACGAATGAACACGAATAAACCCTAGCCTTAAATATTCGTGTTCATTCGTGTCCATTCGTGGTTGATATTCCTCCTCCGCCACCACCAGCCGTACAGCAAGCCGGTCAGCGCGCCGCCGAGGTGGGCGGAGTGGACGATGATGTCGGCGGCGGCGGTGAGCATGAGGATGACGCTGACGATGACCAACCCCCACACCGCCGTCAGCGCCTTGATGGGAAAGGGAATGAGCATGACGTACAGCGGCGTGCGCGGGGCGAAGACGGCGAACGCGCCGAGGACGCCGCACACCGCGCCGCTGGCACCCATGACGTCAATGTTGAGCATTCGGGCGTTGCCGAACACGTGGGCGCGGACGAGGGCCTCGGCGATGAAACACAGGTTGGCGACAAAACCGGCGCCGAAGTACAGCATGAGGTAGCGCGGGACGCCGATTTCGTTCTCGACGGATTTGCCGAAGACGGCGAGGGTTGTCATGTTGAAGATGATGTGGAGCACGCCCCAGTTGTAGAACGGCGCGTGCACCCACATGGCGGTGAAAAATTCCCACCACGCGCCCGCCGTCAGCGAGCTGACCCGCAGCGGCAGGGCCGCGTAGATGAAATCAGGCCGCGCGAGGCTGGCGATGACGACCAGGATGTTGAGGCTGATGATGACTTTTGTGGCACGCATAGGTTAAAATCCCAAATTCCAAAAAACAAATCCCAAGAAAACCTCAAAGCCGAAATTCAAAATCCCAAAGGCGCGGTTCCGCGTTAGCTGTGCTTTTTGGGATTTGAGCATTTGGCCTTGGGATTTTCTTGGGATTTGTTTTTTGGAATTTGGGATTTCCCTCATACCCTCCCCCCGCCGCGTTTGATTTTCATCAACAGCAAATGCCAAGTCTTCAGCACCGCGTCTTTCTTGGTGATGTAACGCTCTTCCCGTCCGACCGGATGCTTGATGGCCGCCAGCACCGACGCGAGATTAAACCGCTCCGGCTCAAGAATGGTGCAGGCGCGCCCGACGGCCTGGTGATGATGCGCGTCACTGCCGGCGGTCATGGGGAGGTGACGGGCGGCGGCGTAGTCGCGCGCCTGCCGGTTGCAACTTTTCCAAGTCGTCGCGGCGTTGAACACCTCAAGCGCGTCAAGGTCGGCGAGCGTGTCGAGCACGCGCTGGCGGATGCCGGAACGAAAATAATCAAACGGATGCGCGGGCACAGCGAGACCGCCTTGCTCGTGAATGAGCCGCACCGCGTCGGCGGAGGCGATGCCCTTCACATTCGGCAAGCGCGCGCCGAGGGCGAGGAGGTGACCGTCAGCGGTGGAAATTTCCTGGCCGGGGATGATAAGCAAACCGTCCACCGGCTCGCCGCTGGCGTTCATCAGCCCTTGGTCGAGAAAATAATCCACGCACGCGCAAGTATTGTGGTCAGTGATGGCGAAGCCGCCGAGGCCCAGCTCACGCGCGCGCGCGACCATGTCCTCCGGCGCGGCAATGCCGTCGGCGGAAAAGCGCGAGTGGCAGTGCAAGTCGAATTTTAAGCGCAACGGTCCGGCCATGATTCCAAGTTAAATCGAAGCCGCGCGAGGGCAAGGCAAAACATCCACTTTGACAACCGGCGCGCCCAATCTATCATCGCCGCAGCTCATGAATATTTGTAACCAACCGGACGACCGTCGGCGGTTATGTTCCGGTCACGCGTAGCGGGGTTGGCACGCTGCTGCAGAAGGTGGAGTGAAATTTCCCTGAACGCTGAAACACCCCGTCGGCTTGCGCCGCCACCCCACTTCGAGAGGGGAATTAGCTCGCGCAGGGGTCACGGTCAGCGAGGTTGGTCTCAGCGTTAGCAGATTCCCCTCTCGTAGAGGGGTGGCGGCGCCAGCCGACGGGGTGTTTCAGCGTTCAGAAAAACAACTAACGACGCTAAATTGGAAATCCACGGTTTTTGTGGTAGGATAGATGGATGAATTACCAGGATGTTGAACGCACCATTGAGTTTGAATTTGTCCGCGCCACGGAGAACGCCGCCCTTAACACTATCAAATGGCTCGGCCGCGGGGAGAAGGAGCAGGCCGACGCCGCCGCGTGCGACGCCATCCTCGGCGTGTTCGACATTGTGCCGGTGCGCGGCGCGGTGGTGATTGGCGAGGGGATCAAGGACAATGCCCCGGGTATTTTCCTCGGCGACCGCCTCGGCACTTGGGCGCCGGACGCGCCGTATTTCGACATCGCGCTCGACCCGATTGACGGCACGACCAACATCGGCAAGGGCCTGCCCAACGCCATCTCCGTCATGAGCGCCTCGCCACGCCTCGACCCCGGCACGCCGGCGATGATTAACATTCCCGCCTTTTACGTCGAGAAACTCGCCTACGGCCCGCGCGTGGTGGCGGCGATGGCGCGGCACCCCGGCCATCCGGTCAGCCTGGACGCGCCCGTCGGCGCGTTGCTGGACTTCGTCGCCGGCGCGCTGGACAAGCGCGTGCCGGAGCTGGTGGTCGCCACCATTGACCGCCCGCGCTCGGCGCCCCTCATCGCGGCGGTGCGCGGGGCCGGCGCGGCGCTGCGGATGATTTCCGACGGGGACGTGACCGCCGCCGTCGCCCCGTCGCTGGCGGATTCCGGCGTGGATTTGTTTTACGGCATCGGCGGCGCGCCGGAGGGGGTGCTGACGGCGGCGGCGTTGAAATGTCTCGGCGGCGACATCCAGCTCCGCATGTGGTTTAAGGACGAGCGGCAGCGGGCCGACACTGCCAGAGTGGCGACGCCGGCGGACTTGCGGCGCGTGTTCTTTTCGCGCGATTTGGTGCCCGGCCAAAGCGCGATTTTTTGCGCCACCGGCGTCACCGACAGCGCCCTGCTGCCGGGGGTGAAATTGATTGGCGCGACCGCCATCACCCATTCCATCCTGATGCGCGCCAGGAGCCGCACCGTGCGGTACATTCGCGCCGTGCATAATTTGAAGGAAAAGACCATCCGCCTGCGCGGGGACAGCGCGTTTCACACGGTGATTTGAGGAGCAACCGTCACTCCCCCCCGCAAGCCTCAATCACCCCGCGCGCCACCACCTCGGCGTACTCGCGGAAAATGCTCCGGTATTGCCGCCCCGCGATTTCCCGCCAGCCGTCGTAGTCCCCCGCGATGAGCCGCCGGTACGTCAGCGCGTCGTCCATGAACGGCCCCTCGACAAACACCACCGGCCCCGGGTACAGGCGGTTCGCCAGCAGGTTCCGCGACCAGACATACGGGGTCTTGCCCGCCGGCCGGCACGTCGCCGTCAGCGCGCTCGCGCCGTATTGCTCCGGCGGGTAATTCCACATGCGCGCCGCCTGCCGCGCGATGGCGTCCGCCACCCGCCGCTCCGCGCCGCGGCTGTTCTCCAGCAACTTTTTGAACAGGCTGAACTTGAGGTCGTCGAACTCCAGTTCCCGCGCGAGGTAACTGCCGTGGGTGAAAATCACAATCCGGTTCACGTTCTGGTACAACCGCGGCCCGCGCCGGCCCCAGCCCAGCGCGTTGTAATGGAGGCACAGCGTCAGGTCGGGCCGCAAGTGTTCCACCACCGCCGCGCGCGCCTGTATCTCGGCGACGCGGTAGAAAATCAATTCCTCGTACCAGCGCACCAATTTCAACAACTCGGCGGGTCTGGCGCGCGCGGCTTTTTTCGCGTCCGAGCGCCACAGCATCTTGATGGCTTGCGGGGTGAACTCCGCCGGGCGTCGCGCCGTCACCGGCAGCGTCGTTCGCTTGGTCCAGCACACCTCCGCGCCCGCCTCGCGCAGGCCGCGTTCGAGCCACTCGCAAGTGATGAGATTCAGCGTCGCCTCGTCCACCCACGGGCCGTTGCGAATGCGAAAATGGCGTTCTTCCATCTCCGCCCACGCGCCGCCGATGTGACCGGGGTCGAGGCAGATTTTCAGGCCGGCCAGCGGTTTCAGCGGCTTCGACTGCTTCAACGACCCCAACGTAGCACAGGCAATCTTGCCTGTGTATTGTGGAAACACAGGCAGGATTGCCTGTGCTACGTTGGCAGCCGCGTTGTTCGCCGCATTATCATTGGCAAAACGTAATTCCCATAGCTTGCGCGTCTTGCCCCGGTCGGCGAACACCTCCACGCCCCGCGCGCCGACCGTCAGCCATTGGTATAACGCCCCGTCGTTGGAAAACAGCGGCACCCGCGCGCGGAACTCCCCCTCCGTCAGCGTCCCTTGATAATCGTCCAGCACCCGCCAGTCCGGCGGCTCCGCCAGCACCGACAACGCCCCGCGCGCCGCCGTGACCGCCAGCATCAGCGTCAGCGCCGCCGCGCCCGCCCGCGCGCCGCGGCGCGACCGCCCGTGATTATTCGCGGCCAACGGCTTTCAAGTCCACATCCAGCTTCAACAACTTGCCGCTGGCCGCGTCCACCTTCGCCGTGCCGAACTTCACCTCTTGGTCCCCCTTGGCGCTGGTCGCGTACAAATCAACATACCAGACCGGCGCCGCCAGCGGGCTTTTATCATCCTTCCGCAACCACAGGCCGAGGCTGGTGATTTTGACCGATTGCAAACTGGCGTCCGCCTGCAAAATCGGGATGAGCTTCGGCGAGTCCACCTTAAACCTCGACGGGTCGATGATTTCCTCCATCTTGTAGGCGAACAGGCGGAAGCGGTCCAGCTGCGTATACCCGTCGCGGATGGAGACGACCGCGTTGCCGCTGACGGCGACGAGCGTGCCGTGCTGCTCCGCCGCCGGGTCGAAGAACAGCACCTGCCACTCCACCGGCTGCTGGCCGACGGTGCTGGGTTTGCCGACAATTTGCGTGAGGCTCCTGGCGGCATAGGGGTTGACTTGTTTTTTGGCAATCTCGACCGCTTCAAGAGCGGTCACCGCGTAAGATTGCACCGAGAGCATCAGCGTCGCGATAACGGAATATATGATGGATTTAGCCATTCGTTATGTATGACAGAAAAATCGGGAAAGGCAAGCGGTAAGTGGTAGTGCCTCAGTTTGCGGAAACTAACGCAAAGACGCAAAGAATATTTGAAATAGGTTAGTAATGAATGATTTAACCAATCTTTGTGCTCTTTGCGCCTTTGCGTTAAAAAATCAAACTGACGCACTACCGAGTTTGCTCTTGTCGCCAGGGGAAAGTTAAATATTATAGCATAACCCGCATGCCTCGTCTCATCTCATTGCTTTTGTTCATCCTGCTGACCGTGGCGGCCATCGCTTGGCTGACCGGCATCGAAAGCCCGTTCGCCGGCGCGCGGACGCACAGCGTGCTGGCGCAAAAAGGCGACACCCCGCCCGCCACCGAGTACAAACCCGCCGCCCCCCCTTCCCTGTTGCTCGGCTCCAATGTGGACGCCGGCAAATCGACCGCCAACAAGACCCCCGTCATCGCCGCCGCCGCTGTGCCAAGCCTCGTGTCCGTCGAGGTCAGCCCCGGCGCGGAATGGCCGGACGAGCCGGCGGTCAGGAAATTACTGACGCGCCTCGCGGCGGAGGGCCTCACCACCGGCGGACGTGGCGCCGGCTTCTTCATTGACCGGCAAGGCACCATCCTCACCACCTTCAGCGCCCTGCTCGGCGGCTTCGCTTGGACGGCGCGCACCGCTGACGGTCAGGAATACGAGGCCGCGCTGGTCGGGGCGGACGCCGTGGCGGACTTGGCGCTGCTGCGTGTCACCAAGCCCGACGCCACGCCCGTGCGCTGGGCCGCCGTGCCGCCCGGCTTCGCCGAACACCTGCTGATGCTCGGCTTCGGCGCGCAGGACGGGCCGCGCGTCACCAGCGTCATGACCGGCTCCGGCCTACTGGAAACGACATTGCCTGAGGAGGCGCTGACGCTGAAGTATTACTTGGTGGACGGCGCGGAGCAACGCGCCGGCTGGCTGTTGCTCACCATGGACGGCGCGGCGGCGGGCATCGTGGCGCGACTGGCCCTCGCCGGGGAAGGCACCGCCAAAACCGCCGTCGTGATTTGCCCCGAAAGCCTCGCGCCGGTCATCGAGTTGCTCGGCAATTCCCCTGTGCCGCACCGCGTTTATCCTGGGCTGGTGACCCGTGAGATAACGCCGGCGCTGGCGCGACAACTCGGCTTGCCGCCCGACCGCGGGCTGTTGGTGACCAAGCTCAGCGCCGACAGTCCGCTGAAGCTGGCCGGTCTGCAAACGGGCGACGTGGTGACCGAACTGGGCGGTGTGCTGGTCAATTCCAAGGCGCAATTTTTCCAATCACTATCCGTCATGGCCATCGGCGCCAAAGTGCCGCTGACCGTGCAACGCGACGGTCGGCTCCTGACATTGCAAGTGATTTTGCGCGAATACAAAAACATCGCGCAAGACTGGCTGGATTTGGTGGCCAAACACCAAAAGAGCCAGCCACCGCTGATGAGCGACAAGACGATGACCGATAAATAATTTGCCGCCGCCCGCATTTTCTTGTTGAGGTCGGCGGGAATGACGGTTAGGATGCTGACCGGTTTATTTTCCGGTGAGGTGGCTGAGTGGCCTAAAGCGGCAGTTTGCTAAACTGTTGACGGGTAAAACCGTCCGGAGGTTCGAATCCTCTCCTCACCGCGCTGCTTCACTTTATTTTGACTGGCAATATGATGCGCTTCGTTCTGGCCGTTTTGAACCTGCTTGGCTGGCCCGGTCTCGGCTCTTGGCTGGCCGGGCACAAACGCGCCGGTCTCATTCAAGCCATCCTCCACCTCCTCGCCACCCTGCTGACCGTAGCCGGCTTCTGCCAAACCATCCACCGCCTGCTGCCTTGGCTAAACCCATCCGCCCCCCTCCTCCGCCAATTCGAGGGCATCCCCCTCCGCCCCCTCCTAATCCCGCTGACCGTCACCTGCGCCGGTTTAATCATCTTCGCCGCCAACTGGCTCTGGTCCGCGACCACCACCAAACCGAAATAATTTCTGCTTTCAACTTTCCGCTTTCTGCTTTAAGTTTCCCTCCCTTTCTTATGAACAACACCAAGACCGCCATCACCCCCACCCGCGACCAGGATTTCCCCGAATGGTACCAGCAAGTCATCGCCGCCGCCGACCTCGCGGAAAACTCCGACGTGCGTGGTTGCATGATTATCAAACCGTGGGGCTACGGCCTGTGGGAACAGATTCAGCGTCACCTCGACCGGCTGTTCAAGGACAGCGGTCACGAAAACGCCTACTTCCCCCTGTTCATCCCGCTCAGCTACTTGCAAAAAGAGGCCGGGCACGTCGCCGGCTTCGCCAAGGAATGCGCCGTCGTCACCCACCACCGCCTCGAGGCCAACGCTGACGGTGAACTCGTCCCCGCCGGCGCACTCACCGAGCCGCTGATTGTCCGGCCCACCTCGGAGACCATCATCGGCGCGTCCTTCGCCCGCTGGGTGCAGTCCTACCGCGACCTCCCGCTGTTGCTCAACCAATGGGCCAACGTCGTCCGCTGGGAAATGCGCCCGCGCCTCTTCCTTCGCACCGCTGAATTTCTCTGGCAGGAAGGCCACACCGCCCACGAGACCAAGGCCGAGGCCGTCGCCGAGACGGAGCGAATGCTCGCCGTGTACGAAACCTTCGCCAAAGACTACCTCGCGCTGCCCGTCATCGTCGGCGAGAAAAGCGAGAGCGAGCGTTTCCCCGGCGCGGCGCGGACGCTGTGCATCGAGGCGATGGTGCAGGACCGCAAAGCCGTGCAAGCCGGCACATCGCACTTCCTCGGCCAGAATTTCGCCAAGACCTCCGGCATCCAATTTGTCGGGCGCGACAACACGCGGCAATTCGCGTTCACCACGAGCTGGGGCGTCAGCACCCGCCTCATCGGCACGCTGATTATGGCGCACGGGGACGACAACGGCGTCATCCTCCCCCCCCGCGTCGCCCCCGCGCAAGTCGCCATCCTCCCCGTCATCCCCAAACCGGAGCAACGCGCCGAAATCCTCGCCGCGTGCGAGTCACTGTCAGCGGACTTACGTCGGCAAACCTGGCGCGGCGAGCCGCTGCGGGTGAAAATTGACGCGCGCGACAAAGCCGGCGGCGGCAAAACGTGGGACTGGATAAAAAAAGGCGTCCCGCTGCGGGTGGAAATCGGCCCGCGCGATTTGGCGAGCGGCAGCGTCTTCGTCGCCCGCCGCGACCAAGACGCCAAGGCGCGCCAATCCTACCAACGCGAAGCCTTCACCGTCAGCGCCGCCGCCTTGCTGGAAGAAATCCAGCAAAGCCTCTACACCCGCGCGCTGACGTTCCGCGACGCGAACATCAGGAAGATTGACACGAAGGAAGAATTTTACGCCTACTTCACCCCGCAAAACGCGAGCAAGCCGGAAATCCACGGCGGCTTCGCCCTGGCGCACTGGTGCGGCGACGCCGCCGTTGAGGAGCAAATCAAGAACGACCTGAAAGTGACCATCCGCTGCATCCCCTTCGCTGACGCCGAACCGGGCGTCTGCCCCTTCACCGGCAAGCCCAGCAAACAGCGCGTCATCTTCGCCAAATCCTACTGACGCTGGCGGTGACTGCAAAAAGCCGCTGACAGTGGTCTCACCGTCAACGGCTTTGGTTCGATGAAAATCAGGTTCTATCCCGTGAACAGAGGAATGGCAGTGGCGTGTGGTAAGCGCAGCCTAATTCCCCTTCCTAATTCCCCTTCCGTGAAGGGGTGGCGCGAAGCGACGGGGTAGTTCAGCGTTTAACGGAAACTACCAAACCCAAACGCTGAACTACCCCGTCCGCTCCGCGGCCACCCCTTCACGGAAGGGGAATGTGCTGGCGCAGAAGGCCGGGGCGGTGAGGGGGGGGCGTCAGCGCTGCCACTGCTAACAGCGAGGAACCACAATTGTTTCGCCACCTCGACCAAGGTCAGACCCGTGAATGCAATTGCTTTTGCCACCTCGACCAAGGTCAGACCCATGAATGCAATTGTTTTTGCCACCTCGACCAAGGTCAAACCCATGAATGCAATTGTTTTTGCCATCTCGACCAGGGTCAGACCCATGAATGCAACTGTTTTTGCCACCTTGACCAGGGTCAGACCCATGAATGCAATTGTTTTTGCCACCCCGACCAAGGTCAGACCCGTGAATGCAACTGTTTTTGCCACCCCGACCAATATATCCCCTTGCGCCACCGCCGATTTACCCCGATAATCCGACCCATGATTTCCATGCAGGCGAAATACAGCATCCGCGCGCTGCTTTATCTGGCCAAACATCGCGGCGCCAAACCGGTCACGACCAAGGACATCGCCCAATCAGAGGCGATTCCCCGCAAATTTCTGGAAGCCATCCTCGTTGACCTGCGTAACGCCGGTCTCGTCAAAAGCCGGCTCGGCAAAGCGGGCGGCTACACCCTGGAGCGCCGCCCCGACACCATCACGCTCAGCACCGTCTTGCGCTTGGTGGACGGGCCGATTGCCCAAGTCCCCTGCGTCAGCCAGCTCGCCTACGCGCCGTGCCCGGACTGCCCCGGCGAGCACATCTGCGTCCTGCGCACCGTCATGAAACAAGTGCGCGACAGCACCGCGAAAATCCTGGACCACACCACGTTCCAAGACCTGCTGGACCGTGAAACAACCCTGCGCGCCAGCGACCCGGATTTTTTGGAATATCAAATCTGAACCGGCCGCCGGCACAACCGTCGTGCGGGCTATTACCGTCCGTCAACAAACACGGTCTTGACCGCCTCAAGATAAGCGAAGCCATGCCGCCGATCGGGCAGCAGATAACACCCCTCGACCCATTCGTTCCAGGCGTTGAGCGTGATGAGTTTGGGCTGTTGCGGGTGACGGTCAGCGTAATCCCGCGCCAGGCGGAGGAAGGCGGCAAAATTTTCCGGCGTCTGGTTTTCATGCACCGTGTCACGCGCGCCTTTGCGCGGAAAGCGCGGTGTGTCATCCCAGCCGGTGGATACGCACGGAAACAGCGGCAGGCCAAGCGCGGCGGCGGTTTGTTCACGCAACGCGGCGGCGTGGCGTCCGTAGGCGAGATAATCCTCCTCCGGCCGGCCCATGAGGTAGGAGCCGGCGCTGTCCAGGCCGAGCCGTCGCGCGAGCGCCGCCGGTTCGCCGGCGGCCGGCTCGTAGTGCGTCCACTGCAGATGCAGTCCGGGGAAGCCGGCCTTTGCCACCTCGGCGCGAAAATAATCCAGCGCGCGCCGCGCTTCGTCCACGCTGCCGCCGAAACTTGTCAGCAGCCGCTCCAGATGAAAAATGGCGAACACCGGGCAGCCGCTGATGGTGAAGTAATTGGGCCGGGAAAAATACCGCCCGATGACACGCGCGACGATGGTTTTGAACTGTTCCCAATCCACGAGCGCGTCGAACAGCAGTGATTCATCATCCTGATAACGGTGGACATTCCAGTAATTTTTTTTCACCTCGTGATTGGCCCACATGAGATAGAAGCGCATTTGGTCGTTGTTCCGCGCGCCGAGAAAGCCGTTATTGAGCGCATTTTCCAGGAACGGCGCGCCGTCATACCAATACCAGTCATAGATGAAAATGTTCACGCCATGCGCGGTCGCGGTGTCAATCCAGCGCTCGACCACACG
>JAISCS010000212.1 GCA_031265365.1 Verrucomicrobiales bacterium
CGGGCGCGGTGTTGCGCGATATGCGCGTGCAAGGTGCCGAGGGTTTGGAAAATGCGTTTGCCATCCTCCATGTTCTCAATCGCGATGCCGAAATGTTTACGCAGAATGATAACCAACTCAATGGCGTCGAGGCTGTCCAGCCCCAAGCCCTCGAACAACGGCGTATCCTCGTTCACCGTAGTCCAATCCACGCCGCCCAGCGGCAAGCGAGCGGCCAGCGTTTGCTTCACCTCGTCCAATGTTGTTTCCATAACAGCGCGAATATCATGCAAGCCGCCCGCGCGTCCGGCAATGGAAAACTTGGTAATGCCTCGGTTGGATATTTTAACGCAAAGGCGCAAAGCGCGCGCGGATTGGTTGCTTCGCCGATGGCAATGGAATCACTGACGCTGGAACCAACTCCACCGACCATGCTCCCCGCGCCCGCCAATTCCCCTTCCGTGAAGGGGTGTCCGCGCGGGCGGACGGGGTAGTTCAGCGTTTTGAGGGAAAGAGCACAGAACGCTGAACTACCCCGTCGCTCCGCGCCACCCCTTCACGGAAGGGGAATTGGCTCGCGCTAAGACAACCCTTCCGGCCAGGCCTCTCGTAAACGCTAATTCCCCCTCTTTTTTAGACCGCTCAAACTTCGAGGACACTCTCCTCGTATAATATGTTGCTGATGGTCGGCGGCGCGCTAACCTTGGCGTGTAACGGAGGGGCCATGATAATTTCTTTCAAGACCGTGACCGGTTGGTTGCTGAAGCTGGCGGTGCTAGCGCTGGCGGTGACGCTGATGGTCAGGTTTTTCAAAAATCCCGATTCTTACGCGGGCATCGCCAATCTGGTGCTGCTGGCCGGGGTGTGGCTCGTCATCGGCGTCTGGCTTGGACGCAAAGCCGCGGACTGGCTGGGCGAGCGGGCGGGACGCATGTACTGGCCCGCCGACAAGGTGGTGCCGCCGCCGCCGTATTTTTTGATTGAACTATACCGTCGACGCGGAGATTTGGCGCTGGCGCTGGCGGAGTACGAAAAAATTTTGCATTATCACCCTGGGGAATTTCCAGCGCACAAGGGGCGGCTGGAACTGTTGGCGGCATTAAATCAATCACCGGCGAAAATCGAGAAAGCATATTTGCGGTCGCTGCGGGTCCTGACTTCCGACGAAGACCGCGAGGCTTTGCGGCGATGCCACGAAAAAGCAAACCTCGCGCCAAGCCGCTAAGGTTTTGGGATGTTCGCGCAGAGTCGCAGAGACGCGGAGTTTTTTTATATTTAACAAGTTCCCTGGCGCCCACCTCTTCACGGCAGGGGAATTCGCGTTTGCGGGAGTCATGGTCAGCGGGCTGGTTCCCACAAATCGTGGAAATTAAAAAACTGGTGGCGGTATTCGACACAAAACTTTTCCAGCGCGATGGCGAAACGTTCCGCCTCAGGGCGGTAGTTTTGCAAATCACGCCCGCGTTCGGGGACGGAAAAAACATCCAGCGTCAGCGGCGCAAATTTGCCAGGGCCGAGGCGCGGGAAGAACATCACCGCCAGCGGCGCGCCGGTCGCGGCGGCGATGCGATAGACGGCGGCGGGCACGCGGATGATGCCGCCGAGGAAGGGCACGCTGACGGTGTTGCGCTCGCTGAACGAACGGTCGCCGGTGACGCACACCACGGCGTTGCGTTGCAGCGCGGCCATCATGCCCGGCGCGCCGCCGGCGGGGCCGGTCGGGTCAATGAAGCGCAGCGTGGTCACGCCGCCGGCGTGCTCGTGCGCGAGTTTGTCCACATCGCCGGCGGGCCGGCGGTAGGCGATGAATTTTTCCGCGCGCACTTGTTCCAGCGCGGCCATCGCGATTTGCCAGCCGCCGACGTGGGCGCTGAGGATGAGGACGCCACGCCGTTGTTCCAGCAAGCCGTTCAGCCGCGCGACCTCGCGCTCCGCGCCGACGATGCCGCTCTCGCCCAAAATACCCGCCGCCGCGCGGTCCACCAGCACCAGCCCGAAGGCGCAATTCAGCCGCCAGCGGTGCCACAGTCGCGCCAGCGCGCCGGCACCGGGGAAACGCCGCGCGAGATAAAATCTGCCGCGCCGGCCTTGCTCGGTGAACAGCGTGTACCACGCGACGACGAAGTACAAAAAGCAATACGCCAGCCGCCGCCCGCCGTGGCGGATGAAGAAATAAAATATCCGGTGCGCGCCCGCCGGCGCCGCGCTCTTACTTGACCAGCCGGGCGCCATGCGCGACTCCTTTCCGCAGCGCCAGGCCCAGCGCGTAAACCGTCGCCCCCACCGTCAGCGCCAGCGCCGGCGCCACGATTAACGAGCCGAGGACCCACTCCCAGAACCGCTCGAAAAATTGACCGCCCAGCGTGCGCCATGAAAACTCGGTCAGCCACTCGCCGTGCCGGATGAAATAGCCGGCCTCGATGCACAGCGCCGGCACCAGCGGCGGCAGGGCGAGTTTCTCCGCGCTGAACGCGACGAGGCGGTTCAGGTTGAACCAGCCGACGCCCCACAGCAGCGCCACTTGCCGCGCGCCCGGCAGCGCCAGCGCGCCCCAGAACACGCCCCACGCCGCCGAGAGGCCCAGCCGTAGCGGGTTCTCGCGCCGCCGCAGTTGCGCGATGACGACTTTGAACGGGTTGAGCGAGGTGATGTTACCGGCGTCGTCGGCGGTGAATTGCCGGTGCGGGACGGGCAGCAGCGCGCGCGCGGTGAGGCGGGTGTTGAGCAGCGCCACCCAAAAATTATCGCGCCAGCGGTGGAAGTGCGACACCCGCTCGCGCGCCGGCGGGTACCACACGCGCACCGGCACGCCGCTGACGGTGAAGCCGTGCCACAGCGCCTTGATGACGACCTCCACCTCGAAGGCGTAGCGGCGCGCGCCGGGGCGCAGGCACGCGAACACCGCCAGCGGGTAGAGGCGCAGGCCGCTCTGGATGTCGCCGACGGTCACGCCGGTCTGCACGCGCGCCCAGAACGCGGAGAACTTGCGCCCGAAACGGGACGCCGCCGGCACGTTCGGCGTGTGGAAATCGCGCTCGCCGATGATGATGGCGCCGGGCTGCGCACGGCCCTCCGCCAGCAACCGCGCGATGTCGTCGGGAAAATGCTGGCCGTCGGCGTCAATCGTGACGAGGTGCGTGAAGCCACGCGCCCGCGCCCAGCGCGCCGCCGTCACAATCGCCGCGCCCTTGCCGCGATTTTTTTCATGCCGCGTCACCGTCAGCGGCAGGCCGTCGAGCGTGGCCGCGCCGCCGTCGGTGCTGCCGTCGTCCACCACCAGCGTGTCGGGATACAACCGCGTCACCTCCCGCGCCACGCCGCTGACGGTGGCGGCGTGGTTGTACAACGGAATCACCATCAGCGGCTTGAACACGGGCGTCATGCTACGCGAACCGCGCGCGGATGGGAATGGTTTTCGTCCGCTGACGCCGAAACAAACCTCACTGACCATGCCTTTCCCACACGATAATACCCCGCTCGCGGAGGGGTGGCGCGGAGCGACGGGGTAGTTCAGCGTTTCAGGGGGAAAGAGCACCAAACGCTGAACTACCCCGTCCGCTGGCGCGGCCACCCCTTCACGGAAGGGGAATCTCTCACGCTGAAGCAATTCTCATCGACCATGCCCCTGCGCCAGCAAATTCCCCTCTCGAAGAGGGGTGGCGGCGCCAGCCGACGGGGTGTTTCAGCGTTCATCGGAACCAATCTTTTCCCGTGTATTCCGCCGCCATCATGGTTAAATAAACGCCCATGAAAATCATCGGCATTGACCCGTCCATCCGCAGCACGGGCTACGGCATCATCGAGGCTGACGGTAACCGATTGTCAGCGGTGGCCTTCGGGACGATTCCGAACCCGGTCAAACGCCCACCGGAGGCCAGTTTGCTGAACATCGTGGAAAGTCTGCGCGACGTGCTGCGGGAACACCGGCCAGAGCAGGCGGCGATTGAAAAAATCATCTTCGTCCAAAGCGTGCGGACGGCGATTATCATGGGCACGGCGCGCGGCGCGGCGCTGGTGGCGCTGGCCGAGGCGGGGCTGACGGTCAGCGAGTACCCGGCGAAGTCGGTGAAGATGGTGGCGACGGGCCGCGGCGGGGCGCAGAAACAGCAGGTCGGTTTCATGATGCGCGTGTTGTTAGGCTTGAAAACCACGCCCGGCCCGGACGAGGGCGACGCGCTGGCGATTGCGTTGACGCACGCGAGGTTTATTTCAAGACTCAAAGCTCAAAGCGCAAAACCATAAGGCAAACTCCAAAACTTTAGCGGCACCGCGTCAGCGAGTTTTGCGTTTTGAATTATGGTTTTGCGCTTTGCGTTTTCCCCCCGCTCCGCCTAGCATGGCGGGATGATTGCATTTCTACGAGGCAACTTGGTCGAGTCCATGCCGACGCGGGTGACGCTGGATGTCAACGGCGTGGGGTATGAGGTGTTGGTGCCGGTCTCGACGTTTGAAAAACTGCCGTTGCCGCCGGCGGAGGTGACGTTGAGGACGGTGTTTGTCGTGCGGGAGGACGCGCAATTGTTATACGGTTTCGCGTCGCGCGAGGAGAAGGATTTGTTTTTGCTGCTGACCAATCACGTGTCGGGAGTGGGGCCGAAGCTGGCGCTGGCGGTGTTGAGCGGGTCGTCGCCGCTGCAATTCAAGTCGGCGGTGGCGACGCAAGACCTCGGTTATTTGTCGCGCATCAAGGGCGTTGGCAAGAAGACGGCGGAGCGCATTGTCGTGGAGTTGAAGGACAAGGTCGGCATCAGCGAGAGCTGGCAGGCGCTCGCCGCCAATCACCCGTTGCCGCCCGCCCAACAGAAGGCGAACGACGCGTTGCTGGCGCTGGTGGCGCTAGGGTACCGCCAGCAGGACGCGCTCAAGGCCATCGCGGAGGCGGGCGCCGGCGGTGAGCTTGAGGAAATCGTGCGCGAGGCGCTGAAGCGGTTGTGAACGAAGATTTGCTGGCGCACAGAGGACTTGGTCGGCGCGGAATGTTCCGCGTGTTAGCCATTCCTTGATAACAGCGAGGAACCTGAAAAATACACGTATCACCAAACTTATCACGCTGCCATCGTCAGTCAAATAATCCATGTTCTCAGCACAAAGTATTATTTTTTATTTCAAAATGAAAATATTTATTGCTTAATATCTCTTTTGTTGGCAAACTGGCTACCTATGAAAAAACTGGTGGGCTTGACGGTGGTGGTCACACTGACGGTCAGCATAACGCGGGCGGATGTGGATGTGTTCACGTGGACGGGCACGGGAGGGAATAACGAGTGGTTTAACACCGACAACTGGGAAAACCAGACATTGCCCACTAGCGCGGTGACCAGCGGCACCCGCGAAATTGTTATCAATAACGTCGCGAACTTGCCATCCCTCATCACCGGCACCGTCATTACAACAAGTTCACTTACAATGGTTCGCAAGAGTTGACCATCTACACCCACGCCGCCGCGAATGATTCCTCTACTAACATTGGTGTCATCTATAATAACAGCGGTACTAATCTAATTCAATAACCCAGATGACGTGACCCAAGGCGGCATCATCCGCTTTGAACTTATTCCCGAACCAAGCGCCGTTGCGTTACTCGGTATTGGCCTTCTCATCCTCGCCATACTCCGTCGCAAACCAAGAAAGTCCGCGAATCCCACGCATTAACGCCAAGAAAAAGCTCTGCGTCTCCGCGTCTCTGCGCGAACCTCAAATTTCCTTCCGTGAGTTTTGCAGCATCCATTACCAAACTGTAATTCCGCCGAAATATTGTGGTCAGGCTGGGATGACAGATTTATTGGCGATGAAGGCGGAGGAATTTTTTCGGAACTGGCGGCTGGCGCTGACGGTGATGTCGCTCGGCGCGGCATGGTCAGCGGCGCCGGGCGCGCCGTTGCTGGACGCGCGGGCGCAGAAGGAGTATCGAAAACAGGCGGATAAATTTTTGCAAAAACTGCAACAGCATCCCGACGATTCAATATTGCGCTACAACCTCGGCACGGCCAATTATCAGCTCGGCCACTATGAGGCGGCGGCGGATGATTTTCAGAAGTCATTGTCAGCGGACGATGTGAAGTTGCAAAATTTCGCCTATTATAATCTCGGCAACGCATGGTACCGGCGCGGTGAGTTGATGGAAAAAACCGAGCCGGAGAAGACGCGCGATTTGTGGCAACAGGCGGCGCAAGCCTACCAAGGGGCGTTGCAACTGGATGCTGACGATGCGCAGGCAAAGCAGAACTTGGAGTTTGTGCAAAAGCGGTTAAATGAGTTGCCGCCGCCGCAACAAAATCAGGACGAGCAGCAGCAGGATGACCAAAAAGATGGGCAGAACGACGACCAGCAGCAGCAACAGCAACAAAATTCGCCGGACCAAAAGCAAAACCAGCAAGACCAGAACGGCCAGGGTCAGCAACAGCAGCAGCAATCATCCGGCGCTGACGGTGACCAGCAGAAAAAACAGAGCGCCGACGGTGACAAGCATCAGCAAAAGCAAAACCAGCAGCCGCAACAAAAACCGGGCGCTGATGGTGACCAGAAAAAAGACGCCGACCAGCGGCAGTCCCAGTCCGGCGGCGCTGACGGCGGGAAGAAGCAGGGTGACGGCCAGCGGCAGGCGCAGCCGGCGAAGCCCGGCGAGTTGACCAAGGAGCAGGCCGGCGCCGCGCTGGATGCCTTGAAGGGCGAGGAGCGACCTTATAACATGGCCCTGCCCAATTACCGAAGCGCCAACCCACAGGCGCGCGGAAAGGACTGGTGAGATGATGAACCCTTGGCAAAAAAAAATCGCGCCGCTGACGCTGGCCCTGCTGGCGCCCGCCCTCGCGGCGCTGACGGCGCGGGCGGAGAGCGGTGTTCAGGCGGTTTTGTCGCAGGACAGCGTCAGCCTCGGCGGCTCGGCGACGCTGCAAGTGACGGTGCGCGGCAACAGCCTCGGCGAGCAGCTGGCCGTGCCGCAGGTGGACGGTTTGCAATTCGAGCAGGCCGGCGTGGCGCGGAGCAGTAATTTATCGGCGTCGTTTGGCGGCGGCGCGGGCGGCTCGATGACGCGCGAAAACATCGTGCAAGTCAGTTTCCGCGTGGTGCCGCAACGCGAGGGCGCGTTCACCATTCCGCCGTTCAAGTGCGAGATTGACGGCAAGACCTTCGCCACGCAGCCGCTGACGCTGAAGGCACTCAAGGTCACCGGCGTCACCAGCAGCGGTGGCTTGTCGGCAGCGCCCGCCGCGTCAACGTCATTGCCGGCGGCAGAGAAAAACGACGCCGTGTTCAGCCGGCTCACCGGCGTGCCGGAAAAAATGTACGCCGGCCAGGTCGTCGCGGCGACCATGCAATTATTCGTCAATCGCGCCGCCAATCTGTCCATCAAACTGAACGGCGCACCCACGCTGCAAGGCGGCGACGCCTTCGCTGTGGCCGCCAAGTCCGGCAACATCGCCCAGCGCGAGGAGACCGTCAACGGTGTGCCCTACACCGTGGCCTACCTCACGCTGACGCTGACCGCGCTCAAGGACGGCGACTTTGAACTCAGCGCACAGTGGCCGCTGATGGTGGTCACGGTCAAAGACCAGCCCGCGCCCGGTGTCCCGGAAAGTTTTCTCAACAATCCGTTTTTCCGCGGCATGTTCCGGCAGCAGGTGGAGGAGCCGCTCGCCCTCGGCGGCGACAAACAGGCGGTGAAAATTCTGCCGTTGCCGGCGGACGGGCAGCCCGCGTCCTACGGCGGCGCCATCGGCGAGTTCACCGTCAGCGTCGCCGCCGAGCCGGCGGAGGTGCGCGTCGGCGACCCGCTGACGCTACGGATGGAAGTGCGCGGTAGTGGCAACTTCGACCGCGTCGGCGCGCCCGTGTTCAACGGCAGCGACGGGTGGAAAACCTATCCCGCCAGCGCGCGGTTCGACGCCGCCGACACGCTCGGTCTTGAGGGCGCGAAGGTGTTCAGCCAGGCGTTGATTCCGCAAAACGACCAAATCAAAACTTTGCCCGCCGTGGAATTTTCCTACTTCGACCCGCTGACGGTCAAATACGTGACGTTGCAACCCAAGTTGCCGCCGGTGGCCGTCCTGCCCGCCGAGCCGAACGCCGCTATGGTGCGCCATGCCGCGCCAGACGCCGCCAGTCCTGACCACGGGCCGGCGACAAAAAACCCGCCGCTGGCGCCGTTGCGCCTGGAGGAGGGAACCGTGCGCGCCGACTTGCGACCGGTGACGCGCGCGGCGTGGTTCTGGGCCGCCAACAGCGGCTCGCTGCTGCTGGGGCTGGCGGGATTTTTCCTGCTGCGCCGTTATCGCCAAACGCTCGACGCTGACTATCAATCGCGCCAGCGCACCGACCGCAATGTCGCGCTGGCGCTGCAAGCGCTCGACTCCGCACTGGCGAACGAGGATTCCGCCGCGTTCGCCGAGGCCGCGAGCCGCGCGTTGCGCGAGCGTCTGGCGGGCGTGTGGGGCTTGCGCGCGGAGAGCATCACCACCGCCGATGTTCGCCACCGGCTGGACGCCGACGGTGAGCCGGCGCTGGCGTTGTTCGAGGCCGCCGACGCCGTCACCTACGCGGGCCGCCGGCTCAGCCGCGACGAGATGTTTAATTTCAAACAACGGGTTGTGGCACAACTCAACCAACTGGGAGCAGCATCATGAAAATCAAATTATGTCAGGGTGGATTGTTAGTCATTCTGTCACTGTCAGCGGCGGTGTCACTGTCGGCGGCCCGCCCCAGCGCCAGCGATTTCGACGCCGCCAACCAAGCCTGCGCCGTGCAAAAATACGACGAGGCCATTCGCCTTTACGAACACCTGCTGCAAAACGGCAGCCTGTCCGCGTCGGTCTATTACAACCTCGGCAACGCCTACTATTTGCACGGCGAGGTCGGCAAGGCGGTGTTGGGTTATCAACGCGCGCTGCTGCTGGAGCCGAACGCCGCCGATGTCGCCGCCAACCTCGCCGCGCTGCGCCAGGCACAAGGTTTGCCGGAACCTGCCGTCGCGTGGTGGCAGCGGCCGCTGCTGGTGTTCGGGCGGGACACATGGGCGTGGCTGGGCGGCGCGGCGCTGCTGCTGGCGATGCTCGCCGTGTTCCTGCGCGGCGCGTGGCTGAATTTCGGCGACGCGGAAAAATGCCCGCACCGTTGGTTTCACGGCGCGGTGACGGTCAGCGGGCTGGCGCTGGCGCTGTCCATCGGCGGCGCGCTGGCACAGGGCGAGCGCGCCGACCGCCAAGTGGTGATGACCAACGACGCGCCACTGAAAGTCTCCCCCTTCGCCGACGCCGGCGACCTCGCCAGTCTGCGCGAGGGCGAGTTGGTCAAGCCGCTGAAGCGGCACAACGATTTCGTGTTCGTCAAAAACACCGCCGGCCAAAAAGGGTGGGTCGCCAGAGAAAAGCTGGCGCCGGTGGTGCTGTAGGGGCGACTTGCCCTTCCCCTCTCGAAAGTGGCGTTGCGCGCGCGGCATGGTCGCGGGTAGCAGTGTTGCTACCCGCGAAATGTGGCACAGGCAATCTTGCCCGTGCTGACTTACCGGCGGCGGCGCAAGGCGGTGGTGACGACCAGCAAACCGGCGCCGAGGCCGAGCAGGACGATGGCGGACGGTTCGGGAATGGCGAAGTGGGTGACGCTGAGGTTGTTGAGGTAGAAATTGCCATCATCGCCAGTACGCAAGGCGACGCCGGTGATGGCATAATTGATTTGGGTATTCAATAAGAGATTGCTCTGTTCGGTGATGGTTGTTCCGTCCAGATAATAACCGAGCGTGTAATAATGGTCGGTGCCGATAATGTCTCCGGCGGTGACGGTGAAGGTGACGGTGTGGGCTTGTGTATCCTTGAGGTTAGGGGTTTCCTTGTTATCAAACCACTTGGTCCCCACTGCAGTCGCATCCCAATCCGTCAGGTTGACGTTGTTGTTACGGTATCTGAAAGTACTATCGTACACGGTACCGGGACGGTCATAGACATGGATGACATTGTTGCTGGTGGTGACCGTGCCAGTGTAGTTCACGAAACCGAAGGATAATTCGGCATTGGCGGGGAGGTTTTCATAGGCGCAGTTAAAGCTCATGCTGAGGCTGTCGCCGCTATTCAACTCACCAAGAGTGATACTGAAACCATCGTCAAAGACGCGGTAGAGAGTGACATTCTTGTTAATCAGTTTGATACTGGTGCCGGACAAACTGAAGGCACCAGTATTTTGAACGTTCTGGTATTTACTGGTATCGGTATACCCGTTGTCGTTAATGAGGGTTTGCGCGACGCTGACGGTGAACGCCGACATTAATATAATCGCTCCACCGACGAGCGAACGGATATTTTTATGGTTTGTTTTTATCATTTTCATAACGCCATCAGTTTGCCAAAAAAAAAAAAACCGCAACAAGTTTTTTATTTATAATTCATTTTGAATCAAAATTTTTGGGTTCCACGGCGATGCCGCAGAGCGTGGGTTTATTACCCGCATAAGGCAGCACAGGCAATCTTGCCTGTGTCCGGTTGACAAAACACAGGCAGGATTGCCTGTGCTGCCTTACCGACGCCGAAGCCGAGCCGGACGCTGGCGGACGGTTCAGGAATGGCGAGGTAGGTGCCCGTGAGCCTAACCAAGTCAACCGGAATTGAATATGCCCTCAAAGTTGTATCAGCTTGATGGAGGTGATGTTTGGGTCTTGCTTGATTTCGGCGATGGCTTCCTCGTCCGGCAGTGAGTCGAGATTCAGCACGCTCAGCGCCTTGTTGCCGGCGGTGGCGCGGCTCAATGACATGCTGGCGATGTTCACGCGGTGTTTGCCGAGGATGGTGCCGACGTAGCCGACGATGCCGGGCTGGTCCGTGTTCTCCATCACGAATAGCACGCCGTCCGGTTTGGCTTCAAGGCTCTGGCGGTTGATGCTGACCAGCCGCACGCTGTTGCCGAATATCGCGCCGGATACTTCATACTCCTCGCCGCCGGCGCTGGCGGTCACGGAAATTTGCTCGGAATACTCGCCCGGCTCGCCGGTCTTCGTCTCGCTGTACTTCAGCCCACGGTCTTGCGCGTAGTGCAGGGCGTTGACTTCGTTGATTTCCGGCCCGACGGCTTGCCCCAAGAATCCGCGCAGCGCGGCGCGGCGGATGGCGGTGGTATCCAACTCGGCGATTTTGCCGATGAAGTTGACCGCCAGTGATTCGCAGCGGGAGGGCGCGAGTTGCGCGAGGATGCGGCCAAGCTGGCCGGCCAGTTCGAGGTATGGCCGCTGTTGTTGGAGGGTCTTCGCGTCCACGCTCGGCACGTTGACCGCGTTGACGATGGTGCCGTGCAATAATAATTCGCGGATGGCGGCGGCCACCTCGATGCCGACGTTTTCCTGCGCCTCGGCGGTCGAGGCGCCGAGGTGCGGCGTCATCACCAAGTTCGCCGCGTCGCGCAACGGGTAGTCCGCCGGCGGTGGCTCCTGCTCGTACACGTCGAGCGCGGCGCCCGCCACTTGCCCGCTGTGCAGCGCCGCCAGCAAGTCGCCCTCGCTCACCAACCCGCCGCGCGCGCAGTTGACGATACGCACGCCGCGCTTGCACCGGGCGAGTGTTTGCGCGTTGAGGATGCCCTTGGTCTCCGGCGTCAGCGGGATGTGCAGTGTGATGAAATCGCAGAGCGGCAGCAAGTCGTCCAGTTTCTCGTGCAATTCAATCTGCAAGCTCAGCGCCTTGGCGGCGGAGAGATACGGGTCGTACGCCAGCACTTTCATGCCGAAGGCTTGCGCGCGCCGCGCGAACTCGGTGCCGATGCGTCCCATGCCGATGACGCCCAACGTCTTGCCGAACACCTCGACGCCCTCGAACTTCTTGCGGTCCCACTTGCCCGCCTTCATCGTCGCGTGCGCCTGTGGAATCTGGCGCGCCACCGAGAGCATCAGCGAGAAGGCGTGCTCGGCGGTGGAGATGGTGTTGCCGCCCGGCGTGTTCATGACGACGATGCCTTTTTTGGTGGCGGCGCTGACGTTCACGTTGTCCACGCCGACGCCGGCGCGCCCGACCACCTTGAGCTTGCGGGCGGCAGCGATGGCTTTCTCGGTCACCTTGGTCTGGCTGCGGACCACCAGCCCGTCGAGGTCGGTGATGCGCGCGACCAGTTCGTCCTCGGACAAACTTTTGGACTGAATGACCTCAATCTCCGGCGCTTCCGCCAACACTTCAACCCCACGGGCCGCCACCCCGTCCAACACGAGCACTTTATATTTCGCTGACATAGAGCGGGACAGCATACCCGTACGCGCCGCCGTGTCAACGCGCCATTGGGTAGTGCATCAGTTTGATATTGGTTCCTCGCTGTTATCGATGACATAGCTAACGCTGGAACAACCTCGCCGGTAAATTTCCTCTTCCTCACAAAAGAAAAACCGCAGCGGCGGGTAATTACCGCTTGATTATTCCCCTCTTCGAGAGGGGAATTAGAGTTGGCGGGAGGTCTGGTCGGCAGAGGTTGTTGCGGTGCCAGCAATTCCACGGATAAGGAGATAGACCACCTTTTTACGCTAGCTTAAACGTCGGAAAGTTTGGCCCTTGCGGGGCCTGATTCCACTGATTACGGTGAGGAACCAATATTCTTTGTTCCTTTCCGCCTTTGCGTTAAAAAATCAAACTTATGCATTTTCCACCGCGACGTTGTAGCTCTTGCCGTTCAACTGGATGTTGTAGCGGCGGGCGTTGGCGCTGACGGTGGCGGGTGTCGCTGATGGTGCGGCGGCTGGTGTTGCCGGCGCCGCTGACGGTGTTGGCGCGGCAGCGGGCGCGGGCGGGTTGTAGAGTTCCTTGACTTGTTGCGGGAACATGGCGTAGATGACGCAGTGTTCGTCGTCGGCGGGCAGGTTGTTTTCTTTCAACTCGGCGCGCAGGGCGTCCATGCGCGGTTTGATGAGGTCGGCGGGCCGGCAGGTAATCGGGTCTTTTTTCGATTTTTCGGCGGCGAGTTTTTGTATCGCCGGGTCAACGGGCGCGGGGGTGCGACCGAAGTAGCCGAGCGCGATGTTTTGCGCGGCGGGCAGGAAGTTTTTCCAGCGGCCGAATTTGACGTTCATCACGGCTTGGGTGCCGACGATTTGCGAGGTTGGGGTGACCAGCGGTATCCAGCCGAGTTTTTCGCGCACGTAGGGGATTTCGGCGAAGACTTCGTTGAAACGGTCGGCCATGTTGAGTTCTTTTAGCTGGGTGCGGAAGTTGCTCAACATGCCGCCGGGCACTTCGTAGGTGATGGCGTCGGTGTCCACGACTTCGTTGGCGTGGCTGGTGAATTTGGACAGCTCGGCATAGACGCCTTTCATGT
>JAISCS010000016.1 GCA_031265365.1 Verrucomicrobiales bacterium
GCGCGCCGCGCCGCCTACGAGACCGTGCAGCGCAACGCGATGGCGTGCTGGCGCGGCAACGGCAAGCCGTTCCTGGATTTCCTGCTCGCTGACGATGAGGTGCTAAAGCTCATTCCCGCAAAGGAGTTGAAAAAAATCTGCTCCGTCGAGCGTCATTTCGCGCACGTCAACAGCACGTTCAAAAAGTGCGGGTTGTGATTTTGCGCGCCGCAAGGCGCGCACGGGTCATAGGTCACCGGCCCGACTCAAACCGCCAGCGCGGGAATGTTAAACTTTCGTTAATCTTGTCTGACAAAGTAAACACGCCGCTGACCGTCACACACTCATCAACTCCTTCTCCTTCGCCGTCAGCGCGTGGTCTATTTTCTCACCGTGAACATCGGTGAGTTTCTGCACCTCTTTCTCCGAAGTCGCCAGCTCGTCCTCGGTCAAATCCCCGGCCTTCTGCTCTTTCTTGAGATGGTCAATCGCGTCGCGGCGAATCGCGCGGATGGCGATTTTGCCGTCCTCCGCAATCTTCTTCACCACCTTCGTCAAATCCCGCCGCCGCTCTTCCGACAACTCCGGTATCGGTATGCGAATGATTTTGCCGTCAACCAACGGATGAACGCCGAGCTTGGACTCTTCAATCGCTTTGCGGATGGGGTCAACGTTCGACGCGTCCCACGGCTGAATCATCACCAGGCGCGGCTCCGGGCACGTGATGCCCGCCATCTCGCGCAGCGACATCGAAGTTCCGTAGGCGTTCACGCGGATATGCTCCACCAGCGCGGGCGAGGCCTTGCCCGTGCGCACGGCGGAAAATTCCTCCTGAATCTTGCGCAGGGTTTTCTCCATCTTCTCCTCGGCTTCAAACAATATTTCGTCTGCTGGCATAATTATTTCTCCGTTACTAGTGTGCCGACTGTTTCGCCCAAGGCAACACGTTTTAAGTTCCCCGCCTTGAACATGTCGAACACAATGATGGGCACGTTGTTGTCCATGCACAGGCTGAACGCCGTCGAGTCCATCACTTGCAGCCGCTGACGGAGCGCGTCGAAGTAACTCAACCGCGCGTAACGTTTCGCCTGGGGATTTTTCTTCGGGTCGCAATCGTAAATCCCGTCCACCTTGGTCGCCTTGAGCAGCACGTCCGCGCCGATTTCGCTCGCCCGCAGCGCGGCGGTGGTGTCGGTCGAGAAAAACGGGCTGCCCGTGCCCGCGCCGAAAATCACCACGCGCCCCTTCTCCAAGTGCCGGATGGCGCGCCGGCGGATGAACGGCTCGGCGACATTCTTCATCTCAATCGCCGTCTGCACGCGCGTCAGCACACCTTCCTGTTCCAGCGCGTCTTGCAGGGCGAGGCTGTTGATGACGGTGGCGAGCATCCCCATGTAATCCGCCGTGTTGCGGTCCATCCCGCGATTGCTATTGGTCAGCCCGCGCCAAATATTCCCGCCGCCAATGACCACGGCGACCTGCACGCCAATATGGTGAATTTCCTTAATCTGCCGCGCGATGCCGCGACTGACCACGGGTGAAAGATGCTCCTTGTCATCGGCAAGAACCTCGCCGCTGAGTTTGAGAAGGATGCGTTGGTACTTGGTCTTGGAGCGCGCGGACATGAGACGGAGTGTATGGAAAAAAACAGCAAAGTCAAACCCAACCACGAATGGACACGAATAAACACCAACAAGGCAAAAATATTCGTGTCCATTCGTGTTGATTCGTGGTCGAAAACAATCATTGCCAAACCGCTGACGATGATTATACTGCCCCCCATGATTACACCAATGTTAGCGTTAAACTTGCCGCACGGCTCGGATTGGATTTGGATTTTGCTGATTGTCGTCCTGCTGTTCGGCGCGAACAAATTGCCCGGTCTTGCCAAGGGCATCGGCAAAAGCATCGCCGAATTCAAGAAGGCCAAGGACGATGTGGAGCGCGAGTTCAACAAAGCGTTGCATGAGGATGACGGCAAGAAGCAGGACAAGCCGGCCGGCACCATTGCCAGTGGCCAGACTTACGCTGACAATGACAAGCCCAAGCAGTCCTAATCACCACTTCACCCGCGGCGGCAACAGCGCCCGCGCCGTCAGCAACAGCGCCATCAACAGCAGCCCGTACAACATCAGCCACACGCCCCAGTTCAATTCCAGCGCCAGCCGGTCAACATAGCCCGCGCGCAACTGCCAGCGCAGGTAAAAATACAACGCCGCCTGCGCCACCGCCAGCGCGACGAGCCAGCGCCGCGTCCGCTTCCGGTGCATCAACGCCACCGCGCCCGCCGCCGCCAGCAACGGCGCCACCAGCAGCGCCTTGTTCCACACCAATGTCCCGCCAAACAACAACTCCGCCAGCGCGCGCGCCGCGCTCTCCGGCTCGCGCCCCGCCAGCGCCACTTGCAGGCCGGACTCCCCCGCCGCCAGGTTCCGCCGCAGCGCCCGCCAGTCGTGCCCGTTCATCAGCGCGTAATCGCGCAGCCAGTCGTCCTCCGCCAGTTGCGCGACAATCGCCGACTGGTCGTCGAACGCGCTCGCCGGCGCGAACCGCACCCACGGCATTAACAATCCCAGCGCCACCGTCACCGCCAGCGCCCAACCAATTTGTACCGAGCCAGTCTGCATAATTCATTCTCCGCCGCCCGCGCCCGCGCCGAACATCTTGAACAGCGCCGCCGTCGGGAAATTCTTGCCGGGGCAATCCGTGTGCCGCGGGTGAATCACCTTGTGCACCGTGAACCGCGGCCGCGCGTAACCCGCCGCCGTCACCCGCCGGTTCAAATAATTCACCAACTCTATCACCGCCGCAATCTGTTTCCGCGTCGGCCGGTCTCGCTCAAAATCGCCGACCAGACAAATCCCCACCGCCGTCTCGTTAAGCTCGACGCCATTCTCCGTCAACTCCGTCCGCAAGTGCCCGCCCTTGACTTGCCGCCGCCAGCGCCCGCCGACCTCGATTTCACCGTCGCCGCTGTCCGTGCCGTTGCCGATGATAAAGTGATACGCCAGCCCGTTCTCCATGCCGCGCTGACGGTGGTCGTACTCAAAAATCGCCGCGTTCCCGCGCCGGCTGCCGCTGTGGTGGACGACGATGTATTTCCACTGGCGCGAGATTTTCGGCGCGTCAATCTGCTTCCTCACCCGCGACACGAACAAATATTTTTCCGGCGCCGGCCGGATGACCGCCGGCGGCCTGGCGGAACCGCTGGCCGTGGCGGTCGTCGCGGTCAACGCCGGCGGCGGCGCGGTCACTTTTAATTTTTGCCCGATGTTGATTTGCGGCGACGCCAGTTTGTTCCAAGCCATGAGGTCGCTGACGGTGACCTGGTACTGTTTCGCGATGGCCGTCAGCGTGTCGCCTTTTTTGACCAGCCGCACCGCCGGCGCCGGCGGCGGCGAGTTCGTCCCGCTGACCGTGGCCCCCGGCTGGTCGGGGATTTCGATGTTCCGCCCAACCGTCAGCGAGCGGGCGTTGAGGCCGGGGTTCGCCTTGGTGATTTCATCAACGCTAACCCCGTGCGCGCGGCCCAGGCCGTACAGCGTGTCCCCCTTCTTGACCGTGTATGTGACCGCCGGCAAATTCGAGGCCGCCAACGCCCCGAATAGCAGCGCATAAAGCAGTTCGCGCACCATGTCAAGCTACCGCCAAGAACCGTTTTTGCGTAGGAAAAAATCCGCGCGCGGGAAACTCCAGTCACGAAGACGCGAAGGCGCGAAGAATTTTTTTAATTAACAACTTCGCGCCTTCGCGTCTTCGTGACTGGAGTTGAAGTATCTTAAAATTCCGCTAACGTCAGACGATGTCCAAAAAAGCCACGCTCAAATTACACGACGCGCAAAGCTCCCGCGACACCCGGCGCTTGCCGATTGACCAGGTCGGCGTCAAGGGGCTGCGCTATCCCGTGCAAATCGCCGACAAGGCGCACCAACGGCAGAACACCGTCGCCACCATCGCGCTGGCGGTGGACTTGCCGCACCACTTCAAGGGCACCCACATGAGCCGCTTCGTCGAGGTGCTCAACTCGCGCGGGCGGCTCATTCACGTCGAGAACATCGGGAAAATCCTGCGCGCGTTGCAAAAAAAACTCGACAGCCGCGCCGCGCACCTCTCGATGGAGTTCCCGTTCTTCCTGGAAAAACCGGCGCCCGTCACCGGCAGCGTCGGGTTGATGGATTACGTCGCGCGCTTCGACGCCGCCGCCGACGGCGCGCGCATTGATTTCCGCGTGACGGTCCGCGTGCCGGTGACGACGCTGTGCCCGTGCAGCAAGGCCATCAGCACGCGCGGGGCGCACAACCAGCGCGGCTACGTGACGCTGACGGTGAAGTTCAAAAAAGTCGTGTGGATTGAGGATTTAATCGCGCTGATTGAGGAGTCGGCGAGTTGCGAGTTGTACTCGCTGCTCAAGCGGCCCGACGAAAAGTTCGTCACCGAGACGGCGTATGACCATCCGGTGTTCGTCGAGGACTTGGTGCGGAACGTGGCGCTGCGCTGCAAGCGGCACCCCGACATCACCTGGTACCGCGTCGAGGCGGAGAACATGGAAAGCATCCACAACCACAGCGCCTACGCGATGATTGAAAAAAGATGAACACCCGAAAAATCATCCTCGGTTGGCTGTTGCTCACCGCCGGCGGCGTGGCCGGCGCGGAGCAATTGTATCGCAATGAACAAGCCTGGATGGCGGGGCAAATCGCCGAGTGCATCGCCGCGCTGGGCGATGTGGCCGCCGGACAACCGGACCTCGCGCCGACGATGATGCCGGGCAACGACAGCGCGGTCACGGTGGTGCATCGCGGCGCGATGGTGGACCTCGACCTCGCCGACGGCATTTGGGAGCCGGCCACTTGGGCGCCCTGGGCGACGGCGGTGTTCCCACCGGCGAGCGCGACGGGCGCCGCGGGCGCGCTGACGGCGGCGCGGGAGGCCGCCGCGGAATTGCTCGACCCGCGCCTGCCGAATTTGCTCGCGCAACACCGCGCGGCGTCCGCGCTGTTGAACGAGCAGCCAACCTCGGCGGATGCTCACACGCGGGCGGCGCTGCTGCTGGGCGTCATCGCCTTGAACGATTACGCCGGACATTTTCACGACGACCGGCGCGCCATCAACCGCATGGTCGCGCACCTCGCCATCGCCCGCGCGCTCGGCGCCGACGCGGCGGACCCGGCGGCGCGGCTGGCGGAGGCGCTGCGGCTGACGTTGTGCGGCCTGGAGACGCGCGCGCTGGCGGCGGCGGAACAACTCGGCGATGACACGCCCGCCGGCGCGTGGCGCGCGTTGTTGAAATGGCGCAACACGAACGATTGGCGCGACGGTCGCGCCCAAGCCGCCGCCGGCCCGCCGGCCTTGCAATACGAATACTTGCGCGCGCTGACGGTGGCGGTGGACGATGATTACGCGCAGGATTTCGCCAAGGAAATCGCGCTGCCGGAGGACGCCACGTGGTGCCGCGCCGGGCGCGGGTGGGCGTTCTCGCAAAGCGCGCTGGAGTTGGAACAGAATGAGTGCGCGACGGCGACGCTGGCGTTCAACTACGCGCCGTTTCTGACGGGCGACGCTGATGACTGGCGCTGGGTGCGCGCTTACTTGCAGACGCCGGACGGCCCGCCGGTGAGCGTGGATGAACCGACGGGCCGGCTGACGGTGGCCGTCGCGGGCGCGAATTTTTTCGCCAATTACCATCAGCGGCACCTCATGGAAGCCTATCGCCGCCAGCACAACTTTCTGGACCGCAGCATAGCCGTCCGTGAGGAAGCGGACGAGTTCGCCGCCGACATCGCGCGTCTGCCGGAAGAATTTTTCTACCAACCGTTCCTCGCGCGCTGGATTATCCGCGCCGATGATGAGCACGCGGCCCAGCGCGCGGTGGCCAACCAGAAATGTTTCGTCGCCAGCAACCAACATCCCGAACTGCTCACCCCGCGCCTGTGGGCGGCGCTGGCGCGCAACCGCGCCGGCAAGCCCTTCGACCCGCCGGTGTCGCTGCCGGACCTGGGCGGCTGGTTCACGCCGGAAGTGCCCGCCGGCACCGCCTACGACATCGGGCGGCGGCTCGCCGACATCGGCGTCGGGCGCGGCAACGCCCTCGCGTGGCGCCAGGAGTTACGCGGCATGGCGCCGTACAACTACGCTTATTTATTGCACAGCGTGAAGCTGGACAATCGCCACGCCTACGCCAACCTCGACCCCGCGCTGTTGCTGGCATGGATGGAGCCGTTGACGCATTACTACAACGACGCGGTGCACGACCTCGCGTGGGGTTACTCCATGAACCCGCAAAAGTTCGAGGAAACCATCAACCGCATGACCGAGGTCACGCCGGATTATTACCTCGACCTGGGCTATTACTTCTCGCAAAAAGGGCCGGCGGAAAAAGCGGAGAAATATTACCTGCTCGCCTACGCAAAGGCGCGCAACCGCATCGGCGTCGCCAACAAAATGGGCTGGCTCATCCGCCGCTTGTACGACCGGGGCGACAAGCCAAAGGCGCGAGAAATCGCGCAGTACGGCGCGGAGATTTATTCGGCGAGCGGCCTGGCCAACTACGCGCGGCTGCTGGAGCGCGAGGGCGAATGGGCGGCGGCGCTGGAGACGTGGCAGCGGCGGGACACGCGTTATTACCCCGGCCAAACCGGGGGCGCGGACGCCTGCCTGATGCGGATGCACGCCGCCGCGCCGAAGCAAGCCGCGCAGCTCGGCTTTGACCAATTACTCGCGCGCGCGTTCCCGCAAGGTTTACAAAAAGTGACGTTGCGGGACTTCACCGCGCCGCCCACCGACGGGGTGCGTTTCAAAACCACGAACCAAGCGCTGCGGCA
Source organism: Verrucomicrobiales bacterium (assembly GCA_031265365.1). Lineage (GTDB taxonomy): Bacteria > Verrucomicrobiota > Verrucomicrobiia > Methylacidiphilales > JAAUTS01 > JAIRPN01. The sequence continues at coordinate 6,801 of JAISCS010000016.1, forward strand.
ATTCGGGTTGGACCAAGGCATGGTCATCGTCGCGCTGGACGGCTGGCGCACGGACAACACGCAACAATACACGCTGGTGCGGCAAATGAGCGAGGAGGAGCGGCTGGACTTGATTGTGTGGGACGGCGCCGCCTATCGTGCCAAAGCGGGCCACGTGAAGGGCCGCATGTTCGGCGTGAAGCTGGAAAACCAGCGCACGGACGAGTCTGCGCCCGCGGCGATGGCCAACGAATGACTGAACCGTGGAGATGCGGGGAGTTTTCTGATTTAGTTCAACAACATATATTTCTCATAACGCCACCAACCTAAACTTTTCTGGTTCCTCGCAGTTAGCAGTGGCAGCGCTGACGCCGCCCTCCCTCCACCGCCCATGCCCCTGCGTGAGCAAATTCCACTGTTCACGGGCTAGAACCCCTTTTATAATGCCCACCTAGCTGTTCACTGTTTCTTTATGTACTGTTTGCTGACGGCCCCGCGCGCGTGGTGGCGCCATACAACCATGCGGTTGCGTCCCAACAATCCCGGAGCCACGACCCGCAGCCCCGTGGCCGCGACCCGCAACCACGGAGGCAGCGCCACGCAACCGCGCGGTTACGCCACGCAACCACGGAGGCTTGCGCGCCGCGCGATATTAAGGAAGCTGTTTTTTATCCACCGCCGGCTTGACGCTGGTGCTGGCTTGCTTTATTTTATCCGCGGATTACGCGGGTTAATTAGAAGGGCGCTCGGTGAAAATCAGCGTAATCCGCGGATAAACAATCCCCGGCCAAATTTATGGAACAGACCTTGATTTTGTTAAAACCCGATTGTGTGAAGGCGAACCGTTGCGGCGAGGTCATCCACCGCTTGGAGGCCGCCGGCGGGCGTCTCCGCGCCGTCAAAATGCTCACCCTCAGCGACGCGGTTTTGCGGGAACATTACGCCCATGTCGCCCACCTGCCGTTTTTCCCCGACATCCAGCGGTTCATGCAGGAAACGCCGGTCATCGCGCTGGTGCTGGCAGGGGATAATATCATCGCCAAAGTCCGCGAGTTGCTCGGCCCCACGGATTCCACCGTGGCGCCGAAGGGCACCATCCGCGGCGATTTCGGCGCGAGCAAGATGCGGAATGTGGCCCACGCCTCCGATTCGCCGGAGAGCGCGGCGCGGGAAATCAGTCGCTTCTTCGCCGAGGGCGAAGTCGCTTAAAAAGCTGACAGCAGAAAACAGAAAGCTGAAATTATTTCTGTTTTCCGCTTTCAGTTTTCAGCTTTATGCCTCACTCAACCACTGTCTGAATTTGCCGGCTTGGGCGGCGGTGGCGAGGATGAGCAGTTGGTCGCCGGCCTTGAGCTGGTGATTGGCGGCGGGGTTGAGGGTGGCTTGGTGGTCGCGCTCGATGCCGAGGACTTGCACGCCGGTTTGGGCGAAGATACGCAGGTCGGCCAGGCTGTGGCCGGCACGCTTGCTCTCCGGCGGCACGGCGACGGTGGCCAGCTTGCTCTCGGAGATGACCTCGTTGGCGTCGTCCGGTTCGTCCTCGGCTTGCAGGAACTCCACGGCGGGTTTGATTTGGTCGGTGGCGCCGAAGAGCAGCAGCTTGTCGCCGGGGAACAGCAGCGTGTCGGGGGACGGGTTGGTGAGGAGTTCGCCGTGACGCTCGATTTCCACGATGGCGCAGCCGTACCTCGAGCGCAGACCGAGCGCGGCGATGGTTTGCAACCGGCAGACGGCTTGGTCGGGCAGGAAGACCTCGGCGAGCTGGGCGTGCCAGAACTCGGTTTGTTGCGGCGTGACCATGCTGCTCAACGAGGGTGAGTTGCCGGCGAGGGCTTGGTTTAACGAGTATTGGAGGTGGCTGTACCAGCGGATGAGTTTGCGCCAGAACAACGCGCCGAACACGAGGGTGGCGCCGCTGACGATGAGGAACGGCCACACGCCGAGCGGGACGGGGAACAGCATCCAGACCATCCAGCACAGGGCGACGGTGCCGACCGCCTGGATGGCCAGTTCAATGACGGGGCGGAGGCGGCGGTCTTGGGCGCCGCTGACGGTGACGGTTTGCGCATAGATGAGGCTCAGCGCGCCGAGGTTGCGCCAGATGGCGACGAGCAGCAGCAGGCAGACGACGCCGACGATGGCCCAATACACATACGGGCTGAAGGAGAAGTCGAGGTTGAGGTTGACGAGCAAATGGTGCAGGAAGTCGCGCAAGGTGACAGAGTAAACCAGCACGCCGGCGAGCAGCAGCAATTCGAGTGAGAGTTGGCCGAGGCGGTGGGAGGTGAGTTTCCACCAGACGGTGGCTTCCTGCTTGCGGGCGAGTTCTTGCAGCCAGAGTTGGTACGCGCCGAGGAATTTCCGCAGGAAGCGGGGCTGGTGGCCGGCGGCGAAGCCGGCGATTGGCTCGGCGTATTTCACCAGCAGCGGCGCGATGATGGAGGTGAGAATGGAGACGCCGACGGCGATGACGTAAAAATATTCCGGTACCACCCCGGCGTCCACGCCCTCCTTGGCGAGGATGTAGGAGAACTCGCCGATGGGCGTGAGTATCAGCGCGGTGCGGACGGCGGTTTTCAACTCGCTGCCGGTGAGCAGGAAGCTGGCGGCGCCGGCGAAAATCCGCACCGGCACGACAAACGCGGTGATGCCCAGCACCAGCCAGAGATGTTGGTGCACCGTGCGGACGTCAATCATCATGCCGATGGACGCGAAGAACACGGCGCTGAAGATGTCCTGCGTGCCGACGAGGGCTTTTTCAATCTTGTGCTTGAACGCGGTGCCGCTGACGATGACGCCGAAGAGGAACGCGCCGAGCGCGGGGGAGAAGCCGACGCGGTCGGTGGCGACGGCGATGGAGAAGACCAGGCCGCTGACGATGATGACTTTCAAATCCATGTCGGCGGCGCGGTTGAAGCGCGTCAGGATTTTCGGCAGGAACAAAATGCCGACCACCACCGTCAGCGTGACGAATCCCGCGAACAAGCCCAGCGTCCGGGCCGGGCCGCCGCCGAGGTCGCCGTGTCCCTCCATGCCGCCGAGTTGGATTTGCGAGGCGAGCAACGTCAGCAGGATGATGACCACGACGTCCTCAAGAATGGTGATGCCCAGCGCGTTCTGCGCGTACCGCTCGTGGCTGAGGCGGCTTTCGAGCAGCATCTTGCTGATGATGGCGGAACTGGAGACGACGAACATGGACGCGAAGACAAAGCCGGCGGTGGCGTTCCACCCCATCATGTAGGCAAAGAACTGGCACAGGTTGAAGACGAGCCACGACAGCAGCGCGGTCGCCCAGACGAGGCTGAACCCCAGCGTGCGAATGCGGCTGAGGCTCAGCTCCAGCCCAACGAAAAACATCAGGAACACCAGGCCAAACTCGGAAAGTTGCCGGACACTTTCCTCGTTGGTGACGAGGGCGGACGGCAGCGTGTGCGGCCCGATAATCATGCCCGCGATGAGATAGCCGACGATGGCGGACAAGCCGAGCCGCCGGAACAACAGCCCGGCCACGCCGGCAGTCACCAGCACGATGGCGAAATCCTGCAACAAATCCATGCGGAAAAAGATACGGCAAGTCTGGCGAAAGCCAAACTTTATCGTTGGCAAAAGTAACCCTGGCCACGAAGACCCCACGGCGCGAATATTTTTTACAAAGAGGTCATGGAGTTATTGGAGAAAGTTTGCTTTAGCCAACCCACCCCCTCCATTTCCTCCATGTGCTCCATGTAAAAAATATCTTAGTGACCAGGACTACTTTTTGACTGACACGCGCGGCCCAAGGTGTTAACGTGCGCGGCCTATGAGCAAAACAGCGCGAATTTTCGTCACGCAAAAAGACACCGACCTCCGGCTCTCACCGTCAGTGCCGGCGGAGTTCACCAGCCAGCCCGGCTTGGAAAACAACGCGGTCAATATTTACCCGGAAATCAAATTCCAGGAAATCACCGGCTTTGGCGGCGCCATCACGGAGGCGGCGCACGACACGCTGGCACGGCTTGCGCCCGCGAATCAACGGAAAATTCTGGAGCTGTATTTCGACAAGGAGCGCGGCCTCGGTTACGAGCTGATTCGCACCCATATCAACAGTTGCGATTTCGCGCTCGGCAATTACGCCTATGCCGCCGCCGGTGACCGCGAACTGGCGGCGTTCGATTTGTCACGCGATGTCAACGGCATGTTCAAAACCATTCTCGCCGCCCAGTCAATCGGCGGAAACAACGTGAAGGTGCTCGCCTCGCCGTGGAGTCCGCCGGCATGGATGAAAACCAACGGCGAGATGAACCACGGCGGCAAATTGCGCGACGATTGCCAGCGGCTGTGGGCGGAATACCTCGCGAAATACCTCGTCGAAACGCGGCGGCTTGGCATCAACGTCCGTTACCTGACCGTGCAAAACGAGCCGAACGCGACGCAGCAATGGGACTCGTGCGTCTATGCCGCTGACGATGAGGCGGAGTTTGTCAAGCGGCACCTCGCGCCGGTGTTCCGCGAGCGCGGCATTGACACGAAGGTGCTGGTTTGGGACCACAACAAGGAGCGTGTGTTCGAGCGCGCGACGGATATTTTCGCCGACGCGGAGACACGCGAATTCGTCTGGGGCGTGGCGTTCCACTGGTATTCCGGCGACCACTTCGAGGCGCTGGCGCTGACGCACGCGGCGTTCCCCGAAAAACACCTCATGTTCAGCGAGGGCTGCGTGGAAATGCGGCGGCACGGGCCGGAGGCCACTTGGGCGCACGGCGAGCGCTACGCGCACGACATCATCGGCAACCTGAACAATTTCACCGGCGCGTGGTTCGACTGGAACATCCTGCTCGACCAGCGCGGCGGACCGAATCACGTGAATAATTTTTGCAGCGCGCCAATCATGGCGAATGTCGAGACCGGCGCGGTGACCCTGAACACCTCGTATTATTACATCGGACACTTCAGCAAGTTCATCCCGGCCGGCTCGCGGCGCGTCGGCTTCAGCAAATATACGCAGGCGCTGGACGTGACCGCGTTCCAGACGCCGCGCGGCGAAACCGTCGTCGTGTTGATGAACGCCACCGACCGTGACCTGGCCGCCAACATCCGTCTGCGCGACGACGTGCTGCCGCTGACGGTGAACGCCCGCTCCATCATGACCGTGGTGTTTTGAGCTTGATGGCTTGCCGCGCCCCAGGCTCACCTTCACGGAAGAGCAATATGCTTGCGTACGAGGGCATAGTCAGCGGGGGTTATCATCATAACATTGGCCGAGTCCTCCGGCATCCAGAGCGCAGCCCGGCAAGGGCGCAGTCGAAGGAGCGGCCCCGCACAGGCCAACAGGCTGATGACGACTAATCCGCTGACGTTCACCAACCCGCTCCTTCGACAACGCACCAACGGCGCTACGCTCAGGATGACGGGATACTCTGCCAATGTCGTAATGAAATGCTATAGTTTATGATTCCAATCAATCGCGGATATGACTAAATATTCTGGTTCCTCGCTGTTAGCAGTGGTAGCGCAGACGCCGGACTAACTCCACCGACCATATTCCCCGCATGCGGCTATTCCCCTTCCGTGAAGGGGTGGCCGCGGAGCGGACGGGGTAGTTCAGCGTTAACCGGGAACGAGCTCCAAACGCTGAACTACCCCGTCGCTCCGCGCCACCCCTTCACGGAAGGGGAATTAATTATACGGTCACCGCACGCCACGGCAATTCCACTGATAACGGGATAGAACCATTAAATAACGGCATTTTTGATGTTCGCGCGGGGACACAGAGACGTGAGTTTTGTATTTGCCCAATTCTCCGCGTCTCCGCGCGAACCTTGGTTTGTTTCACACCGTCAGCGCCGGCGCGGGGCGGTGGACGCCTTGTGGCTCGTAGCCGAGGCTCGCGGCGGCGCCGCATAAATCAGCCAGCAGCCAGATGATGCTCAGCCACATTTCCGTGCCTTGCAGACCCGGCTCACCGTCAGCGCCGGCGGCGAACGGGTCGAAGGCGAAGCCGCGCCCGTCCTGCCAGCGCGTCAGCGCCAGCGGCAGCCGCGCCGCCGCCCAGTCGCGGATTTCATCCCGCCGCGCCGGGTCTTGTTTCAAGCACAGCCACAGCGGGTGCGCCACGTCGAGCACGTAACAGGCGTTGCCGCGCCCGGCGCCGAAGAAACCAACGTCGGCGGCATGACGCCAGATGGTTTCCTTCGCCGCGCGCGGCTGTGGCAGCGGGCGACCGAATTGCGCGTAGGCGCCGCGGGTCAGCCGGTAGAAACCGTTCACCGGTTGCAGCCACCGTTCGGCGGCGGTCGGCGCGCCCCACAGGCCGCTGACGGGGTCGCAGTGCCGGTCGAGCCACGCGAACAGCGTGGCAAATGGCGCGTCCAGGCCAAAGTGCCGCCGGTTCGCGCACAGGCACGAGGCGTGACAATCAATCCAGTGCCCCGCGCCCCACGCCGCGTCGCGCCAGTGCAGACCGTCGAGCGTCGTCACCAGCAGCGCCTCGTCCACGCGCGCGGCGTTCGTCACCGGCAGCGCCAGCCGCGCGCCGAGGCATTCCAGCGCGTAGTTCACCGCCATCGTCGAATATTGGTCCGCGAACTGAAATTCCGCCGGCGGCGGCGGGTTCAGCCGCGCGTCGTCAGCGGTGTAATCCGGCGCCAAGCCGCTGGCGGGGTCTTGCAAACTTTGCAAAAACCCGACCCAGCCCGCGCGGTCGCGGCCGGGCGGCGGCGTGTTGAACAGCGCGGCGATTTCCACCGCGTCGCAATTCGGGCGTGTGGCGCGCGGCTGGCCGGGCTGGTTGACGTAGCACGCGCCGCCGCCGGCGGTGACGCTTTGGTAGCGCGCGAACAGGCGCGGCAGTTGGGCGCGGACTTTGGCGCTGAACGAGGCGAGTGATGATTCTAGGTTCATAAATCTTGGTTTCTCCGGCGCAGGACTTTCGCGGGGTTGCCGGCGCTGACGGCGTAGTCGGGCACGTTTTTCGTGACCACCGCGCCGGCGCCGAGCACGACGTGGCTGCCGACATGCACGCCGTCAATCACCGTGACTTGCGCGCCGAGCCACACGTCATCGCCGAGGATGATGCCCCTGCTCGTGTGCGGTTGTTGAAAAATCGGCGAGTCAAGCTGGTCAAAGCCGTGGTTGAACCCGACCAGACAGCCATACGCGCCGATGCGGACGCCGGCGCCGCCGCTGACGACGCCGCGCAACGTGGCGTAGGGATTGACCGTGCTGTCGCTGCCGAGGGTGACGCGGCCGGTGACGTAGGCGCCGCCGGCGATGAAGCAGCGGTCGCCCAGCGTCAGCGGCTCGCGTTCGCTGCTGATGATGGCCGCCGCCGGTGACAAAAAGCAGCGCGCGCCGGCGACCACGCCGTGCCGCTGGCGCAGGAATGCTTGATAGTCGAGTTGCGCCCGCCGCTCCGCCGCCGTCGCCTCGTCCCAAAAGAACCACGGACAAAAATCAAAACGCCGGCGGCGATAGGCCCGCTCGAATCGGGTGAACATTCTCGGTTGCATTCGGTTATTCCTGCCAGACCCGCACGTAGTCGACATACAGGTCATACACGCCGCCGTGGCTCGACGGGTCCGCCGGCCAGCCGTGGCCGGGGAAGGCGTGGTTGATGAAGAAGAAAAAGGGCCGGGTCTTGCTCAGCGGATAGGTCGGGTGCCGGCCAACCTCGATGTTGTCGAAATAATATATCGTGTCGGTCGCGGTGATTTTGCAGCCGTAGATGTGGAAGGTTTCCCACCAGCCCGACCCGCCGCCGAGGGTGGTCATCGGCACTTGTTGATAGACGCCGGGGAGTTTCTGGCCGTCGTCCTGGTTCCAGCGGTGCGAGGTTATCCAATAGCCGGTCTGGTTGGGGAAACCTTGGCCGAAGCCGCCGTAGGCCTCGATGATGTCCAGCTCGTCCGCCGGTTCCTTCAGGCCCTTGAACGTGTCGCGCGTCATCACCCAGAACGCCGGCCAAGTGGTCGGCGCGGATTGCGCGATGAAGCGGCACTCGAAGTAGCACGGGGCGCTGGCGGTGAAGCCGGTGCCGTCCAGCCGCAGGGAGGAGAGTAGGCCGGCGCTGTTCTTGTTCGCGTCCACGCGGATACGCAGGTAGGTGTCCCGTTGCGCGAAGGGGTTTTTCTCGGACTCGAAATCGCTGAACGGAATTTTGCCGAAGTCGCCGCCGCCCGGTTTGTGCGCGGCGTATTTGGCGTCGGCGCCGGTCTTGGAAATGGACAGCGGCGCGTCGAAGTCGTCCAGATAAACCAGCTTCATGCCGGCAGCGGGGGGCGGCGGTTCCTTGGGCGCGCCCTCGTTCCAGGAGACGCCGCCCTCGTTGTAGAGTTGCAGGTTGTAGGTGTTGATTTCCGCGCGGCCGAGGCCGGTGACGCGCACCGTCAGCGGCCCGTGCGGGAATTGGTCGGCGGGGAACACGAACACGCCCTTGCCATCCGCGTCGAGTTGGACCACGCCGAGCGTGACGTCCGCGCCGAAGCCCGCGCCTTGTTGCCAACACTTCACCACCGCGTCGCCCAGGCCGGGGGCGAGGATGTCAATCCGCACCTCGCCGCGCACCGCCGCGCCCGCGACCGGGGCAATGACGCTGACGGTGCCGCGCTTGACCAGCGGCGGCGGCCCGCCGGCGGGCGCCTGATACACCACGGCGCCGGACACGTCGGCGAGGCATTGTTTGAGCCAGCGGTTTTTGATTTGATAGAGCGTGGCGTCCTCGGCGCTGACGGTGCCCGCCAGTGCCGCCAGCAGTAGCGCGATGAGGTTTGTTTTCATAGAGCAAAGGGTGGTTAACCATTGGACGGTTCAATTCTCAGGCTGATGATTTCATACGGGCGGTAGTCGAATTTCCCGCCGCGGATTTTTTTCCCCGCCAGCGGGCGGCCCAGCAAATCAACGGCGCGGGCGGCCCAGCCCTTGGCGAGGCGGAGGCGCGCGGCGCCGGGGCGGCCCGCCACTTCGTTCAGGCGCAAAATCCACGCGCGCGGGTCATCGTCAGCGGGCAACGCCCAGCACGGTAGCAGGGTGCCGTCGCTGTCAAGGCCCGCGAACGCCGACGGTGGCGTCGGCGCGCCGCGATAACGCGCCGGCGGGGTAAACAGCGTGTCGGCCAGCGCGGCGGGATGCCGCTCCAGCGGCGCGCCGGCGTCGTAACGGCCAAACGCGAGGCGAATGACGTGGCGCCCAAGGTCGGAGAAAATCGTGTCCGGTTGCAGCCGCGCGAGGCCGGCCTTGCGGACGATGCGGTGATATTCAAAGCCGGTCATGCGCGGGCTGCGGACGAGGCTGACGCCGATGTTGCCGCAACGCACGGTGGCGCCGTACTTGTCCTCGCTGACGACGCACAGGCCATCGCGCTCGCCCTCGTCGAACACCGCCAGCCAGCGGCTGAACGGCACTTCCCACATCGCCTCGCTGACGGTGGCGCCGGGCTGCTGCGGGCGCAAAATGCTGCCGTAGGGAATGCCGAAGCGCGCGTTTGCGGCCTGGTAGTTCGCGGGAAAATTCATCTTCAGCAAGTGCTCCGGCTCGCGCCAGTCGAGCGCCACCTCGACGCGCACCACGTCGGCGCCGGCCTCGAGACGGAAGGTCACGGCGGCGGCGCTGTTCCTGCCGACGCGCCGGCGCACCGTCAGCGCCGCGCCCGCGCCGTCCCGCGCGGCGGTGATGCGCGCCGGCGCCGCGCACGGCTCGCCGAGCGAGAGCGCCTGCCGGTCAATGTCCCACGCCTCGAAGTTCGCCGCGCGGTCGGGATACAGCGTCAGCGCGCCCAGCGGCCCGGTGAGCGGGATTTTTTTGCCGCGAATTTCCAGCGCGTTGACGGCGCCGGCGGCGTTCAACGTCAGCGTCACGAATTTATTCGTCAATCCGCGGGCGCTGACAGTGACTTGGTCGTCGGCGCTGACGGTGACGTTTTTCACCGTGTCACCGGCCAGCGGCGGGAGGTGCACGAAGGTTTTTTCATCGAGCCAACGGCGCACCGGCACCGGCAGCGGGTTGAACACGCACGCCGCGCCGCCGCCGGTCTTTCGCGCCAGCAATTTTCGCGCCGCGCCGAGCTGCGCCGCCGACAGTGCACGCAACTCCGGCACCGCCTCGGCATAAACCTCCGCGATGGAACTGCCCGGAATGTAATCGTGGAACTGCGCGAACACCGCGCGCTTCCACGCCGCCGTCAGCGCTTCGTCCACGCCAGCGGCGGTGGCGACGGCGGCGGCCTCGCGCGTTTGCAGCGCGCGCTCGGTGGCGCGGAACGCCGCCTTCAACGCCCCGTGCGTCGTGTAGGTGCCGCGATGATATTCCAGATAACACTCGCCCTGGTGCACCGGCAGCCTGGCGCGCAGCCGGCCGAGGCGCGCGAAGAAATTTTCCGGCTGGTCCCACGCCAGCGTCGGCATTCCCGGCAGCCCGCCGAGGCGCCGCGCGCGCTCGCACATCTCGTCCGTCGGCCCGCCGCCGCCGTCGCCGAAGCCCACCGGCAGCAGGAACTCGCCGTGCACGTCCGCCTGTTGGTGCCCGTGGAGCGCGTTCTTCACGTCGGCCACGCGCATGTGCGTGACGTAATTGCTCTCCTGCGTGACGTGCGCGACCACCTCGGAGCCGTCGATGCCGCGCCACACGAAGCTGCTGTAGGGGAAACGGTTCACGGCGTTCCACGTCATCTTTGTCGTGAAAAAATATTCCGCGCCGCCGAGCTTCATCAATTGCGGCAGACTGCCGGAGTAGCCGAACACGTCCGGCAGCCACGTCAGTGTGGAAAACCTGCCGCTGATGGCGGCGAAGCCCCGCTGCCCCAGCGTGAAACTGCGCGCCAACGCCTCGCCGCACGCCAGCAGCGTGTCGGATTCCACATACATCGCGCCGGTCGCCTGCCAGCGCCCGCTGGCGATGCGCCTCCGCACTTTTTGGTAAAGCGCCGGCGCGTGCCGCGCCACCGCCGCGTAACTCGCCGGCTGGCTGTAGGCGAACTTGAACTCAGGATATTCATCGAGCAAATGATTGACGGTCGCAAACACGTGCGCCGCCTTCAACTCGCCCACGCGCTCCGGCCACAACCAGACCAAGTCAACGTGCGCGTGGCCGGTCAGCGCGCAATGCTGGAACGGTTGGTCCCGCCGCAACTCCGCGTAGGCCGCCGCCAAGCTCCGGGACAACGCCCGCGGCCCGCGCCGGTCCAACTCGTTCACCGCGTCATCCAGCAAGCGCAGCAGACGGCGGTAAAACGGCGACACCTTGTCCGTCGGCGTCTGCTCGCCCATGCCGCTCGGCAGCGGCGGCACCAGCGGATTTTCACGCCGCCGCTCGTCGAGCATGAGGTCGCTCAGACACTTCAAATCGTGGTAGGCCCGCCAAGCGTCCGCGTCGCGGCGGCACAGGAACGCGCCGTCGAACCTGCTGCCGCGCTCGCCGAGGCCGGTGGCGTCCTGGTGCCAGACCCCGCTCTGGACGCACACGCATTCGAGCCACAACTCGCGCGCGCCCTTCGGCAGCCGGCAGAACCGGTGGGCCACGTCGAGGCCGAAATACGGCGCGCCGTTCACCCACAGCGTCGCCTCCGCCTCGTCGCGCCAATTGAAAAAAACCTTGCCGTCGGCGGGGCGCGGCAAGAGGACGCGGCACCACCGCTGGTCGAACAACTTGCCCCAGACCGTGCCGCCGTCGACCGTGGCGCGCCGGAGTTTTTTCGCCACCGCCAGCGGCACATAATCGGGCGCCGACGCGGACGCCGCCACCGTCAGCGGGACCAAATCCCGCCAGAGATTTTCCTGCAAGCGGATAACCGTGGCGGTAATCCGGCTGGGCACTAACGACAAAAGATGATTGATGGGCAACATAATATTTCAGGATAGGTTTAGCGTTGGCGGTTACTCTTATCAATCATTTTGAAAGAAAACAAGCATTTTTTATGGAGTTTTGAGCCAAGTGATACGGATTACGTCTTGTTTTATGGTAGTATCTTTCCACGTCAGCGCATTCCCCTTCCGTGAAGGGGTGGCGGCGCCAGCCGACGGGGTAGTTCAGCGTTTGGGACAGGCGCAAGACGAAAGCTGAAAACAGAAAGCTGAAAACAGAAATAATATCAGCTTTCTGCTTTCGGCTTTCCAATTTCCCTTAACGCTGAACTACCCCGTCCGCTCCGCGGCCACCCCTTCACGGAAGGGGAATGCGCTGGCGCTGGAGGCCGGGGCGGGGGGGCGGCGTTGGCGCTTCCATGGCTAACAGCGAGGAATCAAAAAAACTAAAAAAATATAAAAAAATATGGACGCCACCAATCACCCTGTTATTTTATCCGTCATGATTTTGGCGCTGGGCAACACGACTGACGGGCGAGCATGGCTCTCGCTCCCTCGCCCCTTGCGGGCCGGTACGGTATCGGGTATGCCTCCGTACGGCTCCGCTGATAAGCGCTTATTCGCCACGGATAAGGATTTATTCGCCGCGTTTATGTCCTTGTTTGCCACGAATAAGAAATTACTCGCCACGAATAAGTCATCATTCGCCGTGTTTATGTCCTTGTTCGCCGCGAATAAGAAATTACTCGCCGCGAATAAGTCATTATTCGCCGCGTTTATGTCCTTGTTCGCCGCGAATAAGAAATTACTCGCCACGGATAAGTTATTATTTGCCGCGTTTATGTCCTTGTTTTCCCCATTTAATCCCTTAAACCTGACGTTTAAGAGCTTAAATATCCCGCCCGGCCCAATGTCGTGCGGGAACTTCAACAACCATCAACCATAGAAAGACCCTATTATGAGCACTCATTCAACCGGTAACATCCCCAGTACAGACGGCGACTTCATCCCCTACGCGCAAAACATCTACGACGTCAGCTTCAGCAACCGTGTTGCCTGGGGCGTCAGCCAAGCCTACCTGGACGAACTCAAACCCGCCCTCGCGCAAGCCGCCACCGCCTTCGACCTCAAAAGCAAGGACGCCACCCGTACCCACGCCACCGTCGCCCTGAGCAAGGCGGCCTGTCACAGCCTGCGCGTCCTCCTCTCCGCCTTCATCCACCACCTCAAGGCGTTGAAAAACACCGTCACCGAAGGCGACCTCGCCGCCATGGGCATCAGCCCCCGCCACCCGGGCACGCGCCACCCCCTCCCCACTCCCACCGAGGCGCCGGAGCTGACCCTCACCCCCGGCGGGCACTACGACTTGGACATTTACCTGACCGGTCTGCAAAAAGGCGGGAACGACCAATATCTGGTCCCCGGCCACGTCTACCACAGCGCCATCGTCCAGTATCGGTTCGAGGACGCGCCCGCCGACGGCCCGTGGGAGCAAAAAATCGTCACCAAAAAACATCTCACGCTGATTTTCGAGGAAACCGCGCGCGGCAAATACCTGTTGGTGAAAGCCGTCTGGCTCAACCCCACCATGCAACCCGGTCCGTGGAGCGACACCCGCCGCATCTTCATCAGCTAACGGAGCGCCGGGCGGACGCTCGGCTGGGGAGAGGAACACCCACCACCGCCCATGCCCCTGCGTGAGCTAATTCCCCTTCCGTGAAGGGGTGGCCGCGGAGCGGACGGGGTAGTTCAGCGTTAAAGGAAGTACCAAAACCGAACGCTGAACTACCCCGGCGCTCCGCGCCACCCCTTCACGGAAGGGGAATTAT
>JAISCS010000054.1 GCA_031265365.1 Verrucomicrobiales bacterium
CGTGCCGCCGGCGATGACGCGGACGCTGCCGGAGACGTCGGTCTGCGGCTGGGTGGTGCCGGAGTAATAATAGGAGCCGATGTAATAGGCATAGCGATTGAAGTTCCAACGATTGGGGACGGGGACGGTGTTGGCGAAGTTGGAAATGATGAGGTCTGAGCGGTTGTTGTAAGTGGTGACAACGGTGGCGGTAGCGGAGGCGGAGGTGGTAGTTTGAGTCACCACGGTATACGTGACGTTGGTGATGGTGCCCGGCGACCCATCCGCGCGCGCCGAAGGGGCGAGCGCGCCCCCCCCCGCCCCCAGCGCCAGCAGAAACCCCGCGCCAACTAATTGCAATATATATTTTATTTTCATATCATCTCCTCCAAAACGCTGAAACACCCCGTCGGCTCACGCCGCCACCCCTCTACGAGAGGGGAATCATTTACGCTACCGCGAAAACCAATCCCATCAACCATCTCCCCCGCGCCAACAAATTCCCCTTCCGTGAAGGGGTGGCGGCGCGAGCCGACGGGGTAGTTCAGCGTTAATTTGAAATATCGATTTTGCAATTTGGAATTTACCTGAAGTTTGAATTTTCGCGCCAACGCTGAACTACCCCGTCCGCTCCGCGTCCACCCCTTCACGGAAGGGGAATCGCTGGCGCGAAAACCACCCCCGCTACCCCTGCCCCATGCGCGAGCAAATTCCCCCGCGCCAGCCAATTCCCCTCTCGTAGAGGGGTGGCGGCGCGAGCCGACAGGGTGTTTCAGCGTTAATTTGAAATCAAACATATTCAAAATTTGCAATTTACAATTTGGCCTTTCCCCCACGAGGACACGCACCAAACCCCGCCCCCCGCGCAAGCGCCGCCAAGCCGACACAACGCGCGCCAGCACGCGGCAGCGGCGCCACCAAGCAACGCCCCAAACCAAATAAAACAGAATAACTCCACCACCTTTTTCATTACCTCACCGCAATAATAAAACCACTTCTGGATTTTTACCACAATATATTTAATATTTTTTATATCGAACCCCATACAACCATCGATACCCCCCTACCCCCGTCACCATCCACCAAGGCAGTGAAAACACCTCGTGCCGGCGAAAATTTTTTTGACAGGATGTACAGGATGTTTTTTTGAAAGGTAAAGCATATTCTTGAAAATCCTGTCCATCCTGTTAATCCGGTCCAAAATTCTCGTGGTGAAGAGTTCATCCGATGAAACGCTGCAACACCCCGTCGGCTCCGCCGCCACCCCTCGACGAGAGGGGAATTATTTACTCTGCCGCGAAAACCAACCCTCATTGCCCCTGCCCCTCGCGTCAGCAAATTCCCCCCCATCCCAAATTCCCCCGCGTCAGCGGATTCCCCTCTCGTAGAGGGGTGGCGCGGAGCGACGGGGTGTTGCAGCGTTAATTTGGAATTTTGCAATTGGAAATTGGAATTTACTTGAAGTTTGAATTTTGAAATTTTATGCCGGTTTCCCATTAACGCTGAACTACCCCGTCCGCTCCGCGTCCACCCCTTCACGGAAGGGGAATCGCTGGCGCGGAAGAAATCGCAGCCGCCGAAACCGACCCCGCTGACCATGACCCATGCGCCAGCAAATTCCCCTCTCGCAGAGGGGTGGCGGCGCAGCCGACGGGGTGTTGCAGCGTTCATCGGTTCCCGCTTGGTTCATTTTTTTTCGTGTCATCGTCGGCGGTTGCGGGCAGAATCATGGGATATGAAATCGGTCAATGAATTAACGCCGCGTGAAATCCTGGCCGTCGCCATTTCGCTGGAGGAGACGGACGGACGCGTTTACACCGAGTTTGCCGAGCGGTTGCGCGGGAATTATCCCGCCACGGCCGAGGCCATCACGAGGATGCGCGAGGAGGAGACCGGTCACTTGCAGCGGTTGCTGGCGCTGTACCGCGAGAAATTTGGCGACCATATCCCGCCCATTCGCCGCGAGGATGTCAAGGGTTTCATCAAACGCAAGCCGCTGTGGTTGTCGAAGACGCTGACGGTGGCGCAGGTGCGGCGCGCGATGGAAATCATGGAGTTGGAAACGGCGCAGTTTTATTTGAAAGCCGCCGCCGCCAGCAATGACGCGGCGACGCGGCAGTTGCTCAACGCGCTCGCCGACGAGGAGCGGGCGCATCAGGAACTGGCCGGCGAGCTGGACCGGCGGCTGGAGCAGTCCGGCGCGAAGGACGAGGAGGCGCGGACGCAGCAGCGGCTGTTCGTGTTGCAAGTCGTCCAACCCGGCCTCGCGGGGTTGATGGACGGCTCGGTCTCGACGCTGGCGCCGATTTTCGCGGCGGCGTTCGCCACGCACAGTTCGCACGACGCGCTGGTGGTCGGGCTGGCGGCGTCGGTGGGCGCGGGGATTAGCATGGGGTTCACCGAGGCGGTGTCGGATGACGGCGCGCTGAGCGGGCGCGGCAAGCCGTTCATTCGCGGCGTGGCGTGCGGGTTGATGACCGCGGTCGGCGGGCTGGGGCACACGCTGCCGTATTTGATTCACGATTTCCAACTCGCGACGGGGGTGGCGATTGCCATTGTGCTGGTGGAGTTGGCGGTGATTGCGTGGATTCGCAAGCGATTCATGGACACGCCGTTTTTGGCGGCGGCGTTTCAGGTTATCGTCGGCGGGTTGCTGGTGTTTCTCGCGGGAGTGCTCATCGGCAACGCCTAGCTGTTTATGGTAATTCCCCTTCCGTGAAGGGGTGGCGGCGCCAGCCGACGGGGTAGTTCAGCGTTTAAGGGAAATTAGAAAGCCGAAAGCTGAAATTATTTCTGTTTTCAGCTTTCGTCTTTCTGCTGTCCCAAACGCTGAACTACCCCGTCGCTCCGCGCCACCCCTTCACGGAAGGGGAATCGCTGACGCGGAAACCAACCCCGCTGACCATGACCCCACCCATTCCCAATTCTCCCGCGCCAGCGCATCCCCCTTCCTCGCGGAGGGAAAGCAGAAGCGGCGCGTGGTTGCCGCTTAATAATTCCCCTTCCGTGAAGGGGTGGCGGCTCCAGCCGACGGGGTAGTTCAGCGTTTCGGGGGAAGAGCTGGAACGCTGAAACACCCCGTTGGCTCGCGCCGCCACCCCTCTACGAGAGGGGAATTAATTCGTGGCTATTCGTGTCCATTCGTGGTTAAAAACTCCGCGGCTCCGCGGCTCCGCGCGAACCTCAAGTTTTCCCCCAGAAACGCTGAACTACCCCGTCCGCATTCGCGGCCACCCCTTCACGGAAGGGGAATTAAATTCCGCTGTTCACGGGATAGAACCCATTAATTTATGGCAAGGGCCAAAAATAAAAAAATAATCTTTTATTGTATTCTTACACTAATTCGGTTATGTTTGGCTATTCAATTATGACCTCGCCCGTTCGTCAACCGCTGACCGTGACCGCCGCAAGGCCACGCGGTTTTTCGCTGGTGGAGATTGTGCTGGCGCTGGGCATTGTCACGATGGTGCTGGTGGCGGTGGTCGGCATGTTGACCAATGTCACGCGCACCCTGCGCGACAGTGAGGATGATTCCAAACTACCGGACTTGGTGCAACAAACCATGCAACTAATCCAGCAGGAATTAAGCCGCGATGCTTGGTTTGAAGACCCGACCAAAAACAAATCCGCCAAATGGCAAACGAGCGGCGCGAAGCATCAATGCGAATATTTTTTCTCGGTCAACCAAATCCCGCAAGATGACCACACGCCACCGGAACAGCGGGAACCGGTGTATTACCGCATCCTTGCCGAGTTAAAAGACCCTCCGGCCGCTTTGCCCCATATCCCGAACAACGCGCTGAAGACGCTGATACTCAAGGTGGACTGGCCTTATAATGAGCAAGGCAATTCCTCGCTTAACACCCGCGTTTATTCGCTCTTATTGCGTAACAGCGGTTATCAACTGTGGGAACATCCCCAAAGCGAACTGCCAGACAGGGGGAGATTATGACCCACGCCGACCGTCAGCGGGGCTTCACGCTGGTTGAAATGATGACCGCCAGCGCCATCCTTGGCGTTCTGGTGGTGGTCTTGGCGACCATGATGAACAATGTCAGTAAAATTTGGGTCACCAGCCGCGACAAAATCACTTCATTGCAAAATGGCCGCGCCATTCTGGAATTCATGTCCCGTGATTTGCAGCGTATCGCGGCCCCAAAAATTTCCTTCGGTGTCCCGGCGGCTCAAAACGCCTCGTTTCCCGCCTATTCCCTTGCCTTCATTCAGTTCTTGCAGGATGCCGGCACGGCCTCCGGTGGTTTGCAAGACTGGCTCCCCGACAGCCAAACCGCCGTGCCCAACAGCAGCAATATTTTCGGCCAGGTTTACGGCGAAAACACGCCGCGGGGCAACCTGTGGATTTTCGGCTATTATTTGGCGGAGGATGACAACCAAACCCGCTGGCTGTACCGCCTCGCCGTTTCCCCGTCCGATGCCAATAATCCGGCCAACGCCAACCCTGACTACAGGCTGTTCGCCAGCGGCAGCGGCGCGCAACCCGGCAATGACCCCTCCGGCAACGCGTGGCTGGGCGGCGCCGCCATGTTCAACCCCAATAAATACGCCTTCCCTTTGGGCGAAAATATCATGGCGTTCTATGTGGTGTGCCTTGATTACCACCGGCAGCCAATCCCGTGGTTGTCCCAAGCCAATCCCGCCGCCGCGCCGCTCAAGTTCAATTCCGCCGCCGCCTTCGTCATGCCCCAAATCTCCGGCACCGCCGCCGCTGACCAGGCCTTTGTTTATCTGCAATCCACCGGCGCCGGCGTGCCGGTCCGCCCGGCGCACAAACTGCCCGCCGCCCTGCGCATCTCCATCCTGACCGCCGACAAAAAATCCCTCAAACGTCTGGCCGCCCAGTCCCAAAGCCTGCCCGCGCCGCCTGATTTGTCGGACTACCGCGCCGGGCATAAACTTGATTACGACTTGGTGGCCATCCGCGCATATCAAAAAACGCTGACCGAGGCCCCGTATAATCTGGGCGGCGTGCTGTTGTTCACCCTCAATATTAACCTCAACCAAGGCGGCCCATGAATTCAGGCAAGCGCGTTTTCCAGCGCGGTTTCGCGCTGCCGATGATACTCATCTTCATGGCGGCAATGATTGTGCTGATTGTCGGTCTATTCCTGGCCATGAACCACGAGCGCCGCGCCGCTTACCGCATGGTGGAGAATGAAAAGGCCAAGCTGGTCGCCGCAACCGCCCAGGCGCACGCGCTGGCATTGTTGGAAAACATCCCGCAACCCATCCCACCCAGCAACCGCGACAACGCCGCCATCAACGCTGACCATTACCGCCGATTCCACCGCCCGGCCATCAACTGGGTGACCGCGCCGGGGATGCTCACGCTGATTCAAGGTGCCGGTGGGGTGCGGCAAATCCCCCTCAGCAGCAATCCAACGCCCGATTACAACGCGCAAGCCGACGATTTTAATTTGAACGCGCCGCTTTATGAAAAAGACGCCGCCGGTCGCCATATCTTCCCCATCATCGGGGCCGGCAGCGGCGGCACCGCCCCGGAAATCCGGGTCGCGTGGGTAAACCAACTCAAGGACCCCGCCCGCGCCGCCGCCGCTGACAATCCCATCACCGCCCGCTATGCCTTTTGGATTGACGACGAAAGCACCAAGCTAAACCTGAATGTCGCCCACGGCAAACCGAACGCCGGCGTCATTCACTTGGAAAAGCCCAACCCGCTCATGCAGCGTCCGTTGAATGAACTGGCTTACCGGGTGCTGGCCAATAACGCCACCAAGGGCGATTTTGCCATCCCCATCAAGACCGGCGCCAAAGCCGGCGCCAACGTCGAGACCCATTTCCCCCTGTGGCATCCCGCGGCGGAAAACCTGGAAGTGCTGACCATCGGCAGTACTTCGATTGACCGGGAAGCGTTGAGCAAAGCCCTTCTTAATTACCAGCTGGGCGGACTCAGCAACAGCGCCAACGCCCCGACCGACGTTTACCTGCTCAGGCCCTTGCAGAACATTAACGGCATTTACCCCTATCTTGTTGGCGGTGACCCGGCGGAGCAGGATTTGTTTTTTCAAACCAACAAATTTGACCTCACCGTCAGCGGCCAGTCGCCGGAATTCAATGTCTTCGGCAAATCACGCCTGTATTTTGAGCGCTTCATTCCCCCGCTGGACCCGGCCATGTACTTCCAACAAGACTACGACCTGGACGGCCCCACCTACACCCACGCCGCCGAGTCCGCCGCCGGCGTTTCCGGCAATATTTGGTATCCCAACGCCAGCGGCATCACGGACGCCGCCGGGGCCATCGCCAAATTCCTGGCCCGCGACGATTGGCCGGGAATGCCCGCCAGAAGTTTCGTCGACAAATGGGGCGGCGGCGACCTCGGCCGGCGCGAGGTTGACCAGGTGGCTTACAACATGGTCATCATGGCGGCCTATGGCGCCGGGAGGCAAATGGCCGGCGCCGCTGACACTGACTGGCCGGAAGGGGAAAATCCCGTGAGCAATCTGTTAAACAATGCCACCAACCACGCGCCCGGCGGCAAGCAGGTTTCCACCAACAACAGCATCGGCAACAACCGTTGTTTCCTCGGCTCCCAAAGCGGCAAGGCCATCCTGCCCTATTATCCCGTGCCGTACATCAACAAAATCGCCGTGGATGTGCATTCCTTGGAAGTGCTGGACTCCGACTCGAATCCGTGCGTGCCGCGCCGGTTTGTCCTGGCCTTTGGGTTCCGTTACGCCGTCGCTTACGGTGGCCCGGATAAAACCGCGACCACCGGCCAACTCATGCCGCTGGTGGCCTATCACCCGGCCAAGGTCGCCTTCAATTACATTCCCCGCTTTCATCCCACCCATGTTGAGTACACCGTCACGGACCTGGCCACGGATTCCATCCTGACCCGGCAAACCCAATACTTTGACAACAGCAACAACCCGCAGTCCATCATCTCCCCGCAAAGCCGCGCCAGTTACTATGACACGGTTTTTTACGCCGACCAAACCAGCCCGGCCATTGATGTCAAGTCCGGCGACTACTCCAACGTCGTGCAATCAACCTATTACGCGTACATTCTAAAGACCGCCGCCGCCGCCAAGACCGACTTGGCCGGCTATGCCAGCGGCAGCCCTCCCAACATCATCACCTACGATGCCAAGAACAATCGCGTGCTGGTTGACGGCAGGATTGCCAACGGCGTCGAAACCTTCACCGCCGCAAACTCCTCTTCCGGCAACTCCATCATCAGCCTCAATCTGGGGATACGCGTCTGCAACCTCATGACCGGCGACTTCCCCTTCCCAGGCAAAACCGTCTGGCAACTCATCCCCGTCTGGGACAAATCCGACGGCCCCGCCTTCCACCCGCCCGACAATCAGGATGACCGCGTCCGGTTCACCGTGGCGCTCAATCCCGCCGATGTATGCGACGACGGCGGCGCGACCGCCAGGATTTTGGAACTGCCCGACCCGCGGCTCGGCGGCAATTCCGCCGCTTGGCAACCCGCTGACAATGACGCACTGATTACCGCCCCCGTCACCATGCCGGCGGTGGATAAATCCAAAATCGCCTATCATTCATTTCACGCCCCGGCCTACGGCTCCATTTTCCCGCGTGAAACCATCGGCATGTTATCGGTCATCCCCACGGGGATGCAACGCAACCGCCCGTTTGCCACCCTCAAGTTCCAGCCTTCCACCAACGACGCCGAACTGCCCGACTGGCTGGTGTTGGAATTGTTCGCCCCAGGCCTGCAACCCTTCGGCTTCATGAACAGCGCCGTGGGGAAAATCAATCCCAACGCCGGGTTCAACGGCCTGCTACCCGCCGCCCAGCGCTGGAAACCGTTGCAAGCCTTGTTTGAAAACACCACCGCGCCGCTGACCGCCGGCCCCCGCGCCACCGCCCCCGCCCCCTTGGTGCGTAACATCCTGGAACATAACCTGAGCGGCAAGGGCTTTGGCGCGCCGGGGGTTTACGACTACATTGGCAAATTGTGCGAGGTGGCCGGCTTCGCCGACAGTGGCGCCAACGATTGGGAACGGGAGGCGCTCATGCGCAATTACGCCAACCTGCTCACCACCCGCTCCAACTCTTTCACCATCTGGGGCGTGGCCCAAATCGTCAGGAAAAGCTCTGCCAACCGTGACTACGGGAAGTTTGAACCCGGCGACCAAGTCGTCGGTGAAAAACGTTTCCGCGCCGAGGTCAACCGCGCCGTGTGGCCGGGCATCGACGGGGTGCCGGGCAACGGCATGGCGGATGACGCCGGTCAGCTGAACAAAACCGCCAGACCTGTCGCCGCGCTGGATTACCTGGGAGGCCGGGCCATTGGCGATTCGCCTTGGAGCGGTCTCCCCTTTGCCAGGTGGGCGACCATCACCCCCCCTTACGGCAACGCCCGCTGGCCGGTGATTGACGGCCCCGACCATCCGACCAAAACCCCCACCTCCGTAGGCAACATCTGGGGCACGGTGGAGGAAGACAGTTCCAAGCCCGACAATTCCCTGGAAAACGCCGCCAACCCCTTGCGCGCGTGGCTGCGGCTCAACGTCAACTCCTTTGAATACCTGGACCAATGAACACCCCAGCCTTATCCATCCTGCTCACGGTCAGCGCCGGCCTCGCGCCGCTGACGCTCACCGCCGCCATCATGCCGGTGCCCCCCGCCCAACTACTGGCGCTCATGCCGGCAACGCCCCCGGACTGGACGCTCAAGCAATCCCACGCCGCCAACGGCTACCAAGGCTGGCCGGAATGCAACGCCTTCCGCCTGATGGAAGGCCCCGTGTACCCGGCCGACCCGGCGGAGCAAAAACCATCCCCCGCCAAGCGGAGCGAGGACCAGGGCCAAGCGCCAGCAACCCCGCTCGCGCAAAATCCCGACCCCTTCCCGGCCAACCGCCCCGCCACCCTGCGCGTCCGCCTGACCGACACGGGCCAGCACGCCCCCAAACTGGCGCGCTTTGCAAACTTCACCACCGGCGCGGGCCGGCTGATGATTCACTCCATGCCCGCCATCCAACGCCTGCTCCCCGACCACCAGCGCACCACCATCTGCATCAACCGGCGCTTTATCCTCTCGATTGAAGGCCGCAACATGCCGGGCAAAGTTTACCAAGACTTCATCAAACAACTGGACCTCTCCGCCATCGCCGGCATCCCCAACGACGGCCCCGCCACCTTCACGCGCCCGCTGATTATCGTCCAAGTTGACGAACTCAACCCCGCCAACAGCGGCACCTACAAACTCTACTGGGCCAACCCGGAGGAAGCCAATGAACGCTGAAACACCCCGTCGGCTTCGCCGCCACCCCTCTGCGAGAGGGGAATTTGCTCACGCCAAGACATGGTCTGTGAGAACTACCACACACCAGCACAGAGTTCCAAAGCGCGAATAACCATTCTTATGCAAACCCAATACCTCAAATCCATCATCAGCGTCACACTGGCAACCTTGGGGTGCTCGTCCCTGCACGCGCAAAACTGGCAGCACGCCAAGCTCGGCAATGTCTTCAAGGTCGGCGAGGAATTATCCCTGCCGCTGACCGTCACCGACAGCGCCGCAGTCCCTTGGAAAGTCTTCGACTTCTGGCACAAGGAAATCGCCACCGGCAGCGACAGCGCCACCGACGGGAAGGTGGTTATCAAACCGCCCGTCAAGGACGTCGGCTACTACCTCGCCCAAGCCACCGTCGGCGGCCAAGACGTGTACACCGCCTTCGCCATCGTCCGCCCGCACCGGAGCAAGGACCCGCTCGCCAGTCCCTTCGGCGTCATGACCCACTTCGCGCAGGGCATGAACCCCAACATGCTCCCGCTCTTCAAGAAAATCGGCATCGAGTCCATCCGCGACGAGCATTATTGGAAAAACGTCGAGCCAACCACCAAGGGCGAATACGTCTTCGACCAACGCTCCGAGGCGTACATGAAAGCCTGCGCCGACCTGCACCTCGCCCCGCTCATCGCCATGACCTTCGGCAACAAACTCTACGACGGCGACGGCAAAGGCCCCAGCACCCCGGAGGCTTACGCCGGTTACGCCAACTACGGCGTCGCCATGATGAACCACTACGGCCCACAAATCCGCTGGCTCGAAATCTGGAACGAATATAACGGCACCTGGTACCCCACCGCCGCCAAGCACGACCGCCCCAAATACTACGCCGAGCTTATCAAGGCCACCTACCCC
The DNA here is from genome assembly GCA_031265365.1 of Verrucomicrobiales bacterium. Lineage (GTDB taxonomy): Bacteria > Verrucomicrobiota > Verrucomicrobiia > Methylacidiphilales > JAAUTS01 > JAIRPN01. Next base: position 10,145 of record JAISCS010000054.1, read on the forward strand.
GTCCTCAAGGCCGCGCACCCCGGCGTGCAAATCCTCGGCGGCGCCGCCGTGCTCATCCCCCTGCCCTACTTCGAGAGCCTCTTCAAGGCCGGCGCCCTCGATTACATGGACGGCGTCGTCATCCACCCCTACCGCGTCAAACCGGAGGGCGTCGACCAGGAAGTCGCCGAACTCCAGGCCCTCATCCGCAAATACAACCACGGCCAGGACAAGCCCATCTGGGTCACCGAGACCGGCCGCCACATTAAGGCAGACCACGACTGGGAACAAGGCCGGCACATGTTCGAGAAAGGCCGCGCCGAGGGCGCCCGCTACCTCGCCCGCCAATACACGCTGCTGCTCAAGCAAAACGTCGCCAAAATCTACTGGTACCTCGCCAGCGACCACATGGACTTCGTCAGCATGGGCCTCGTCCGCCATCACCAAAAAGAAAACTCCGGCATGGGCGTGCTGGACGTCGCCCCCAGCTACGTCGCCTACGCCAACCTCATCCACCACCTCGACGGCGCCACCTATGTCCGCCGCGAAGCCGCGCGCGACTACACCCGCGCCCAAGTCCACCTCTTCCAACGCGGCCCGGAACAAATCCGCGTCTGCTGGGCCACCCGCCCCGCGAAGCTCCGCATCAAAACCAACCAACCGCTGACCGTGAGCAACCTCATGGGCGCCGAGACCCAGCTCACCCCCGCCAACGGCGCCCTCATCCTCGACCTCGGCGAGGACGCCATCTACCTCACCGGCAGCGTCACCGGCGTCGAGGAAATCGACACCGGCGCCCGCATCCTCGCCTCCTCGCTCGACGACTACAGCAAAACGCAAGGCGGCAACAACTGGTCCTACGGCGTCCTCAAAGGCGGCCGGCACGAGGAATTGCACCAAGTCGAGACCATGTGGGGCTACGAATGGGGCACCGCGCCGAAGAGCCATTGCAAAATAACCGCCGACGGCACCCACCCCGACCGGCGCGCCGGCGTTGACTGGGCGCCCGACCTGCGCTGGCACAGCCCCGTCACCGGCAAACTCCGCGTCACCGGCTACTGGTCGAACAACGGGCAAGGCGACGGCATCACCGGCGTCATCACCGTCGACGGCAAAGAAGTCTCCCGCGTCCAAGCCGGCGTCGGCGGCGTGAAGCGCGTCGAAGTGGACGTGCCCATCGAAGTCAAGCAAGGCTCCCTAGTGGACTTCATCTGCTACCCCAACCAAAACACCAGCTTCGACGCCAGCAACCGCGAATTTACCATCATCCAAGAATAACCGACATGAACCCACTCAGCAAATTCCCCTCTCGTAGAGGGGTGGCGGCGCAGCCGACGGGGTGTTTCAGCGTTCACCAAAAATCCTCCCAAAACGCTGAAACACCCCGTCCGCTAGCGCGGCCACCCCTCTGCGAGAGGGGAATTAGCCTCAAGTTCTACCCCCAGCAACTCCAACCTCGACCTACCCTTGGGCAAACCCAATTTGCAGTTACTCCCACTTCAACTTGGAGTTACTCCATATTCAATTGGGAGCTACTCCCATTTCAACTTGGAGTTACTCCATATTCAACTGGGAGCTACTCCCATTTCAATTTACCCAAGGGCAAACTCAACTTGCCGCGTGGCAAATCCAACCTACCCGCAGTCAAACCAAGCCAGCGCATTCCCCTTCCGTGAAGGGGTGGCGGCGCCAGCCGACGGGGTAGTTCAGCGTTCCAAGAACGACCCAACCCAAACGCCAAACTACCCCGTCCGCTCCGCGGCCACCCCTTCACGGAAGGGGAATTATTTATGACCACCCTCGACTGGCTCTTCATCATCCTCCCCATCCTCGCCCTCATCCTCGTCGGCGGCTACGTCCGGCGTTTCGTCCGCAGCGTCGCCGACTTCATGGCCGGCGGGCGCAACGCGGGGCGTTACCTCCTCTCCACCGCCCGCAGCGAAATGAACGCCGGCGCCGCCCTCTTCGTCGCCTCCTTCGAGCAATTCGCCCGCGCCGGCTACGCGATTCAATGGTGGAACCAAATCCTCGTCCCCGTCGGCCTCATCGTCGCCATCAGCGGCTTCGTCTTCTACCGCTACCGGCAAACGCGGGCGCTGACCCTGGCGCAATTCTTCGAGATGCGTTACTCGCGCCAGTTCCGCCTCTTCGCCGGCGTCATCGGCTTCCTCGCCGGCATCGTCAACTTCGGCGTCATCCCCGCCGTCGGCGCGCGCTTCTTCGTCTACTTCCTGCGCCTGCCGCCAGACCTCGACCTCCTCGGCCTCAGCGTGCCCACCTATATCCCGTTGATGACCCTGTTCCTCGGCCTCACCATGCTGCTGACCATGACCGGCGGGCAAATCACCGTCCTCATCACCGACTGCCTCGGCGGCATGATTTCGCAAATCTTCTACGTCGTCATCGCCGTGGCGATGATTGGCCTGTTCACCTGGGCCGAGATGCGCGAGGTATTGCTCAACCAGCCGCCGGGCGAGTCCCTCGTCAACCCGTTCGCGACCGGCAAGGTCAAGGACTTCAACCTCTGGTTCATCCTCATGCTCGCCGTCACCAGCGTCTACGGCACGATGGCGTGGCAAAACGCCCACGCCTTCAACGCCTCCGCCGCCAGCCCGCACGACTCCCGCATGGGCGCCATCCTCGGCCGCTGGCGGTGGTTCGCCAGCGGCGTCATGGTCACCATCCTCGCCATGTGCACGCTGACGTTCCTGCAACACCCCAACTACGCCGCCGGCGCCGCCGAGGTGCGGGGCGTCGTCGACCAAATCGCCAACCCCAGCGTGCGCGCGCAAATGCACTGGCCCATCGCCCTGTCCTGCATCCTGCCGGGCGGCATCAAGGGGATGCTCTGCGCCATCATCCTGATGGGCGTCATCAGTGGCGACGGGATGCACCTGCACTCATGGGGCAGCATCCTCATCCAGGACGTCGTCGTGCCCTTGCGCAAGAAACCGCTGACGGTGCCGCAACACCTCGCGCTCCTGCGCCGGGCCATCGTCGGCGTCGCGGCGTTCGCCTTGCTCTTCGGCATCGTCGTCAAGAACACCGACAAACTGCTGCTGTGGTGGGCGGTGACGCAAGCCATCTTCGTCGGCGGCGCGGGCATCGCCATCATCGGCGGCCTGTACTGGTCGCGCGGCACCGCGGCGGGCGCGTGGGCCGGCATGCTTACCGGCTCGACCCTGGCGACCGGCGGCATTGTCATCATCCAATTCACGCCGGACTTCTTCCTGAACGGGATGCAAATCTCCTTCCTCGCCTCCATCAGCGCCATCCTCGTCTACCTCACCGTCAGCCTGCTGACCTGCCGCGCGCCGCATAACATGGACGCCCTGCTGCACCGCGGCCAGTACGCCGTCGAGGACGAATCCCGCGCCGCCGCCGCCAAGGTCGCGCCGAAATGGTACGAGAAAATCATCGGCATGGACCACCACTTCACGCGCGGTGACCGCTGGGTCACCCTCGGCATCAGCGGCTGGAGCTTCCTCTGGTTCTTCGTCTTCGTCCTCGGCTCGCTGCTTTACCTGTGGAAACCGTGGGCGGACGAAACCTGGGCGATGTACTGGCACCTCACGCAAATCTGGCTACCGTTGGTCATCGGCATTGCCACCGCCATATGGTTCACCATCGGCTGCGTGCACGACCTGAAGGACTTCTTCCGCCGCCTCCGCGCCGAAACGGTGGACGCGACTGACGACGGCACGGTGCGGCACTAACCAAAAAAGCTCCGCGTCTCTGCGCGAACATCTTAATAAAAAATTAATTCCCCTTCCGTGAAGGGGTGGCGCGTAGCGACGGGGTAGTTCAGCGTTAAGAGCAATACCCAAACCAAACGCTGAACTACCCCGTCTGCTTCGCAGCCACCCCTTCACGGAAGGGGAATTAGGCACCACCGAACACCGATAGCGCTTGTCTTCAACCCTAGTCGCGCTACCATCGTCCTCTCATGAGCACCAGACGCGAGTTCATCAAAACCACCACCTTCTCCGGCGCCGCGTGGTCGCTGGCGGGCTTGGGCCCCGCCGCCGGCTCCATTTTAAGCGAAAATGCACCGGCCCCGCCCCGCCGCCCCAACATCGTCTTCATCCTCTCCGACGACCAGGGCGCGTGGACGCTGGGCAACCCGGAAATCATCACCCCCAACTTGGACCGCCTCGCCGCCACCGGGGTCCGGTGCCCGAACTTTTTCTGCGCCTCCCCCGTCTGTTCCCCCGCCCGCGCCTCCATCCTGACCGGCGCCATCCCCTCCGTCCACGGCGTCCACGATTGGTTGCGCGCCGGCAATCTGGACATGGAGCAATTCGCCAGCCTCACGGCCGCCCGCCCCGGTCATTATCAGGATGAGCACGCCGCCGTTGACTATTTGCAAAATTTCACCACGTACACGGACTTGCTGGCGGATTGCGGTTACACCTGCGCCCTCAGCGGCAAATGGCATCTGGGCGACAGCATCCGGCCGCGGCGCGGGTTTCACCACTGGTTCACCATCGCGCGCGGCGGGTGCGATTATTTTCACGCCGATACGGTCAGCGACGGCCAGGTCAAGTTCGAGACGCGTTATGTCACCGACCTCATCACGGACCGCGCCTTGGCGATGCTCGATGACTTGCGCGCCGGGGCCGCTCCGTTTTACCTGGGCGTCCATTACACCGCCCCGCACAGCCCCTGGGACGCCGCCAATCACCAACCGGAGCATCTGGACTTGTACCGGGATTGCCCGTTCGCCACCGTCCCCGACCTCCCGCCGCACCCTTGGCAAATCGACACCGCCCCGCGCGGCCACGGGCCGGCGCGCGAGGAATTGCTGCGCGGCTACTTCGCGGCCATCACCGCGATGGACGCGGGCATCGGCAAAATCATTCGCAAGCTGGCGGAGCGCCCGGACCCCACCATCATCATCTTCACCTCCGACAACGGCATGAACATGGGCCACCACGGCATCTGGGGCAAGGGCAACGGCACTTTCCCGCAAAACATGTACGACACCTCGGTCAAGGTGCCGTTCATCATCAGCTACCCCGGCCACCTCCGCCCCGGCGTCTGCGAAAACTTGCTCAGCCACTACGACATTTTCCCGACCTTGCTGGACTATCTGGGCCTCGGCGACTGGCCCGGCCGCTCGCGACTGGTGGGCCGGAGCTTCGCGCGGGTGGTGAACGGGCAGGCGCCGGGCGCGGATGAATTTGTCGTCGTGTTTGACGAATACGGCCCCGTCCGCATGATTAGAAACGCCCAGTGGAAATACATCCGCCGTTACCCGCACGGCCCCAACGAACTCTACCACGTGGCCCGCGACCCGGAGGAGACCCGCAATCTCATCGCCGCGCGGGAGCATCAACCCATCGCGGAACAATTAAACCACCGGCTGCTGGAGTTCTACACCCGCCACGCCGACCCGCGCGTGGACGGCACCCGCGAGCACGTGACCGGCTACGGCCAATTACGCCGCGCCGGCCTCTACGCGGAAGGCAAGCCGGTGTACCACGAAGGTTGAACGCGCGTAAAACATGTTCGCGCGGAGACGCGGAGACGCGGAGTTTTTTTTATTAAAGGACTCGCGCAAAGCCGCCAAGCCGCAAAGAATATATTTAACAAAAAAAAACCTCCGCGTCTCCGCGGCTCTGCGCGAACATCAAACCCCCTCATCCCCAAACTCCAGCACCTTGTCCTCCAACAGGATGATGGGGCACGACGGCAGCTTGGCCAGAAAACTCCGCCCGTAGGACTTCGACAACACCCGCGAATCCAAAATCCCCACCATCCCGCTGTCCGTCGCCGTGCGGATGAGCCGCCCCACCCCCTGCCGGAATTTCAAGACCGCCTCCGGCAGCGAGTAATCCCGAAACGGCGACCCGCCCCGCTCCTCGATAAACTCCAGCTTCGCCTCAATCAGCGGATGGTCCGGCACCGCGAACGGCAGCCGCGTCAAGATGACATTCCGCAACACCTCCCCCGGCAAATCCACCCCCTGCCAAAAACTGTCCGTGCCAAACAACACCGCCCCCGCCGTCGTCTTGAACTTCTCCAGCAAAAACTTCCGCGACATCCCCGTCCCCTGCACCAGCAGCTCCAGCCCCTGCTCCCGCAAGCGCCCCTCCAGCGCCCGCCCCACGCGGTGCATCAACCCGTAGCTCGTGAACAACACCAGCGCCGCCCCGCGCGTCTGCTTGACGAAATGCTCGATCCACCGCTCCAGCGCCGCCTCATACTCCCGCGCCTGCGCCGGCTCCGGCATCCGCCTGGGGATGAACACCCGCATCTGCCGCTCGTAGTCAAACGGCGAGTCCAGTTGCAACGCCTCCGCCGCCTCCGCCCCCACGCGCCGCTGGAAATACTCCAGCCCCTTGCCCACCGCCAGCGTCGCGCTTGTCAAAATCGCCGTTCGCCCCGGCTTGAACAACAAATCGCGCAGCACCTCCGCCAAATCAATCGGCGCCGCCTGCAACTGCACATTCCCCCCCCGCCCGGACTTCTCCACCCAGTACACATAATCCTCCCGCGCCTGCGCCAGGAAGAGCTTCACGTCCTCGCGGAACGCCGCCAGCCGCGCCGCCGCCTCGCGCAACTCCGTCTTGCTCGCCTCGTCCTCCGTCTCCTGCGCCAGCATCAGCAACCCCTGCCGCAACGTCAGCAACGGCAGCGCCAGCACATCCTCCACCAACTCCGGCCGCCGCACCCGGCACTCGTTCCCCGCGCGGAAATTGCACGCCGCCTCCACGCTGGCGAAGAACTGGTCCGCCGCCGCCAGCGCCGCCGTCACCATGCCCAGCTCCGCCGTCGCGCGCAACGCCGGCAGCAAACCCTTCCGCGTCGCCGGATGCCACAACCGCTGCAACTGCCACCGCAACGCCGACGCCGACACCTGCAGGCCGATGTGCCGCGCCGCCGCTTGTTCCAAGTTGTGCGCCTCGTCGAAAATCACGAAGTCATTCGGAAACAAATACCCCTCGAAATCATCCTCCTCCTCATCCTTCGCGCCGAGGCAGGTGAAGAACAGCGTGTGATTCAGCACAATGACGTCCGACTCCGCCAACCGCTTCCGCGCCTGCTGGTAAAAACAACGCGGATTGCTCCCGCACGTCTTCGTCGTGCACAAATGCGCCTCGCTGCACACCTGCGACCACACCTTGAAATCCGGCGTCTCCGCAAAGTCGCTCAACGTGCCCTCCGTCGTCGTCTGCGCCCACGCCCAAATCCGCTCCAACTCCCGCTGCTCGCTGCTGATGAACAACTCCCCCGCCTGCCGCAGCGCCCGCGCCAGCCGCGACGGGCACACATAATTCTGCCGCCCCTTCAACAACGTCGTCGTGAACTCGAACGGCAGCAACTTCTCCGCCAGCGGAATGTCCTTGTGAAACAACTGCTCCTGCAAATTAATCGTATGCGTCGAGACCAACGCCTTCTTCTTCTGCTCCTTCGCGAAATGAATCGCCGGCAACAAATACGCCAAACTCTTCCCCACGCCCGTCCCCGCCTCGACGACCAAATGCCGCTCCTCCTCCAACACCCGCGCCACCTCCGCCGCCATCGCCTGTTGCTGCGGGCGAAACTCGTAATTCTTCGCCTTCGACAACAACCCCCCAGGCCCGAACAACTCGCGCACGCGGCGTTCCAACTCGGTATGATAAGGATTCAACGGGGCAATCACGCGGGAAAGTTTAACACGGAATTTATTTTTGCGTGGCGAGGAAATCCAACACCTGCCGCGCCTGCTCCGTGGTCGCGCCCTTGTGGTCGGCGTAAATGATTTTGCCCTCGCGGATGAGATACGCCTGGCGCGCCGAATTGCCCTTGCCCTCGGCATCGGCAGCGCCGAGCTGGAACGCATTAGTCACCTTGCGGTCAGTATCGGCGAGCAGCGTGAACGGAAACTTCTGCTCCGCCTTAAACTCCGCCTGCTCCTTCACCGAGTCCGTGCTGACGCCGATGATAAACACATCCAGCTTCGCCAACTCACCATCAGCGTCGCGCAACGCGCACCCCTGCGCCGTGCAACCGCCGGTCTTGGCCTTCGGATAAAAATAAACCAGCGTGTAAGCGTGCTGCCTATACACCTCGCCGAGATTCAGCGAGCCGCCGCTATCAGTGACCGCGCTGAACACCGGCGCGGCATCGCCGACCTGCAACGGTTTATCTTCAGCCAACGAGTTCATGGTCACCAACAGCAACCCCAGCGCGACAACAACAATGTTTTTCATAACGCATCCACACTATCCACCCCCCTGCCCCCTGTCACGTCAAATTCCCCCACCGCGCCAACATCAACGCCAACACCAACGTAGCACAGGCAATCCTGCCTGTGTTCCTTAAAGCAAGCGGCTTCGCCGCGATAACACGAACACAGGCAGGATTGCCTGTGCTACGTTGAACTTGCCAAAAGCTACAGTTTTGCGTTAACCACCCCCATCACCATCTCCACCATCCGCTCATCGCCGCCGACGGGCTTGGCGTACCACAATCTCTTGCCGCTGACGCTGACCGGGCCATCGGCCGCTGACGCCGGGCACCCCAGCATCCGCGGCAAATCCTCCCGCCAATGCCGCCCCGCCGCGATGAACAATGGCGCGACAATCACATTCGGCATGACCGTCAGCGCCGCCCAATCCCTCGCCAACGGCGGCTCGGCCAGGAACACCGCGCGGCATTCGCCGTAAACCCTGCGCCGCGCAATCCGGGCCGCCCACTCGCGCGCCACCGCCGCCGAGTTTTTATGCCGCGTCGTCCCGTGCCCGACAATCATCAGGCACGTCTCCCGCGCCGCCGGCACCGGCGCCGACGTTGACGCCGGCATCGCCCCCGCCACCGCCGCCCGCGCCGCGCGCAGCAACGCCTCCACCATCAGCGGATGCGTCCCCACCGGTTCGCAGAAAATCACCCGCCGCCCGCCGCTGACACTCGCGTTGAGTTCGCGCGGCAACACCGTCTCCGTGAAATAGCCCCGGCTGACAAAATGCGGCACCACCAGCACCGTCGGCGCCGGCATGACCGCCAGCGCGTCGCGCCAGAACGGCGCCTCCCGCCAAAACGCCGCGCGCACCTCGGCGAACCGCCCCGTCGCCCGCAGCCGCGCCGCCAGCGCGCGAGTCACCGCCGCCACCTCCCGGTCAAACCTGGAACCGTGCGCCGCCAGCAACAACGCCGTGTCGGGGGACGCCATGACCGTCAGCGCCCGCCCCCCGCCGGCCGCGCCTTCACCCCGCCGAACGCCGCGAAGCACAGGTTCTTGTGCAACACCTCCACGCTCCCGAACCCGACCTTTTTCAGCAACTCCAGTTGATACGTGACCGACCGCGGCGAATCCTCACGGGCAATGTAATCCAGCACCCGCCGGCGATACTCCGCCCCGCCGTGACTTTCAAGATAAGCGGCGTAGCGCTGCCACACCAGCTCGGTCAGCGCGGCCTCATCCTGCGCCACCAAGTCCGCAATCATCAAGCACCCGCCCGGCCTGAGCAGACGGTAAAGTTTGCCGAACACCCCGGCCCAATCCGCGTCGTCCCGCAAATGATGCAACACCGCGCCCGCCAAAATGATGTCGTAATGATTTTCCGGCAACGCCACCGTCCGCACATCCCCCTGGAAAACCTCCGCCGACCGGTTCGTCCGCTGCAACACCCGCGCCGCCGCCCGCTCCAACATCGGCGCGCTCAAATCCAGCAACGCGCAACTCAACGCGGGCAGTTGCTCCAACATCATCAGCGTATAGTTGCCCGCGCCGCAGCCGATGTCCAGCAACCGCCGGGCGTCCGGCACCAGGCGCGCGGCAGCCCCGGTAATCAACTCCAGCGACAACCGCGCGTCCACCGTGGCCACCTGGCCGGTCTCAAGATTGGCAAACCGCTCAACCTCGCCGTCAAACCGCCGCCGGATTTCCGCCACGGTCGACTTCATAAGCTCCTCACTAATTCCCCGCTCGAAGAGTCTTCGAGAGAGTAATCGCTGACGCTGAGACAATGCTCATCGACCCTGCCTCTGCGCGAGCAAATTCCCCTCTCGTAGAGGGGTGGCGCGGAGCGACGGGGTGTTTCAGCGTTCATCGGGAATACCGCGCCACCGCTGTTCATGGAACCGAACCACCTCATAACTCCACCCGCCGGTTGTGATACACCCCCGCCGGCCACGGCTGGCGGGCGGTGCCGGCGTTCACCACCTCCACCGTGCCGCTGACGGTGACGCCCGCCGCGCACGCCACCGCGCCCGTGACCGTCAGCACGTCCGCCGCCACCAGCGACGGCACCTGCGCCCCGAACGCCGCCTCGAACCGCGCCATGATTTTATAATGTCGCTCGTCCAGATTGATTTTCGGCGGCAGACCGCGCCGCGCCGCCGCCAGCGCCAGCGTGTAATCGTCATTGACCACATAAGCGTCCGACCGCAGCGCCAGCAAGTCCGCCGTCGTCTTCACCGGCGCGAACCGGCGGCGCGACACGACCATCGCCCCCGCCCCCGCGAACAGCGCGATCGCCGCCCCCATCGCCGTCTCCAGCTGCTCCACCCGCGGCGAGGCCGGGTCCGTCGGGTCCACCGTCTTCACGTTGCGCATCAGCGGCAGCGGCAGGATGCCGCCGTTCGCGTCCAGCGCCGCGCGCAACGCGCTGACGCTGACCCAAAGATTATTCGTGTTGAAAAACCGATGCCGTGTGATGTCCTGAAACGCCGCCTCATCGTCAGCGGCACACTGCGCCGACTCGCGCAACAGCAAGCCGCCACCGTCAGCCGCGCGCGCCAAGTGCCCGCCCTTCCTGTCCGACGGCGTGCGCTCGGCGACCTCCATCAGGAACGGCAACCCCTGCCCCGCGAAATACGCCAGCAGCCCCAGGTCAAGATTCGCGCCGAGATTGTCCGCGTTGGAAATAAACAAATGCTCGATGCCCAGCCGCGCGAACTCATCCAACAATCCCGTGTCCAGCAGCGTCGGATAAATATCGCCGTGACCCGGCGGGCACCACTCCAGCTCTGGATTCGCCGGCCACTCCACCGCCGTCAGCGTGTCCGCGCGCAACTTCGGCGCCTTCGACTGCACAAACTCCACCGGCACATCCGTCGCCAGCATCGGATAGCGCCGCAAATGCTCCAGCGTGTCCCGGCTCGTGTTAAAACTGTTCAGGAACAACAACCGCAGCGGCGCGCGATATTTTTCCCGCAAATGCAGCACCTGCCGCGCCGTGAAGTCCAAAAAATTCCACCCGTGCTTGACGTTGATGAGGGACTTCGGCCACTCCAGCCCCATGCTCGTCCCCAGCCCGCCGTTCAACTTGATGACCACCGTGCGCGCGATCAGCCCGGCGATGGTTTCCGGCGCGAGGTCCCGCGGCAACTCCTCCTGCCGCGGCAACTCCCCGACGGGGCGAATGGCGGTCTCAGGGATGAGGCCGGTCGCGCCCGACACGAGCGTGAGATAATTGCGCCGGAACGACTGTATCGCCGCCGGGCGCGCCCCGGCCTGGCGCATCTTCAACTCAATCTTGGCCAGCGCCTCCATAACGTTTCACTTGATGAGCCGCGCGATGCTCTTGAACAACGGATGCCGCGAATCCTCCAGCCAATCGAACAACAGCGACTCCGCGCTGACGATGACCGCCCCGCGCGCCCGCAACTCCTCCAGCGCGACGCGCCGGTGCTCCTCGCGCCGCGACCCCGTGGCATCCGCCACCACCGTCACGACCTTCCCCTGCGCCAGCAACTCCAGCGCCGTCTGCCGCACACACACATGCGTCTCCACGCCGCAGACGACAATGTTCTTCGAGCGAAACCCGGCGACCGCGCCGGCCGCGTTGAACCGGGTTTTCTCGACAATGGTGGGCGACGTCTGCTCCGCGCCCCGCAACAACTCCGGCACCGTATGGCCCAACCCCTGCGGATACTGCTCCGTGAACACCAGCGGGCGGCGGAACAGCGCGAACGCCTGCGTCAGCACCAGCACATTCCGCGCCACCGACTCCGCCCCGTGAATAGCGGGCAGCAATTTTTCCTGCATATCCACCACCAACAGCGCGCACTCCTCGCATTTCAAACGCCAAGCCATGCCCCTATTCAACACCGTAACCGCCCGCCGTGCAATGGGGAAATATTTCAGGCCGGTCAGTGTCAGCGGGATTACCAAATATGGTTTCCTCGTTGTTAGCAGTGGAAGCACTGACGCCGGAACACCTCCCACGCGACCCCGCCTCCCGCGCCCGCCAATTCCCTTTCCGTGAAGGGGTGGCCGCGGAGCAGACGGGGTAGTTCAGCGTTAACAGGGACCTAGCCCCAAACGCTGAACTACCCCGTCGCTCCGCGCCACCCCTTCACGGAAGGGGAATTATTATGCGGCCACCGCACGCTGCTGCTATTCCACTGCTCATGGGATAGACCAATATTATGGGTCACGGCTTGCCGCCCGTTATTTGCAGGGGAATCGGCGGGAGGTTGAACACCTCGTCGCTGGCCGGCTCGCTGGCGGGCGGGACGCTGACGGTGACGTTTGCCATGGCCAGCGGCGGGTCAATGGGCACGCGGGCGTCGGCAGCCATTAGTGAGACTTGCAGCATGTAATCGCCGGGCACGATGTCTGGCGCGTTGAAGGTGCCGTCGTCGTTCACCGGCACGAAATTAAATATACCGTTCATTTTATCGCTGTTTTCCGGTTTGATAATTGTCCAAAGTCGCGCCAATTCAAAACTCGCGCCGCTGTCAGTGAATTGTTTTGGAATTATGAATTTTCCCGCAATCGGGCGCCCGGTGCCACCGATCACGATTGGCGCGGTTTCGCCTGCTGCCAGTGTGAAAATTTGCGCGTAAGATGAAGTCCAGCCGCGTCTGTTTGGTGGCGGGATTTTTTTGGCCACGCTGACGTTGCCGCCTGGCACTTGCGCGAAGACAAATTTTCCGTCGGCGTCCGGCTTGGCGTTGTATTGCCAGCGCATGTTTGGCCACGGTTTTTCCGCGGTGTCATGGCCGGACGAATGTTTGCTGAACAACAACTCATGGTCAGCGTCAGCGCGGGTGCCGGTGCGCGATTCGCCCTCGACGCGCGACCAGCGTTGCAGGGACACTGTCAGCGGCGACTTATTGAGTAAATCATAGTTAGTGATTTCCGCCCAGCCCGTTTCATGCAACACGATCAGTGTCCACGGCGCATTTTCATCCTGCGGCGGAATTTTCAAACGTCCCGCCGCGTCGCTTTTCCGCACAAGCAAATCACCGCCATGTTGCGCGTCAAATTTGCCGTCGTTGACCATGAAAAAACTGCCAATTGTCGCCACCGCCGCCTCCGCGCCGGACGTCGGCTGACCGTCAGCGGTCAAGATTTGCACCTCAAGGTCAGCGGCTGGTTTGAGCGCGAAGGATAATTCATGCCGCTGGCCGTCAAGGGCAATGGTTGATGAATTCATCGGCGCGTAGCCGTCGGCGCTGACGCGGAATGCGTGGGCGGTGTTGTCGTGTCCCCAGTATTCGGTTAGGTCCGGCACGGTGAACGCGCCGTTGCTGCCGCTGACGGTGACGTGTTTTTGCCA
>JAISCS010000064.1 GCA_031265365.1 Verrucomicrobiales bacterium
AACATCGGCAGCCCGCACCTGCTGGACGCCGCGCGTGACGACGGCACCATCAGCGAGCAGGCGCGCGACCAGGTGCTGGGCGAGTTGCGGCAGCATTTCCGTCCGGAGTTTTTGAACCGCGTGGATGATATCGTGTTGTTCAAGCCGCTGACGCTGGCGGAAATCAAGCGCATCGTGGACTTGTTGCTGGCGCAACTGCGCGCGCGTCTGCATGACCGCAACATCACGCTGACATTGACCGACGCGGCGAAGGAGCACATCGCCCGCGCCGGTTACGACCCGGTGTACGGCGCCCGCCCGCTGAAGCGTTACCTGCAACGCGAGGTGGAAACGGGGCTGTCGCGCAAGCTCTTGTCCGGCGAAATCGCTGACGGTGACGCGGTGGAAATCGCGCTGAAGGACGGGGGGCTGGTGTTTAAGAAAAAGGGCGGGGCGTTTTAGCGTTAATCGGAGCGCGGGTCGCGGTCTGCCGGGAAGCGCGGGCACTCCTCTGTGAAGGAAAATATTAGTCAGGCCATGACTACGCACGGCGCATCCATTCTTGACGCGTAGCGGCGGGGAAACCGGCTTCTACTGTTAGAATTTCTAATTGTTGACTTATCCCCAAAATATAACCGCCGCTCTGGTCAATTCCGGCGCGCGCATCATCCGCCACAGCAATGTCAGCATTGACGCTTTCCAATCGGCGCGGCAGGTGCTTGAAACCATGACCGCGCAAATTAGCCAGGCCACGCTGAACACTTATCTTGATTATTACAATGACAGCCAAGTTTCCTACCGCGACCACACCGATGGCAACTTCACGCCGACTTGGTACGGGCGCGACTCGGATTTGCACTTCATCGCGGGGTGCGCGCCGGAGCTGTTGCCCCAGCCGCCGTCCGACGCGGCGCTGACCGCCACGCACGCGCTGTTTTTCGTCGCGCCCGCAGACCTGGCGGCGGAAGAGCGTTATCAAAAACTTTCCGGCTTGATGTCGGCGCGCGACTATTTCGTCGCCTTCGCCAGTGACGAGGCGGCGCGCCCCCGCATTGTCAGCACGCCGGTGACTTGGCGCTGGCGGTTGATGGAACTGACCGCGCCGACGGAAACGTTGACGGTGTTCAACGGCCACACCGGCGCGGACTGGTTTCGCGCGCCAGTCGCCGGCGGCCAGGCGCGCGCCGTGGCGGACAATATCATCGCGCTCATCGTGTGGCCGCGCCGCGCGCAACAGGATGTAATCGCCAACATCCCCGAACCTCAACGCTGGCTCCTGCTCAGCGTGAGCGCGGCAACGCTCCTGGCCCTGCGCCGCCGCCGCTAAACCGCCCCACCCACCACCGGATTGCTCAACACCCCGATGCGCTCCACCGCCACACTCACCGTGTCCCCCGCCCGCAACCACACAAACGGCGTCCGTCCCATGCCCACCCCCTCCGGCGTCCCCGTGAAAATCACCGTGCCCGGCAACAACGTCATCGCCTGGCTCAAAAACGCGATGATTTCCGCGCAACTGAAAATCATATCCCCCGTGCTCGACCGCTGCACCACCTCCCCATTGAGCGTGGTGCTCAGCGCCAACGCCCCAGGGTCAGGAATCTCCTCGCGCGTGACCAAACACGGCCCCAGCGGCGCGAACGTGTCAAACGACTTGGCCAAACACCACTGCCCTCCCCCGCCGAACTTCTGCCAATCTCGCGCCGACACATCATTCCCCACCGTATACCCCAACACATAATCCAACGCCTCCTCGACACCGACCTCGCGGCACGTTCGCCCAATCACCACGACCAACTCTACCTCATAATCCACCTTCGTACTCTTCAATGCGGTGGGCAGCACAATTGGGTCCCCCGGATTCTGCACCGCGCCGGGGTTTTTGAAAAAGAGAATGGGGTATTGAGGTAACTCACACCCAGTCTCCACCGCATGTTTCCGATAATTCAACCCGATGCACAACACCGCGCGCGGCACAATCGGCGCGAGCACCTTCCGCACCTCCGCCCGTCGCCCACTGACAGAAAACTCCCCAAAAACATCCCCCTCAATCTCCCAC
Organism: Verrucomicrobiales bacterium; assembly: GCA_031265365.1. Taxonomy (GTDB): domain Bacteria; phylum Verrucomicrobiota; class Verrucomicrobiia; order Methylacidiphilales; family JAAUTS01; genus JAIRPN01. Next base: position 2,039 of record JAISCS010000064.1, read on the forward strand.
CCCACCCCATCCCTCGCCAACGCCGCAAATTTAACCTGCCCTCCAGCATCAACATAGCGAATGATATTCATACAAAGAATTTAACCACGAGCCGCCCCGGATTGACACCGAAATTATTTTGGGGGTTCTATCCCATTACCAGGGGAATTGCAGCGGTGTGTGGAGGCTGCATAACAATTCCCTTTCCGAGAAGCAACTGTGTAGTGAAAAAAGATTATTGGGCGGTTTTAGAAGGGGCAAAGGGGTGGCGGTGGAGGCCAGCATTAAGGTGAAGGAGGAGCTTGCGCATGACGGCAGTGATGCCCACATGGAAGGGTTTGCCGCGGGCGGAGAGACGCTGGGCAAAGGGTTTGAGGCTGGGGTTACAACGCATGGCGGAGAGCGCCGCCATGTAGAGGGCTTGGCGCACGGCCAGGCGGCCGCCGCGGATGTGGGCTTGCCCCTTGCACTGGCCGCTGTGATAGACAAAGGGCGCCAATCCGGCGAGGCTGGCGATGCGTTGGCGGGAGATCTGGCCGAGTGGTGATTTCGCGGGTCAGGAAAGCCAACGAGCGGCGCAACGAGGCGGTGGCGACTTTGCCGAGGCTTGGTTGTTCCTGGCGTTTGAGTTCGTCGGCACGCACGGCGACGAGCTGGGCGCGGCGGGTGTGGAGTTCCCGCAACTGCTCGCGCATCGGCTCCGGGGCGCGGGTGGGCGGCGGGGCCAGCGCGCCGGCGAAGTCGGCCAACAATTTGGCGTCGAGGCGGTCGGTCTTGGCGAACTGGCGGCGGCTCCTGGCAAAGGCGCGGACCTGTTCGGGGTTAACCCGGCTGACGGTGACCCCGCGCTGCCAGTAGGTGCGCAGCAGGGCCAGGTGGTAGGGGCCGGTGGACTCACACACCAAGTGGACTGCTGGCGGCAAGGTGCGCAGCCAACGTGTGATGGCGGTGGGGTGATTGAGGACTTGTGGCGGCAAGCCGCTGCGGGTGATGTTATTACTGATGGCCAAGTCGAGCTTGGCGCTGGCGACCTCCACGCCAACATCGACTTGATGCAATGGTTTGGTCATCCTGCTCCTTGTTACTGCGAACTGACGGGCCAGCCCGTCGTTCAGACAACTGTGCAAGTTAAAACCAACAGCGGCGGGGTTCCGGCTTCACGGCGTGCTTCAGGCACCCGGGGTGGACGAACTCGCCGCCGCCGAGCCTGTACGCCGGCCGGCGCACAGGCTCCTTGGTTAACGGCCACACTCATGGCAATCGAGAACGATTATACACCAACGACAACAGACAAGGGGTGGCCGCTAGGTCGTGTTAACACTACGCAGGCAAATCACAATTAAAGCGAGCGAGACATAGGCGGCAAACATGCGGTCGAGCTTGTCGTGGCGTGTGAATAAACGCCGGAAACTTTTCAGTCTGCGGAACAGGCGTTCGACTGCATTGCGCCGCCGGTAGAACCGCTAGAGCCAGCGGCGGTGCGGGTTTGGCGGCACGACCGCTCTAAAGCCGAGCTGGCGCACCAGCGCGCGGGTAGCCTCTTCCTCATAAGTGCGCAGTCCATCACCATGGCGCAGTGGCGCCCGGGGCTGGATAAGCCTTACAGCAAGGCCCGGCCCTCTGAGCCGTCCCCCGCCAGACAGCCGGAACCTTAACGCACCCCGGTCAGTTGCGGCAACCAAAGGTAGTGTGGTGGTCCACCCGCCGTGCCTTTTGCCAATGGCTTGCGGCCCGTTTTTTCAGCGCACCAGCACCGTCGGGAGGCGCTTTCACCGTGGTGCTGTCCAAGGACCGCACGGTCAGGCGCATCGCAATAATCGGTTCTTGTTACAAGCGCGCAAACACCCGCGCCAGCACGCCCTTCTTGCTCCAGCGGTTCATGCGCGTGTACAGCGTATGCCAGTTGCCGTACTCCCTAAGCAACTGCCGCCATTTACAACCGTTCTCCAGCACATACAGCATGGTGTTGAGAAAGTTCAGTTGCTAGATGTGGACATTGCCCAGCTCCACAGGCAGATTGCCCTTGATTCGTGCAAATTGTTCAGAGGTGATGGACATGGTTTATTTTTATCCCACACCCCGGCTCTACGTCAATTAGTGTTAACACGACCTAGAGCTGGGTGTTTTAGTGTATGGAGCGCGGACATCTTGTCCGCAGCGGACGGGACGGCCGCTCCCCGTAATGGGTTTGCAGATGGCCCAATTCCCGTTGCTGTTTGCAGAGTTTATGTACCACCCACTGCGACACGCCAAACCGCTCCGCCACCTGCCGCTGCGTGGCTCCAGCCGCCACCAGCCGTTCTCGTAAGTCTCGCGATAAAGGTTTCATCTCCCAGTCTATAGCCCGCATCCTCACCATTGTACAGACTTTGCTGAACTCATATGAATTTAAAATGATCTAGACAACGCACTGACAGTGTCATCGTCATTGTCAGCGGTGTTAAAAAAATTGGTCGGCGGCAACTGTTTCGGGTCGCCGACAATGATTAGCTTCGCGCGTGAGTTCCGCCTCGTCTTGGTTGGTGTGCAACCGTCCGTTTTGCAATTCTTCGCGGAGGTGTTTAAGCAGCGCGTCGGCTTTTTGTTGCTGACTGTAAGCGGCAGCGTTGCGCGGGTCGCGGGTGTCCATGAGCCTGGGCTTGGGCAAAAGTTTCAACTCCGCATTGTCAGCGAGTTCGTCCTCGACGTGCTCGGGATTGGCGGATAGTACGGCGACGGTACCCCTGGTCTCGCGGAAATTCAGCAAGCGATTGCGTAGGCTCAGGTCTAACAATTTGTTTCGCCATAAATCAATCCGGGTGGCTGGCGCGACGGCGGTGGGTTCCGCCGTTGACGGTGAGCTTTCCGCAAATTCGCGCTCGCCGAAATTGGCGGAAATTTTCACGCCGTCAGTGAGCGCAGATTGGTCGTTCGTCAATGGCTGCCCCGGCACCAGCAGCGAGCGGATGCGGGAAATGCGCGCGCGGCGAATGTCCAGCACCATGTGAAAACGTTGCCGCGGATGCAAGTATTCAAGCGTCCGCGCCTCCGTCTGCGGCAAATTGCCAGGGTCACTGATGGTGACCGTCGTGCTTTCCCAAACGGTGAGTTCTTCCAACTCGACCAGTTTGCGCACGGCTTGCAAATCGTCAGTGGCAGCGTCGGGCAACGTTTTTTGTTCCAACCAACAACCGGCGTAGGCGTGCCCGTCGTGTGTCAATATCAGCGGGTGCAAGCCGCACTGTTCACAACATGCGGAGAACAACAGCGAGAGGTCGAGGCAGTTACCGAATTTGTCTGTCACGATGTCGCCGGGGAACCGAACTTTTTGTCCGGTGGTTTCAAAACTCGCCGGCGCGACGATGTAACATACACGCTGTTCCACGATGGCTTGGTAAATCGCCGCCACTTGCGCCCAGACGGATTTTTTGTTTTTTCCTGATAGCGGTGAACGCGCGACTGCCGGTTTGCATGCCGAGAATTTCCACCGCGCGGCTCAAAATCGCCGTCACCGCCGGGTCGTTAGGCAGCACGAACGTCGCCAAAATTTCCGGCAGCGAACACAAGCCGCACCATTCATTGCGCGCGAGCAATTCTATCGTCTCGGACTGGCTCGCCGTCAGCGTGTCATTTTTCCACAACTCAACGCGCAGCAAGCTGCTGACTCTCTCGTTCAATTCCGCCAGAAACAGCGGGCGCAATTTCAAATCCACCGGCGCGATGACCAATTCTTGCCCCGGCCGGAGACTTTGGATGTGCAATTCAAACGGCTCGGCAAACATCGGTTCAGCGGTGATTTTAAGCCGCAAATTCTCCCGCTGACATTGACCGTTATGCAATCGAATTTCCTTGATGATAGAAATCACATTTTGCTGAAATGCATAATTAACCGACGAGTCAAATAACACGGTGATGGACTCAGCGGATTCTTGCGAAACTGGCGGTTGCGTTTCCATAAAAGTCATTTCACTTTTTTCAACATCGCCCGTCCCTTGGCGGTGAGGTGGTATTTTTGCAAACGGCTGTTGGGTTTGTCGGGGATGGTCATTTCAATAAGGCCATCAGTAACAGCGGCTTGTTAGTAAGCATCACGAAAATGATTCACATCTTTCAGGTCGAGCCGCCTCATGATTTCTTTGCGGCTTAGTTCACCATCCAAAACCACCAGCATTTTAGTAATTTCTGGAGTTGCTTGTTTATCGACTTGGGGGGTACCTGTTCTAACAACCCGTTCCTCCGGCGCGGAAAATTCAATCGTAAAATCCGCCGGTGACACGTCAAACTTCAGCGGAAAATGCCGTCGTCCTTGCAAGCGTTGACCATTTTTCCAATGCCCTACCCCCACGCCTCGATGTGCTCCACCTGCTCAACCCCGCGTACCCGCCCCGCATCATCAATCCCAATCCACAATGTTCCACCGTCAGCGTTGGCAAACCCGCACAACTGCGCCAGCCAGTCATCCTTCCACTCGCGTTTCCATTCGATGTTTTGGTGTTCGGGCATATTTTGATTTTCGTATTGTATCAATATCTTTTGCCCATGGCGATATGGAACGTAATCACCGTCAGCGTGATAAACCTTGGCAGGTCGGGCGGCAGGCTTCATTATATTCAGGCAAATGACCAACCGTTACCACGCCAAATATCTTGCCCATGAATTGACCCGCCGCTGCCCGTCGGATAGCGTGGAAAAACTCGCCGCCACACTCACTGATGCTCAGGTGGATTTGAATCCGCTCCAAATTGACGCAATGACATCAAGAACTGGCGGATAAATTTTTCTTGCCGTCGATGAACCAAACCATCAAGCAAGGCAATTTGAATCCGTTTGAGCAAGCGAACATCGTCATTTGCCCCTATCACTTCGCGCGCGCCAAGGATGTTTATGTCAAGCAAGTGCGCTGGGATTGGGTCATCGTGGACGAGGCGCACCGCTTGCGCAATGTGTACAAGCCTACCAATCGCATTGCCAACGCCATCGTCGGCACGCCCAAGGTTTTGCTAACCGCGACGCCGTTGCAAAATTCCATCTAGGAACTTTACGGCTTGGTGAACATCATTGACGATTACACCCACAGCGGCAGCGGGCGCAACATCGCCGCACTCGAATCGTTGCGCAACAAAAACGACTGGCTCACGGTGCGGCGGCTGACAGTCAGCGCCTTTGAGATGGAAGACCACGTCTTGCCGGTTGACGCTCAAGGAACTGGAGGAACAACTCAAGGAGAGCAACCGCAATGCGCGGCTCGCTCCCAATCTGCCGGAAAAATTGAAATTTGAGAGCGAGCGACGTCAGTTGGAAACCAAGCGCGACGAGGCGTAGAAACAATACGAGCAAGCCGCCCGCGGCATCGAGGGCAAAAAAGACGCGCTGATGGACGAGATTGAAAAACATTTGCAACAACAAATTGACGAGCAAATGTTGTTCAAAATCAAGTGGATGGTAAGATAATGGTTATTGTATTCTCATAACCCTAAAACTTTGGCAGGATATTTGAAATGAAAACGCAATCACAACCGGAAAAAATGGATGGGGCTTCGCTGGATGTCGCGGGGGAGCGGCGGGAGGAATTGAAAAAGTTACTACCAGAGGTGTTCACCGAGGGCGGGAAGATTGATTTTGAGCGGCTGCGGCTGACGCTGGGGGACGAGGTGGACGGCGGCAAGGAACGTTACGGGATGAATTGGTCGGGCAAGGCGGATTGTTTCCGCACCATCCAGCAGACGAGCATGGCGACGTTGGTGCCGGCGCAGGAGGAGTCGGTGAATTTTGACGCGACAGGGAATTTGATTATCGAGGGGGACAATCTGGAGGTGTTGAAGTTGTTGCAAAAGGCGTATTTCGGCAAGGTGAAGATGATTTACATTGACCCGCCGTATAACACGGGGAACGACTTCATTTATCCCGACAATTACAGCGAGAGTTTGGACACGTATTTACGTTACACCGGACAGGTGGACGACGAGGGACGGAAATTCTCCACCAACACCGAGGCGGACGGTCGGTTTCATTCCAAGTGGATGAACATGATGTATCCGCGTTTGTTTCTCGCCAGAAATTTGTTGCGGGATGACGGGGTGATTTTTATTAGCATTGATGATGCGGAGGTGGATAATCTTAGAAAGATTTGTAATGAGGTATTTTGGGAAGAAAATTTTTTAGCATGTATTGTTTGGCAAAAGAAATATGCCGCCACTAATGATTCAAAAGGATTTTCAACCACGCACGATTACATTGTGGTATACCAAAAAAGTGAATCATTCAAACGTAATTTATTGCCGCGAACTGAAGAGCAAAATGCACCATATAAAAATGATGACGGTGATGGAAAGGGGCTTTGGAGATCTGATAATCTTTTAGTAAAGTCATTTTCTTCCAGTGGAGTTTATCCAATAATAAATCCAAATACTAAGGAGCAATTTTATCCGCCTGAAGGTAGTTGCTGGCGCGCTAGTCAAGATACAATGGAAAAATGGCTAAAAGAAAATCGTATTTATTTTGGAAAAGATGGCAAAGGAGCTCCACAATTAAAAAGATATTTAAATGAAGTGCAACAAGGTCGAGTTCCAATTACTTGGTGGGCTTTTGAAGAAGTCGGGCATAATGATGCCGCTAATAAAGAGGTAAGTGCATTGTTTGAAAGTAAAACACCATTTGATACACCAAAACCTTCATCTTTGATAAAGCAAATGCTTTTTATTGCTACTGATAAATCTGACATAGTTTTAGATTTCTTTGCCGGTTCAGGAACAGCGGCACATTCAGTATTACAACTAAACCAAGATGATGGTGGCACTCGCAAATTCATATTAGTCCAACTCCCCGAACCATGCGCCGCTGACAGTGACGCCGCCAAAGCCGGTTACAAAACCATCGCCGACATCACCAAAGAGCGTGTCCGCCGCGTCATTAAAAAATTGCAAACCGAAAACCAAGACCAACTTGGCTTGGAAACCTCCGCTGACCGTGACCTCGGTTTCAAGGTGTTCAAATTGCAAAGCTCCAATTTCACCGCGTGGAACCGGCAGCAACCGCCGGATGAGGCGACGCTGGTGCAAGAATTGAAATTGCACGTTGACCACCTGACGCCGGGGCGCTCGCAGGAAGACGTGCTCTACGAATTGTTGCTCAAGTCCGGTTTCCCGCTGACAGTGAAGATTGAAAAACTCCGCCTCGCTGACCGTGACGTTTATGCCATCGCGGACGGCTCCTTGCTAATTTGTCTGGAGCAAAACCTGACGCCCGAAGTCATCAAAGCCATCGCTGACCGTCAACCGTCCCGCATGGTCTGCCTCGACGCCGGTTTTGCCAACAACGACCAACTCAAAACCAACGCCGTGCAAATCATGAAATCCAAGGGCGTGGTGAAGTTTCAAACGGTTTAAGGAGCGATATGGACACCAATGACGAACCTTTGCCACCGACTGAAGGGCAGTTCTTAGTTTACCAAACTGAGGATGGTCGCGTTAAGATTGACGTGCGCTTTGAAGGAGATACCGTATGGCTCAGTCAACAACATTTGGCGGAGTTGTTTCAAACGACCAAGCAAAATGTAAGTCTCCATATCCAAAACATTTACAACGAAGTTGAGTTACTGCCGGAGGCAACTGTCAAGGAATCCTTGACAGTTCGAATGGAGGGTAATCGGGAAGTCAGAAGGGTGGTGGAGTTATACAATCTTGATATGATTATTTCCGTCGGTTATCGAATTAAGAGCACTGTGGCTACCCGGTTTCGTATTTGGGCGACACGACACTTGCGCGAGTTTATCGTCAAGGGCTTCGTACTTGATGATGAACGGTTGAAAAATCCTGATTTACCGTTTGATTATTTCGAGGAGCTTTTGCGCCGGATTCAGGATATTCGCACTTCAGAACGGCGTTTTTATCAAAAAATCACGGATATCTACGCCACCAGTATTGATTACGACCCGACCAGCGAAACCAGTATTCAATTTTTCAAAACCGTACAAAACAAAGTGCATTGGGCAATCACCGGCAAAACCGCCGCCGAAATCATCCATGAGCGCGCGAATGCCGCCAAACCAAACGCCGGTCTGACTAATTGGCGTGGCGCGGTGGCCCGAAAACATGACCTGAGCGTAGCCAAAAATTACCTGAATGAACAAGAACTATCGGCTTTGAACAATCTGGTGGAACAATATTTGGTGTTTGCCGAAGGACAAGCGATGCGCAGGATTCCGATGAATATGCAGGATTGGATCGAAAAATTGGACGGATTTCTCACATTGAACGACCGCGAAATTCTCTCCCACGCGGGCAGTATTTCCCATGAAAATGCCTTGCTCAAAGCGGAACGGGAATACGATAAATTCAAGTCCATGCGCGCCTTGCTTCCGCGCCGGGTTGACACTGATTTTGAAGAGACAGTAAAAAAATTGCCCAACCCCAAGATGGTCAAAAAAACCAAGCCATGAAACTTCAATTTGATGCCAAACAGGAATACCAGCTTGCCGCGGTGAACGCGGTGGTGGATTTGTTCGACGGTCAGCCGCTGAACCAAGGGGATTTTGAAATCGGCGTCAATACTTACGCTGACAGTGACTACTGTGGCAGCATGAAACAGACAGAGTTGGGATTTGGTAATTTTCTGGCGCTGGGTTATGAGCAACTTTTGAAAAATTTGCGGGCGGTGCAGGAACGGAATGATTTGGAGGCGGATGACAAATTATTCCATCTCGCGCCCCGTCAGTCGGTGTCACCGTCAGCGTATAATTTTTCCGTGGAAATGGAGACGGGCACGGGCAAAACTTACGTGTATCTCCGCACGATTTTTGAATTGCACAAAAAATACGGCTTTGCGAAATACATCATCGTCGTGCCGAGCGTCGCCATTCGCGAGGGTGTGCAAAAGAATTTGGAAATCACGGCGGAACATTTCAAGGCGCTCTACAACAACGTGGAGTTCGAGTATTTTGTTTATGACGCGAAAAAAGTCAGCCGCTTGCGGCAGTTCGCGGTCAGCAACAAGATTCAGATTTTGATTATCAACATTGACGCTTTTCGCAAAAATTTCGCCGGCACTGACGATGAGCAAAAGAGCAATGTCATCCACAAGGAGGCGGACAAACTGTCGGGGCGGCGGCCCATTGAGTTTGTGCAGGCGGTGAATCCCATCGTGATTATTGACGAGCCACAAAGCGTGGACAACACGGACAAGGCGATGGAAGCCATCCAGTCGCTGCGCCCGCTCTGCACGTTGCGTTATTCCGCCACGCACAAAAATCCTTACAATTTGGTGTATTCGCTCGACCCGATTCGGGCGTTTGAATTGCGGCTGGTCAAGCAAATCACCGTGGCGGGCGTCACGGGCGGGGAGTCGCAAAATGACGCCTACGTGAAGTTGCTGAAAGTGTACCGGAAGAACGGCATCAAGGCGCGGCTGGAACTGGATGTGCAGGGCGCGGGCGGTCCCAAGCGCAAGACGCTGACGGTGAAAAGCGGGGATGATTTGTACGTGCGCTCGGCGCAGCGGGCGAATTACCGGCATGGTTTTATCATCACCGAAATCAACGGCGAGCCGGAGCGCGAGTATGTGCGGTTTGGCAACGGCACGACACTGACGGTGGGGCGGGAACTGGGCGGGGTGCGAGAGGAGGTCTGGCGCGCGCAAATCAAGGACACGGTGCGGCGGCACTTGGACAAGGAACTGACGTTGCGCGGGCGCGGCATCAAGGTGCTGAGTTTGTTTTTCATTGACCGCGTGGCGAATTACCGCGATTACGACGCTGACGGTCGGGCGCTGCCGGGGAAATTTGCCGCGGTGTTTGAGCAGGCGTTCGCTGAGTTGTCGGCGCTGGAGAAGTATCGGGACGCTGACGCCCGGCATTTTCCGGTGGGACAGTTGCACGACGGATATTTTGCGAGCGACAAAAAAGGATTCAAGGACACCAACGGCGCGACGAAGGCTGACGATGACACTTACGCAAAGATTATGCGCGACAAGGAGCGGCTGCTATCGCTGGACGAGCCGCTGCGGTTCATCTTCAGCCATTCCGCGCTACGCGAGGGCTGGGACAATCCGAACGTATTTCAAATTTGCACGCTGAACGAGACCCAATCCGCAATGAAAAAGCGGCAGGAAATCGGGCGCGGTTTGCGACTGCCGGTGAACCAGAACGGCGAGCGGGTGTTTGACGAGAATATCAACAAGCTGCTGGTGGTGGCGAACGAGAGCTACGAGAGTTTCGCCGAGAATTTGCAAAATGAATACGAGGAGGATTGTGGCGTGACGTTTGGCAAGGTGTCGAAGTTTGCCTTTGCCAAGCTGTCGCTGACGGTGGACGGCGCGGACGCGGTCACGGTCAGCGGGCGCGCGGTGTCGGAGCAAATTTTTCAGGCGCTGACGGTGAGGGGAATTTTGGGCGAGAGCGGCAAAATCCAGCCGGTTTTTGACCCGAGGAAAGATGATTGGGATTTGGGCTTGCCGCCGGAATTGGCGGGGTGGCGCGACGCGGTGATTGAGGTGTTGAAGTCATATCAACTGGAGCGGCACATCCAGCGGGACACTGATGATGGGCAAAAATTGAAGTTCAAAAAGAAGATTGAACGGGATGAGGACTTCAAGATTTTGTGGCAAAAAATCAGCGGCAAAACCACTTACTCGGTTGAATATCAAACGGCGACGTTGGTGACCAACGCGGTCAAGGCGCTCAAGGGAATGGCAGTTATCGAGGCGGCGCGGGTGCGCGTTTCCGAGGCGCAGGTAAAAATTGACCGCGCCGGAATTGACGCCATCGCGATACACGATTCTTGGGAGCAGGTGAAGTTTCGAGGAGAACTTCCGGACGTTATCGCTTATTTGCAGGGAGAAACAGAGTTGACACGGTCAACGATAGCGCGGATTTTGATTGAATCGGGACGGCTGAAAGACTTTTTGAACAATCCGCAAAAATTCATGGATGAGGTGGCGGCGATTTTGAAACGGGAATTGCAACGGTTGATTATTGACGGCATCAAATACGAAAAAATCGCCGGTGAGGAATACGACATACGGTTGTTCGAGGAGGAGGAAATCATGAGTTACCTGGCCAACCGGCTGGAGGTCAGGAAAAGCGTGTATGACGCGATTGTTTATCAATCAGAGACGGAGCGCAAGTTTGCCGAGGAATTGGACCGACGCGAGGACATCAAGCTGTTTGTCAAACTCCCCGCGTGGTTCCAAGTGGAAACGCCCATCGGACCGTACAATCCCGATTGGGCGATAGTCAAACATCACGACACCACGTTATATTTGGTGCGAGAGACGAAAGGCACGAAAAATCTGGCGGAACTGCGCCCGTTCGAGCAGCAAAAAATTCGTTGCGGCGAGGGGCATTTCAAAACGCTGGAAGTGGATTTCGCCACGGTCACCTCGGCGGGGGAGATTTGAGGTGTTATGCGACGTTAACCATCAACCATTACACCTATGGAACCGATACTGCCGTCATCACCTTCTATTCCGGCAATTGGCAGGGTATCAATGGTAGCGAGAATAATATCACCCCCGCTGATACCCGCCGCGCCACTGGTGGTGATGGACACATGAGTGCCGGAAAAAACCGCGCCGCCGTTGACGATGACGCCGACAGAGTTGCGTCCCTCGGTTTCGACCCCCAGTTCGTTCACCACAAACAAAGCTGTACCGCCCACGAAAATTCCATGCGTGTTGCTGCCGGTGGTGGTTGCCGAAATATTTGTGCCGGAAAACTCCGCTTTCTGGGCTTCCACGACAATAGCCAGCGCGTCATGGCCATGCGAAATAGCGCCGACATTGCTGGCGTAAAGAGTGCCGCTCGGCTTCTGGTGCCAGATGACAATGCCGCCCGTGGACGACGCCGTCGTCGTTATCGTCTCGTCGCTGATTGTCGCCGTCGCCGAATGGCGTGGGAGGTATGTAACTTGGTTCGGGTCTGCCGCCGTCACCGTCAGCGGCGTGTTAATGAACCAGCCGCTGACGATGAGCGCGGCGAGGTTGTTGATTTTATTCATGATGATTTTGGTCTGCATATTTTTCTCCGTTGAATTATTAAAACTGACTGCGTTGAATTATTTTTTCTCCGCTAATGAGGCCGGCGTGGGCTTGGGCGCGGGGGCGAGGTCGGCGCTGGTGAAATGCGCCACCGGCAGCGGGTCGTCCGGGCGGGTGCGCGCGTCGGCGATTTGCGTTTGGTATTTGTCCAGCAGCGCGCGGAACAACTGCCGCGTCTCTTTTTCGATGGCGGTGAGTTGCGCACGCCGCGCGGCATTGTGCGCGGCGGCTTCTTTTTCCCGGCGCTTTTTGTCGTTTTCCTTGGACAGCCAGTCGTAGGCGAAGCCGGCAATGGTGCCCGCCGCCGCGCCCATGCGCGCCTCACGGTAACCGCCAAAACTGCCCGCCGCCGCGCCAAACAGGTCGCCGCCGCCCACGCGCAAACCGGAGCGCGTCAACTCGCGGTTGCTGATGCCGTCAAACTTGCCGGCGTCAAAACCGGGCACCGTCGCCAGCCGCTGCCGGAGAAAATTGTTGACCTCGCGGTTGATGACGTCGAGCGACGCGGCGAGGGCCTGGCGATACGCGGCGTAACGGTCGCGCGCGGCGGCGAGGCGGCTGTCGCTGACCGTGCCGTCGGCCTGCGGGTGGTCGGCGACGGTTTTGCCGCGGCGGTTCGCGCGCAGTTTCCACAACAGCGCGACGTTCCGTCCGGCGCCGTGCGCGCGCGTCTTGTTCGCGATATCCCAGACCGCGCCCGGCGGCAGGCCGCGCTCCAACTCCGCGGCGGCGACCAGCGGTTGTGTTAACTCCGTGTCGTCAGACAGCGGTGCCGCGCCGGCGCGATAAAAATCCTGCGCGGTCACGGTAAACACCGCGTAGGTGAAAATTTTACCCGAAATATTTTTTTCGATTTTGACCAGTTCCACGGCGGTCACGTCGTAACCATAGTCCGTGAAAAACGCCGCGATGTCCTCCTGCCGCGCGCCGCCGGCGAAGGCTTTGGCGAACCACGACACTTCCGAACGGACGGCATCCTCGCGCACGGTCAGCGCCGGGTCGTCGCCGACCAACCAGTCCGGCGCGCGCCCGGCGTCGCCGCCGCATGAACACAGAGTTGCGAGTAATGACAGGCCGCTGACTGTACGCGCGGCGAGAGTTTTGATTTTACGGATTGGGGTTTTCATGGGAAAGCAGACAGTTTGATGTGGGCTACGCGTACAACACGCGGGCCTCTTGCCACGGATGGAGTGATGTCGCGCGGCGGCTGGCCGCCGCCGTTACTTGCGCGAAATGGGAAAAAAATCTGCGGAAAAAATCTCGCTGAAAAATGGTGGCGCATGGGCGTTGTTGCCAACGCCGGAAACTCTGCCCCCCCGACTTACTGGGGATTCAAAGCGTTTCAGGAATGCGCGATTCATATTCAGCGGAATGCTAGGGACAACACTGCATTTCAGTGCAAGAGTTTTTTGTAATTTTTTTTCACCAGCAGTGAATGACTCAAGGCTTGCTAAATGGGTCTGGTTCACGCGAGCTGGCGCTCCGGCGCGAGGAAGGTTTTATACATCGCGCCATCAGCGAGTTGGTGGAATACGACGCGGCGGAGTTCTTTTTCATGGAGCGCTTTTTGTTACCTGGTTTTCGAGCAGCCAGTCGGCGACATAGATTTTGCGAATACCGTTGATATTGGCCGTCGGTTCATGGTCGGTGGTGATGAGCGTACGGCGATTATAGTCCTTGGCGACGGTGAAGGGGTGCATTTCGCGTTTGCGGGTGGCTTCTTCCTTGGCGGTATAAGCGACTTGGATGTATTCGGGCGAACCACCAAGCGGGCGGGCGACAAAATCAATCTCACTGTTGTCCGCCTTGCCGATAAAGACCTCGTTGCCGCGCCGCAGGAGTTCAAGGAAGACCATGTTTTCGAGATTGCGTCCCATGTCGGCAAACATAGCCTCGCCAGTGATGGCGCGTTTGAAGCCCAGGTCGGCGGCGTAGTATTTTTCCTGCGTAGAGAGAATTTTTTTACCACGTACATCGAAGCGGCGGACTTTGTAAAACAGGAATGACTCGGTGAGGGCGTCGAGATAGTTGGCGATGCTGTGTTTGGAGGTTACGACGCCGGACGCCTGCAAGGTGGCGGCTATTTTCGTGGGGGAGAGAAAAAGACCGATGGAGTCGAAGATAAATTGGGTAACGCGCTCAAACTGGTTGTCCGCGTGCCACCGGTGACGAGTTAAAACGTCTTTCTTGATAATGCTCTGGTAAATGTTTTTCAAATACGGCACTGCGTCCAGCTCGGAAAGACCGACCGTGCCGGGCATTCCACCGTTGGCAATATATTGATTGAGTAATTCGGATTTCGAGACGGACGGGAAAAGTGAGACATATTCAGCGAACGAAAACGGTTGGGCGTGAATTTCGATGTAGCGTCCGGTGAGCAACGTGGCAAGCTCACCGGAAAGGAGATAGGCGTTCGAGCCGGTGACATAGAGGTCAACGTTTGGTTTGACAAACAGACCGTCCACCAGCCGCTCAAACTCTTTGACGTTCTGCACTTCGTCGAGAAAGACGTAGCATGGCTTGGTCAAGTCCAGCCTCCCGATGATGTCGTAATAGGCGGCGGCGCAGTCGTGCAGATACTTGGCGTTTTCAAATTCCTCAAAGTTGACGAAGGCGATGCGGTTGGCGGTGACTCCCTTGGCGAGTAATTCGTCGCGGAACATTTGTAAAATGGTGGACTTGCCACACCGCCGGATGCCGGTCACGACTTTGATGAGGTTTTTGTCACACAACCGCCGTAATTGGGCTAGGTAAAGCTCTCTTTTAACCAAGTTCATGACAAAATGGATTGTAGCGATTTTGTTCCAAACTTGTCAAGAACACGAAGTTTGGGACGAAAATAAATTGAGGCATTTTTACAGTATTTCATGACCGCAATGCCCCTTTCATAGAGGTCACTTCCAAAACTCAACACTTTTGTCGAGTTTTGGAAGTGACCTAAAACTACACATCCGGCAACAGGACAAACACGCCGACGAGGTCCACCGGCAAACATGGCGCGACTTCGGCGGCGGCGCTGCTGCTGGCGGCTTCGCGCACCCGCTGATGGTCGGCGAGCAGGTCGGCGGCGCGCTCACGGGCGAGTTGTGCAAAGCGCGGTTGTTGCCGGTTGAAAAATTCAATGGCGCGCTGAAGCTCGCTGACGGTGACGGCGGGCGCGGTGTTGGCGGTGGGAACGCATTCGAGCAAGCGGTCACTGTCAGCGACGGAGAGCCATTCGGGCTGGCGCAAGCCGCGACAGGCGAGCGAGACGGTTTCCTCGGCCATGAGCACGCGGTTTTGTCCTTTTTGGCGAACGGTCAGTTGATGGCGGAGCCGGAGCAAAAAGAGGCGGGTGACGGTGTCCACGTCTTTGGTGACGGTGACGGCGCAGCGGGATGCCACCGCTGACCGTGAGCTGTCGTCCAGCGCGGATTCAAGCACATGGTCGGCGATGAGCGAGACCAGCGGATGCGTGCGGTGAATGAAGTGCGCGCCGATGGCGGAGGGATAATGGAAGGCCACCGTCAGCGGTTGGTCGAGGCCGACTGCGGCGAGACGCTCGCGGAGTGCCGCCGGCAAGTGTTGTGGAAGAAAGCGGAAGCTGGTGAGTGGCGAATAGTGAGTGGTGAGTGGTGGATAGTGGTCACGGTCAGCGGTGGTGTTTTTCCCATTCGCCATTCGCCACTCACTATTCACTTCCAGCGGCGCGTTAAGGCGGGCGCAGGCGTTTTTCACAAAACGCAGGATGGCATTTTCGTCACCGACAGCGGTCAGTTGTTTTTGCCATTCAGGCAAAACCTCGTCGGGATGCAGCGAGCGTTGCGCGAAAATGGTGCGGTTTTGTTTGGCTTTTTCCAGCGCGTCACGCCACTCGACTTCCAGCGGTTGCAACTCCTCGCCGCTGACGGTGAACTCAAGTTCGCGCTGATAATCATTGCGCCGCAACAACGCGGCTTTGACCAGCGCGTGCCGGATGCGCGATTCGTTCTCCGGCAGCGGCACCATGACGCCCAGCGTCTCGCGGATGGTGTTGGCTTTGCGCAAAATGACGTTGAGGATGAGACCATCCACGGGGTTGTCCTGACCATATAAAATCGTGCAACGAACTTCCGGCGCGGTTTGCCCGAAACGGTCCACGCGCCCCTCCCGCTGTTCGTGACGGGTCGGGTTCCACGCGAGGTCGTAGTGAACGACAGCGGTGAACCGGTGTTGCAAGTTGACGCCCTCGGACAAACAATCGGTGGCGACCAAAATCGGGCGCTCGCTTTCGCCGAGCGCGGCGACCCGCTCCTCGCGCTCCTCCGGCGTGAGTTCGCCAGTGACAGTGGCAACCTCGTGTCGCGGGAAAATTTTTTGCAAATGTTCCGCGACATATTTCGCGGTTGCGATGTAACGGCAAAAAATCACCGGGCGAAAATGTTCTTTCACCAACAGCGTGACGTGCCGCGCCAGCGCCGCCAGTTTGGGGTCACCGTCGGTGCCGGACAATTTGCGGGCGCTGACGATGAGCGATTTCAACGCGGCGGCGTCTTCCAGCGCGGCGGCGGGTTCGAGGTCGTCGAGCGTGAGGTCGTCACCGTCGGCGTCGTAGAGGCGGTGCTCGTCGGACGGTTCGTCGGGCTGCGCGGCGCTGCCGGTGAGCCGCGTGGTCAGCGCGCGTTCCGCCGCCGCCGGTGACGAGGCGACGCAGTGCAGCAACGCGAGCGTGGCGTACCAAATGAGCCGCCCCGCGCCGCCGTCAGCGGCCTCAGTGCGGGCGGCGAGGTTCGCGCAATAATTTTGCACGGCGTCGAAAAAGTCGCCCCACGCGCCGGTGAGGGTGTAAGTGACCTCGGCGATTTTGCGGCGCGGAAACACGCCGGTGTCCCGCCATTCCTCAATGTCCTTGCGACGGCGTTGGACGAAATGCCGCGCCAATTCCGCGCGCAATTTTTCGCGCGCCGCGCCGCTGACGGTGTCCAGCGCGGCGAAGCGCGGGTCGAGCAGCGACAGCAAATTGTGAAACGCCGCGTCGTCGCCGGAATGCGGTGTGGCGGTCAGCAACAGCAAGTGGCGCTGACCGTCAGCATCGGCGGTCAGGCGTTGCAACAACTCAAAGCGCAATTGTCGTCCCTGTCCACCGGTGGTGCAAGTATGCGCCTCGTCAACGACAACACACTCCGGCGCGATGGCTAAAAAATGCTCGCGGTTTTTCTCGCTTTTGATGAAGTCGAGGCGGACGATGACAAAATGGTGTTGCGCGAACAACGATACACCGGGCGGCAATTCGCGCTCCAACCGGTTGACGCTGGACGAGGTGAGCGCCACGGTTTTGAGATGAAAATGCGTGGCCAATTCCGCTTGCCACTGGTCAACCAAGTGCGGCGGGCACAACACGGCGAAGCGCGCGATGTCCCCGCGGTCAAGCAGTTCGCGCACAATCAGCCCCGCCTCGATGGTTTTGCCGATGCCGACATCGTCGGCGATGAGCAGCCGCGCCACGGGTAATTTCAGCGCCATCAACAGCGGCATAAGTTGATAGGCGCGCGGCTCGACGGCGATGTTGCCGAACGAGCGGAAGGGGCCGGCGCCGTTTTCCAGCGCCGGCGCCAGCGTCGCGATGTCTTCGTCGGAACCGCCGAGCGGACGCAGCCGCAACACCCCGCGCGCGGATTCCGGCAAAACAACCCATTCCCGCCCGCGCGCGCGGACGAGACTGCCGGGAAGAAACTCAGTGTCAGCGTTCATGGCTTGCCCTCCAACAGCCAGTCAATGACGTTGATTTTACAAATGCCGTTGAGATTGGCGGTTGGCTCAACGTCAGTGGTGATGAGGGTCCGGCGGTTGAAATCCTTCGCCAAATCAAACGGACGCAATTCGCGCGCAATAGTTTTGGGTTCTTTGGCGGCGTAAGCCACTTGGTAATACTCGGTTGCCCCGCCGGGCTGCCGAGCGACAAAATCAATCTCAGTGTCAGCGGCTTTGCCGACAAACACTTGGTGGCCGCGGCGCAGGAGTTCGAGAAACACGATGTTTTCAAGGTTGTGTCCCATATCGGACAGCATCGCATCGCCAAGCGCGGCGCGTTTGAAGCCGAGGTCAGCGGCGTAATATTTTTCCTGGGTCGAAAGAATATTCCGGCCTCTGACATCGAACCGGCGAACTTTATAGAAAAGGAACGACTCAGCCAGCGCGTCGAGATAGTTGGCGACTGTGTTGTGAGAGATTTTCACACCCGCGGTCTGGAGGGTGTTGGCAATTTTTCCCGCTGGCAGCGACGCGCCAATCGCGTCAAACACAAACCGCGTGACCCTTTCAAAGTGATTGTCAGCGTGCCAGCGATGGCGGGTCAGAATGTCTTTCCGTACAATACTTTGGTAAATATCGGCAAGATAGGGCAGCGCGGTTTGGATGGGAAGGTCAACGGCGCCGGGCATGCCGCCGCTGGCGAGATACCGGGAAAACAGCGTGTCCGTCCGCTCGGTCACGGGAAAAATGGAAACATACTCGGCGAAGGAGAACGGCAAAACATGAATTTCAATGTAACGCCCGGTGAGTAGAGTGCCATAATGTTGTTTCAGACAAAATTTGTCAATCCTGCGAGGTTTTGTCTGAAAACAATAAGTTTATCAGATGGCAAGGTTGCCAAATATTTCGGAATGCGCGGTGAAAATTTCCGGCCACGCTGACGGTGCGGCGGGAAATACCACGACGGTAAAACCTTGCTCCGCCAGTCGCTCACGCACGGGCAGCGGCGGTTCTTTGCGGAACATGCAAACGCGGGCGTTTTTGTAACGCGCCGCAGCAGTAACACCGTCAGCGAGCGGAACACGCAGTTCGTCCGGTCGTTGATAGCCACTGGCGGTGAGGCGGGACAACCATGCAAAATCCGCGTCGGCGGGACATTGCGTAAATATACCACGTTCAGCGCCGAGATGTCCACGCTCAGTTCCATCGTCGGCGAGCAATACAGCATGGGCAGCGGCGGCAGCGGGCCGCGATTGTTCGTGTCGGCCTTCCTGCCCCGTGTAGCGAGCCACCGTCAGCGGCGCGCGCCTTTAGAATTCGGTCAATAATTGGTAGAAAAAAAGCGATGGACTTGCTCGACCCCGTGCCGGTAGTAACCACGTAACTGCGTCGTTGCGCCGCCTTGAGGATGACTTCAAGTTGGTGCTGATAAAGCGTCATGTCAGTTCCGGCAAACTGAAAAATCTTCCCACATAACGGATGCAACACGCCGTCAGCGACCAAATCCTACACGGATTTTGACCGCTTGTAATGAGGATTGATTTGAATCAGCGGCTCGGGCCAGTAGCGTCCGTTGGCATATTCCTCATCCACTTTCGCCTTGATGTCAACGGCGTTGATGGTGGTGAAACTGCGGGAAAAATTTTGATATTTTTCGACCAGTGGATTTCTAAATTCAAAAGTATTTTGCATAGCCGTTAAGCAATATTAAAAATAACAGTTTCATATTGATTACAAGGCTTATCCCGTTTGATGGATAGCAAAACAAGAAACCATTGAATGATGGATTTTATTGCCGGTGACTGAAATCAGCCGATTGTATAATGTCTTAAGTCAACAAAGTACAGCCGCCGTATCAATCGTAGTCGGTCACTTTCCTGTAACGCTGTCCACTGCCAGCGGCGCCCTCGGCGATGATACTCTCCGGCAACGGCGTCATAGCGGCAGCGACAGTGGAAAAATCTTTCAGTTCGGCGCCGATTTGTTCCAGTGCATGGTCAGCGGTTTTGCGTAGCAAATCGGCTTGCGCGGCGAGACGTTCAATGTCAGCGCGTGTAATATTTCGCACCTTGCCAGCCACGGGCATCGCGCGCTCGGCGGTTTCTGTGATGGCGGCGTGAGTCAAGTCGAACGCTGGTGCCGGATGCCATTCCTTGCCGTCAAACAAAAATCCGTGATTGCGAATGTGGTCGTCAATGTTAGCGACGGCTATGTTGAAAATTGCGCGGCGTACATTTCTTCACCGGCGCGAATATCGCGCGACAATCGAACGGCGGCGGTCAGCACATGAACATAGTCCGCTGACGCTGTTTCTCCTATCCCGTACTTGCCCTCGGTGGCACCGGCGAATGACAAATAATGCACCCGCTGACCGTCACGAACATCAAAACGCTTGGCGGCAAAATGATGATGCGTCCGCCCCGTCTGTTTTTGCCGCTGACCAGCATGGAATCCACCGCGTCAATGCCGCACCGCTTCGCAGTCAGCGACAGCGCGTGTTCCAACAGCGGCGTGTCATCATCAGCATCGTCTTGGAATTTCAAAATCAGCGGCACACAGCCTTCATATTTTATCACGCCAGCCCAAAAGCGACCGGTGCTCGTTTCCATCGTTACCAATGCTTTCGACTGAGCGCCACCTACCTTACCCTTGAACACCACTCCATCACCGGAATCTAGAAACATCTGTGCGGCGCAACACGCGGCTTGCTGGTCTGAGTTTTTTCGTCACGTTTGTAAGCAAGCTCGACGTAACAAACTCCCTTTCGCACACCGTTCAATTTCCATGGAAGTCCACCCACTTTATAGTAAATTGCCAAACCCAAATTCCACGCGATTTCAGATTGGAGCTTATCGAGTTGACGGGTCTACTTTTCGATTTTGTTCAAAAATTCACGGTGTGCGCATTCAACCTTCCGGTGCGTATGCGGCGAATTTGCTGGGGTTGTCCGAGCAGACTCCGGCAAAAATTGTGTTTCTGACTGATGTACCGTCCAAACGGATAAAACTCGGCGCGCAGGAAATCAGTTTGAAACGGACCGCGCCCCGTAACCTGGCAATGGTCGGGCGGTTGAACGGACTGGTCATTCAGGCGCTGCGTTATCTCGGCAGGGCGCAGGTCAACGAGCAAATCGTACGGCGTTTGCAACGGCAATTGCGACCGGTTGACTTGCAATCGCTGCGCAAAGACGCCGTTCATGCGCCCGCGTGGATCGGGGATGTGCTGCGGCGTTTATCGGCGGAAAGTTAAATATATGAATCAATTCGTCTAAGTTAGTTCAGATGACCGCCGCGCCGGTTTTGTGCAAACGGCGGCAGCTCGGCAAATGACACCGCTCATCGTGGAAAAGGATTTTTGGGTCTGCTGGATATTGAAGGAACTGTTTCAGTTGCCGGGAATCAGCGATTTTTTGATTTTCAAGAAATCTGTTCTTCAAATCCTCATGGGCGAGGCACGGCGAAATGGTCAAAGGTACCTTGCGCATCATGCCGCCGGCGCATCGAATAAAACCCTTGCGCGAGGATTACGCCAAAATGCAGCAAATGTTTTTTGGCCAACCGCGGGAATTTGACGCTATAATGGATGTTCTTGCGCAGTGGGAATTGAATTTTAACCGGAAGTAAATTATGGCCATCACCAACCATGAACGTATTGGCAAATGTCTTGAGCAATTGACCGCTGGACTGCGGCCATTTATCGAGTGTGAGTTAAAAAACAACTACCAGGACGACTGGTTTGCGGAGACGCGAAAGACCCTGAGCGCCACCCAGGTGGATTTTTTCGGCACCCCTGACCAACCAAAATGGGACACCGCCAGCCTGCTTGCGACGTTGTGGAATCAGTGGAACGAAGTTTTCAAAAAAGTACTTGGCCACACCGAACGCAGTCTCGTGAGCGAGTTGCGCGACGTGCGCAACAAATGGGCGCATCAGCAAACCTTCACCACGGATGTCCTTGGTTGGAGCCGTCACCGTGATTTTGGCGGCATCCTTCGGCGCCGCTTTCGCCTCCGCCAAACTTTTCCTCATGTTTTTCATTTTATTTTTCTCGTTCACTTTCTACCACATCATTCATGAAACTTTGACTTGAGCGCTCATACACCCCCTTAGCCCAAAGCCAAAGGTCAAAATGTTCAACGCGTTCAATCTTCTCTCGCCAAGCAGTAGCCTCGGCAACGCCCTGTCCGATTAGTTGCCGCCAAGCCATTGACTCACCGAAAACCAAGATTGTCGGCAATGCGGCGAAGGCAATTACCTGAATCAGTGAAATGATGATTTGCGCTCCGGCGATACTCCGCGCGGCATGGCACAAGGTAATACCTTTCAATTCCGCGCGACGTTGATAACGTTTGAGCGCGGCTCCGGCTATTCCCCACGTCACGGATTGACTCAACAACGCGAGCATTGCCACAGGCGCCAAGGCAATCATCGCGAACAACCACCCGATAACCACCCGATAACCATTCCTGTATTCTGTTGAACGAACTCCTAATCGTCAACGGTCTTTCTTCTAACTGTCCAGCCGTCGTGCGAAGGCTTGCAGCTTGCGCTCACTATCAGCGGCGATGGCACGGAAATTTTCGCTGAGACGATGGTCAACGCGAACTTGTTGCCAGAATTGCAAGCCGGCAGCGGTGGCGCGCTGGCACACGGCGGCTTCACGCGGGGGTGGGAGCGTCGGCGTGAATTCGCGGGGGATGAGTTCGCCGGTGACGCTGGGGGAATAGAGCATCGGCAGCGTGTCGTAGGCGGGGGTGAGCGTCAGCGGACGTGTGTCGGTCAGTTGCAGGCTGACGTTGCCGTAATGCCGGTCGCTGTTGGCGATGGCGTTGCCAAACCACCACAGGAAGCGCAGCCGGTCGGCGTCCGCCGCTGACAGCCAGCCGTTTTGTTCGAGACGGTCAGCGGCGGCGCTCCACGGTGTGTCCAACGCGCCGAAAATGCCGCGTCGAGCGCGTGCAGCGACACCAAACCGCGCCGCCCGTGCGCGTCGATACGGTCAAAGCGTTTCACTTGCAAATACGCCCGCTAACCGTCAGCGAGCCACTCCGATTGCGCGGCGGGCACCTTATATTGCCGCAAAATCTCACCGGTAATTTGTTCGCACACCAACAAGTCCGCCCACCGCTGACCGTGCGGGGTGTCCAGCGGCGGGCTGAATTTAACCAGCCAGTGCCGCGCGCGTCCGTTGCGTAGCCGCTGCCGGCAAGTGAATTTGGGTTGCTCGCCAGCGGCGGACGAACCGGGCAAATCGCCTTGCAGCGCCGCCGCTGACAGTCGTCCGAACAACGGCAACCGGTCACTGTCAGCGGAAAATTCCGGCGTCGTTGGCGCGCCCAGCGCGACGCTCAGCGCCGAATCACCGAGCACCAAATCACCAGACAAATCGTGACCATGACGCAACAGCGTCGCCAATACTTGGGCATCCGTCCACAGCCGCGGATCACTGTCAGCGCCCAGTTCGCGCCCATGCTGCCGCGCAAACAGCCGCCCCAGAAATCCCTGCGGGTGCAAATCATCCAAGAACCACGGCAACCCAGGAAACAGACCGTCAGCGAAATCCCCGTGCAAAAAAACCTCCGCGCCACGGTTCAGCCGAGTAAAAAATGTCCGCCGGAAAGCGCTTGCAACGCGCCCAATTCCTCGGCCTGCCCGCTGACGGTCACGCGATACAACGATTCACCGCGCCCAAGCGCCAGCGCGTAGCGGGTGGCGCGGGTTTCTCCCAGTCGCACAATTTCATCCCCCATGCCGGCGATGGCGCGGGAAAACGTCGGCTGGCTCACCCGCAGCGCCACGGCCAATTCCACCGCCGTGGCAATTCCCCGCGCTTGCAATTCAAGCCGGATACGCTGCGCCAATCTGTCCGCTGCCGTTGTCATCGAAACCAGACTAATACTGAATAGTAAAAAATAAAGCCCAAACCTTGTTTTAACTAGTGATTATTCAAATATTGAATAGAAACTGAATATGTTTACTCACCCCATTCGGAGAGTGTTAGCGTGGTTTATTTGACCAATTGCTTCCCCAACAGCATAAGAAGGGATTTGTTTTTTATCGCCCCTTCCCCCCTGAAAAAATCGGCGTCTCCCCCACGCTCAGCGCCTCATCGTAGATTATGAACCACGAATCGCTGACATTGTTCCACGGTCGCGCCGCCTTTACCCCCGCTGAGGTTGCGAAGATGTTTGGACGTGACCGGACTTGGGCATATCGCCGGATTTATGACCACACCTTTCCAACGTTGACGGTGGCGGGCAAACGCTTCATCGCCGCCGCTGCTGTCGCTCGGTTACTCGCTCCCGCGCCACCGTCAGCGGTCAAAAACTGACTTTCGCCGCCATCGTCTGCGAATGTTCGTCGCGCAGAGGCCCATAAGTTTTCATCAACAGCGCGCCACCGTCTTGGTGACATAGCCAGCGGGAGATGGTCGGAATATCCACCCCCGCCTCAATGCAGCGCGTGGTGAACAAATGCCGCTGGTCGTGGTGCGTCAACCGCGCGATGCCGATTTCCTGACATGCGGCGGTCAATGTCCGCTGACACTCGCCCACGCGCAAGATGCGTTCATCGTCAGCGACCGTCCTCCGCGCGCGGCGGATTTCTTCGAGCAAGCGCAAAACTCAATCAAGAACCGTGCCTCTTGATGCACCGTCAGCGGCGATTTCTTCAAGTGCGCGACCAGTTCGCGAAATTTTTCCGTCGGCGGTAATGCCGGAATTTTCGGGATATATTTGCGCTGGCGAACGGATTTGTCACGCGCCACATTGCGGACACACAACCCGCATTCAACCGCAAGGTCCAGTACGCCGCGCAGCACCGGCAAGTTGCGGTTGTAACAAGAATTAGATAATTTTCCCGCGTGTTTGCATGAGGATTTTTTCGCGCCGGGAGGAATGAATCCGCTGCCGGTCTCCATAATTTTCAGCCACCGATAAACATCGTCGAGCGCGATGGCGCGCGGTTGTGTGTGTCATCGGCAGCGGCCACGTGCGTCCGAGCGCTTTGGCTCCGATTAACTTGAAGCGCACGGTGGACAGACTCCGGTTTGGTTGTGCCGCGACCCGTTCTTGGTAAAGTCGCAGGCAGTCGCCGAACGTGCGCAAGTTCTCGTCGCTGCCGGTGACTTGTCCGACTAATCGCTGACCATGGGATAATTGTTTGAGCCTTTTTAATTCACCGGCAGCGACACTTTTCAAATCGCTGCCCAGCGAACGAAACTGCCGCCGACCATCAAGAGACAAGCGCGAATAGTAAATGCCGTTTCGATGCCGATAGAGATTAGGCACGTTAGTCTTGGCAAAAACAGCGCTCCGCGTGGCGGACGGAATACCGTTCGCCACCCACGCGGGGGACAAAATTTTTCGCTTGACCTGCATATCACCTTGCTAAGATAGTCGCCATCCATGATGGTTATGGCGAATAGCAATAGCATTGGTAAACGCGCCCTGCGGGGAACCGTCCAAGCTGTTGTTTTTTCGACAAATGGTCTAAAAGAATGGTCCAAAATGCGAATTGCAGACTTTTCATCCATTTTACAAGCTATTGTGGGAATAACACTTACGCCTCGGTAGCTCAATGGCAGAGCAGTTGACTCTTAATCAATTGGTTCTAGGTTCAAGTCCTAGCCGGGGCACTTCTTTGTTTCACAGCGTCAGCGGACGGTGCCGTTATGGATTGAAACCGTGGATGAACGAGGTAACTTCACGTGGTGTTTTTTTCTCGCCAAGTCGGGTGCGCTTGCTTGCGGTTTCGGTATTGCTGGCGCTAGGCGTCAGCGGACAGGCGTTCACCTTGCCTGCCGAGTCCGGTCAACTTATCCTCGGTCTGGCTGGTCACTGGCGCGCCAGTTTCCTCACGCTGCAATGTTATGAACGTCAGCGTGACGGCCAGTGGCGCGCCGTCGGCAGACTGATTCCCGCGCGCGGCGGGCGCGACGGTTTGGCGTGGGGCCGCGGCCTGCACCCGTTGACGCTGCCTGGCGCGGTCAAAAAGGAGGGCGATTGGAAAACTCCGTGCGGCGTGTTCACCCTCGGCGATGCCTATGGTTACGCCACACACATTGAAAAGCACGAGGGTCTGCCCTACCGGCAAATCAAGCCAGGCGACCTGTGGGTCGAGGACGCAAGTTCATCGCACTACAACCGGCTGGTCATTCTCAGTCGACCCGCCGTCAGTGATTGGGAGCGCCGCCAGCAAATGAGCCGCGACGACCCCGCGCACAGTCTGCAATTATTCATCGCGCACAACGCCCCGCCTGACGTCCAATCCGGTGCGGGCAGCGCGATTTTTTTCCACATCTGGCGCGCTGACGGCCGGGTGCCGTCCGCTGGTTGCACGACCATGTCAGCAACGGATTTGCAAAGACTGGTGGCGTGGGTTAACCCTGACTTGGAGCCGCTGTATGTGCTGCTGTCGCTGCCGGTGTATGAGCAAGTCAAGGCTGGGTGGGGTCTGCCGTGATTTTGTAAACAAACGCCGGCAAATGTGGACAAAGTTTTTGGCGAGGGCGGGTTGAATTGTGGTAGCATCATGGCGAAGGATTAACAATTGTAGCGGCATGCGCGGGAGGTGTGGGCGGTGGGAGTTGTTCTGGCGTCAGTGCTTCCATTGCTATCGGTGAGGAACCCATTTTAATATGCTTGGTGCATTTACAAATAGTTCTCCAATCCGCCGCTGACGGTGACCTTGCATTAACGTTATACTTTTCGCGCTGACGTTGTGTAATTCACCAAAAACCGCGCTGGCAATTTGCGCCCGCCCCGTTACACTTCACCGTCAGCGTTACCATGAACCTCGTCTGCGACAGCCTCATCATCCTCGCCTACTTCGCGCTCATCATCAGCGTTGGATTGTGGTGCGGGCGCGGCAGCCGGTCGGTTGAAAATCTCGCTGTCGGCGGGCGGCGCATCCCGTGGTGGGCGGTGCTCGCGTCACTGATAGCGGCGGAAGTCAGCGCCGCCACTTTCCTCGGCGCGCCGGGCGAGGGGTTTGCACTCCGCAATTTCACCTACGCACAACTCGCCATCGGCACCGTCCTCGGCCGCGTCATCGTCAGCTACGTGTTCATCAGGCCGTACTACGATTACAATGTCATCTCTATCTATGAGTTTTTGCAAATCCGTTTTGGTGTTCGCACCAAAAACGCCGCCTCGCTGATTTTTCTGTTTACTCGCGTGCTGGCCAGCGGCACGCGGTTGTACATCGCGGCGGTGATTCTGGTGCTAGGCGTCGAACTCGTCACCGGCGCCCCGCTGACGCTGACGGAGGAATTTCTCATCTACGTTTCCGC
>JAISCS010000117.1 GCA_031265365.1 Verrucomicrobiales bacterium
AATCCGCTGCCACGGTTCGCCGACAATCAGCCATTTCACGCCGAACAAATCCAACGCCTGATTGCTCAACACGGGGTTGTCGCTGTAGATGAGCGCGGTGAGTTGGTGGTATTTTTGCAGCTTGAGCAGCGCCGAGTATTGCTGGCGGATGTCGAGTTGCGCCCACATGCCGCCGCTGCCGGCGACGCCCGCCCAGCGGTAAATTTCCGCGCGCGGGTCGGCGTAGAGATATTGCTGCGCGCCGGAATAAACCGAAAACGCGCGGTAATCCTTGTCGGCGGCGACATGCTCCAGCGCGGGCGGCACGGCCAGCGTCAGCGTGTCGGCGGCGGGCGCGGCGGGATGCAGTTGGCGCGAGATGACCAGCAAATTTATAAACATCAGCAGCGCGCCGGCGCCGAGCAATGACGCGGTGTTTATTTTGGTCTTGGTCAGCGCCAGCGTCCAGGCGAACGCCAGCGCCAGAAACAGCCACGCGACCAGGGCGGATTTTCCGGCGCGTTCCAACGTCAGCGGTGAAACCTGCGCGCCGGCCGCTCCGGTCAAGTCAACGCACAACACCGGCTTCAGCCACAGCAGCAGCGCGAGGATGCCGCTGACCGCGACGGCGCAGCCCAGCGTCACCAGCGGCGGCGGCGGCGCGGCGCGTTTTTTCGTCAGCGTGTCGGTGCCCAGTGCCGTCAGTATCAGCGAGCCGAGCACGACCAGAATTAAAAATTTCGCGGGGAAGCGGAAATGTCCCAGCAACGGCGCGTGCGCGTGCAACCACGGATACAGCGGCGTGTTTTCGCCCAGCGCCAGGGCGATGCCGACGAGAATCATCGCCCCGGCGGCGAGCGCGGGAATTTTCTCGCCGACCTTTTTTTGCGACCACGGCCAAAAAGCGAACGGCGCCACCAGCAGCGGCACGGCGCCCGCGTAAAACGCGCCAATCCAAAATTCAAACAAGCCAGCTTCCCAATGTTTATCGGGGAATCCGGGGAAGCCGCCGATGAACGGGAAGAGCGCCGACAACAAGTGCGTCAGCGACATTGAGGCCATGTTGAAACGCGTGTCGAACGCGCCCGCCCGCTCGGAATACGGCACCAATTCAGCCGTGGACAGTGTTTCCGGCAGGGTCATCAGCAGCGCCAGCGCGCCGCTGACCGTGAACAGCAACGTCAGCGTCGCCGCGACGCGCCAGCTTTTTTCCATCACCGCCGCGACGCTGATATACAGCGCGTAACCCACGCACGGATAGATGACAAATTCGGGAAAATTGGCGAAAAATTGCACGGCCAACAAAATGGCCAGCGCGCCGACCAACCGCCGCTGTTGCCAACATTCCGCGAAAGGCCGCGGCGTCAGCGGCAGCGCGGCGTGAAACCGCGCCAGCACGCCAAAAATCAGCGGAATCCACGCGCCGGCGGCGCCGTTGTTGGGAAACTCAAGCTGCGCCAGCAGCCACACGCCCAGCATAAACGATATTGCGGCAAGACACGCCGCTGACGATGCAACCTTGATTTGCCGGCAGAAAAACCATGCGCCCAAACCGCCGATGTATAAATGGACCAGCCAGTATAAATTCAACGCCAGCGCCGGTTTGAACCACAAAAACAGAATATTGACCGGATACAGCGCCTGTGATTGCGGCTCGGCAATAAACGGCTTGCCGCCGCCCAAATACGGGTTCCAAAACGGAAACTCGCCGCTCAGCAAACTTTTCGCCTCGAATAATCGCGCGGGTAAAAAATCCTGCAACGCGTCGCGGGCCAGAAAAATTTTTCCACCCAGCAAAAGGTCTCCGAGAAAAATCATCGCCAGCAACAATAATAAAACCGGCGGTGACGATAAAATTTTGAATAATCGGCGCATATACAATCCCTGTGGTCACCGACCATTATTCGCCTGGAAAATCATATTTCCCTCGCCAGTAATCGCGGATGACGCCGAGGACCTCGAAGCCGTATTTGATTGGCTTGAGGTGCGATTCCTCGTCGCCGTAGTGCGTTGGGATGGGCAAATCCGCCACGCGCAGCCCTTTCTTCGCGCCGACCAGCAGCATCTCGCCGTCGAAGTGGAAGGTGTCGCTGAGTTTCTCAAACGGCACCACTGTCAGCGCCCGGCGGCTGTAGAGCATGTAGCCGCTGTGGTATTCGGAAAAACGCAGACCGTAGGCGAGGTTTTCCAATTGCGTCAGGCAGATGTTGGCGACGAACTTGTATTTGGGCATCCCGCCGCGCAACGCCGAACGCCAGCTCCGCATCCGCGAACCGAGCACCAGGTCGGCGCTGCCGGTGACCAGCGGCTCCAGCAGGCGCGGCAGTTCCTCCGGCGCGTACTGACCGTCAGCGTGCAACATCGCCGCGATGTCAGCGCCCAGTTCCAGCGCGCGACGGTAACCGGTCTTCTGCGCCGCGCCGTAACCGCGGTTATGCTCGTGAAACAACACCTCAATTTTCGGATATTTTGCCAATAATTCAGCGTCAGTGGAACGCGGCACTTTCTCGCCGCCGTCCTCAACCACCAGGATTTTGAACAGTTGCTCGTGAACGTCAGCGGGAATGCGCGCCAGCACGCCCGGCAACGTCAGCGCCGCTTTATAAGCGGGAATAACCACCACGATTTTTTTGCCGCTGACGTTCATGTGAACAATCTTTCCGTCCAGGTTTTCGGCGTTTTTTCATTGATAATTTCCACGTCGAGGTGATAGCGGAATTTTTTCACGCCGCGTTTTTCAATCCAGCGCGCCATTTCCTCAATGCTCTCCCGCAGCGAGTGCTTGGTCCGGTAACCGAAAATTTTCCTGGATTTGTCCGCGCTGCACGTCGCGTATTTCACCTCGCGCGGGCGCGGCGCGACGAATATCGGGTCGAGGTTTTTGAAATTCACCACCTCAGCGACAATTTTCGCCAAGTCCAGAATCGTCACAAACTCCTCGTCGGGACCGATGTTGATGGTCTCACTCACCGCGGCGCTGCTGGTGAGCGCCTGGTCGAAGCAGGTCAAAATATCCCGCACGTCGGTGAAACACCGCTTCTGCTGACCGTCACCGTAAACGATGGGCTGCCGGCCGCGCAACATCAGGTTAATCATGATGGACGCCACATTGCGGAACGGGTCGTCGTATTTCTGGTGCGCGCCGATGATGTTGTGCGGCACCAGGTTCACAAATTCAAACCCGTGCACCTCCGACAACACGCGCCCGACCTGCTCCGCCGCCAGCTTTGACACGCCGTACGGGTCAACCGGCACCGGCAGCGCGTCCTCGCGGAACGGGATGATTTCCTGATGCCCGTACCGCGCCATGCTGGAACAATTCACCACCCGCCGCACACGATTGTCAGCGCAAGCGGTGAACACGGTGGAGGAAATTTGAAAGGTGTTGTGCGTGATGACGTGCGGCGAGAACACGCTCAGTCCCTCGTAGGCGGTACAGGCGGTGTGAATGACCACGTCCTGCCCGCGAATGAGTTTTTTCATCGCGTTCAAATACTGACAGTCCACCTGGAAGAACTCCGCGTCCTCCGGCACATTGTCCAGGTAACCGCCGATTAAATTGTCACAGCCCGCCACTTCATGCCCTTTGGCGAGCAAATCCGTCGCGATGCGACTGCCCAAAAATCCGGCGATGCCGGTGATGAATATTTTCATAAATCAAAATCTCCTGCTGCCGGTGCCGGCGTGGTAATTGGGAAAAAATTCGCCCGCTGACAGCGGTGAAAATCGCGCTTGCGGAATTGATATTTTATCGCTGGAATAAACGCCGCTGACAGTGAAGTTGGCGTCCCCGATGGAAAAACTCGCTTGTAAAAAAAGACCCGGCTCGCTATGTAAAACCTTTTTGGTTTTACACTGGCGGCTGAAGCCGTCGAGCCGTCGAGCCGTCGAGCCGTCGAGCCGTCGAGCCGTCGAGCCGTCGAGCCGTCGAGCCGTCGAGC
>JAISCS010000152.1 GCA_031265365.1 Verrucomicrobiales bacterium
GCCGCCACCCCTTCACGGAAGGGGAATTTGCTCGAGCAAGGGTCAGGGTCAGTGGGGTTGGTTTCCGCGTCAGCGAATTCCCCTTCCGTGAAGGGGTGGCGGCGCCAGCCGACGGGGTAGTTCAGCGTTAAAGGAAATTGGCAAGCTGAAATTATTTCTGCTTACAGCTTTTCCAACGTTGGATATTTTAACCGCGCCGGCGCAGGAAGGCGACGGTTAGCGCCATCGCGCTTATGCTAAGTAACACAAATGTGCTCGGTTCTGGTATCTGAAGGGCGTAGGTGTAATAATCCCCGTATTGCGTCCAGACAAATTCCTCGCCGGTGGTGTTTCTGATGTAATTGCCCACGACGTATTCATCAAGCAAAGCCGTGTTGGTGGTTTTGATGCTGAGGGTGGCGGCGGCGCTGCCAATGGTGTAAAATGCATAGATACCGGATAATTTGTCGTTAGCGACATTGAAGATCTGTTCCTTGTTAATAACGAGGTCAATACTATCCTTCAATACTAGGTTGCTGGCGGCAATCTGACCGAATATCCCGTCGTTGAGAATGAGCGTCCCACCACCGTTGACATTCAAAGTGGCGGCGGTGTTGTGACCGATGTTGATGCTGTAGTGGGTATCGCTACGGGTTGCTCCCTGAATAGTCAATTCACTGCCCGCAGCGATGTTCCAATTCGCTACCACGGTTATTGGGGTAGATATGATATGGATGGTATTATTGCCCGTATTATTAATTGTTCCAGTATACATGAAAAAAGCGCGCAATTCCCAACCACCGCTTTGAAATTCAATGCCGCTGGCGGTGTACCCGCCGCCACTTGTCTGATTCGCAGCTTTCACCAATCCGGCTGGTGTGTCGGCGGTAAAGACCGCAGTGTCACCAGAAGCGGGCATGGAGTCGCCTTGCCAGTTGGCATTGTCCGACCACAAGCCGTTGATTGTACTGCTGTTCCAAATGACGTTAGCAGCCTGCGCGGGAATGATGCTCACCGTCAGGGCGGCGAGGGTGAATATTAGTTTAGTTTTCATGATAGAGGCCTCTGTTGATGTTTCGCGGTTGACGTTTAACCATAAAGGTGCCCAGCAACACCACCGCGCCCACGGTCAGCAGTAGCGCGGTGGATGGTTCGGGGATGGCGGTGACGCTGCCATTGAGCTGGATGCCATAGGTTCTGTCACTGCCTTGTCCGATGCGGGCGATGGCACCGTCAACGCCAGTAAAATTAAGCAAGTCAAAGGAGATGCGAAAAGTGACATCCTCCATGAGACCAGTGGAATCGAGTGCGACTGTGTAGAGGTTGGGTACAAAATCATTTTGTTGGTCACTGGCCGTGTAAGTGCCAGATGCGATGACGTTCTGGTAATCGTCCATGCTGGAATAGAGCGTATAACTAAACCGTGCTTTGGGAACACCTCCGCCAGTAGTGGCACCGAAATTGATGTTGATGGAATCAAGGTTCATTGCATAGCCAGTTTCCGGCGTGACAGTGAAGGAAAGATAATTACTGGCGGCATCGCCAAAGCCGCTGCTACGCACATAGATATTGTTAGCGATGGTGCTGGTGCCGTATTTTGCCACGCCGCTGACGGTGAAACCGGTGAAACTCAGCGAACTGGCGGTGAGGGAATCCGTATAAGCCCCGGACACTGTGGCGGCATAGCCGGTGCTACCACCGGAGCTCTGGGGCGTTTTGTAGGTGAGCAATTCATCCGCGTGGACGCTGACAACACAAGCCGCTATCGCGGCGAGTCCTAGATATAGATATAATATATTTAATCCTTTTTGCATAGAAATACTTTCTTTGATTGCCTCAAAAATAGTCACCAAATCAATTTTTGTATATGTCCATGACTGACTGGTTTTGTGTTGGAATCTGACGACTGGTGCTTGGCGGTAACGGGGATTTTTTGTTAACCAAGGCGGCCTCAAGCTGTGGGCCATCAGGCGTTAGTTGCGGAGCGCGGGATAAATGTATGGCGCGCGGATAGGATGTCCGCGCGCCATACGATGAACGCTGAAACGCCCCGTCCGCTGGCGCGGACACCCCTCTTCGAGAGGGGAATTCGCTGACGCGGAGGGTATGGTCTGTGAGGATTGTCGCGGCGGCAGCGTAAATAATTCCCCGCTCGTAGAGGGGTGGCGGCGCAAGCCGACGGGGTGTTTCGGCGTTTGCGATTATTCCAAATACTTCTCGATGACGGGACGGATGGCGTCCGCCCAGATTTGATAGCCCGCCGGGGAGAGATGCAGGAAATCGGGCATGATGTCCTTGCTCAAGTTGCCGTCGGGTTGGAGGAACTTGTCGCCGAAGTCGATGAAGATGACCCGCTGGCCGTCGTCCAGTTTGGCGAGGAGGGTGTTGATGTTCTTGATGCGCGCGCGCACCGGGTCGGTCGCTAACGCGGAGCGCGGGAAGATGCCCTGCACCAAAATCACCGCGCCGGGGGTGACTTCGCGGTATTTGTTGACCACGGCGGTGACGCCGGCGGCGATGTCCTCGTCGCTGTTGCCGCCGAGGTTATTGGTGCCAATCATGATGGCCACCAACTTTGGCTGCAGGCCCGCCGCCTGTCCTTGCGCCAGACGCCACAGGATGGTTTCCGTGCGGTCACCGCCGATGCCGAAGTTGTACGCGCCGTATCTGGCGTAATGGTCTTCCCAGACTTTCCTGCCGTTGCCGTGCCAGCCGTCGGTGATGGAATCGCCGTCGAAGACGAGCTGCACCGCCGCGCCTTGTTTGGCGGAATCGGCGATGGCGATTTGCACGCGCCCAAGCCACTCCACGCGCGGCATCGGGAATACCGTGCGGGCGACGCCGGCGGGCGGCGCGGTGGGCAAGGTGGCGGGCATGGGCCAAACGTTAAGGTTATCCTCGACCGCCCCGGCGTTGAAGCCGGCCAGCAGCACGAGCGCGAACAGTGACATGATTTTCTTCAACATAGGCGGCAAGTTTCCCCCAATCATAAAAAAATGCAAGCCTCTTCCCGTGAATTTTCGCGGTAAAATACAAAAAGACCCGCGTCTGCTCCATTGCCGGTGGCGGGGGAATCTTGGATAATCGCGGCGCAATGAGACTACGGCTTATCTTTTTATCGTTTCTGCTGGCGGGCGCGGCGGGCGCTGACGGTGGTAATTTGCTCGACAACCCCGGCTTTGAAAATAACACGGCTGGGTGGCGCGAGTTGTGGACTTCCTCGCCGGGCAGCGGGACGTTGACGGTGGTAACGCGCGACCGGCACGGCGGCAAACAGGCCGCGCAGCTCATCAACAGCGGGTCGGCGGAGTGGAATCTCGAACCCGCCGCGCGGGTGCCGGTGACGACGGGGGATGTGGTCGAGTGGTCGGCGTGGGTGCGGCGCGACCCCGCCGGGCACGGGCCGGTGTTTTTGTGCGCGGTGTTGCGCGACGATGCCGGGGCGGTGGTGGATTGGTTTTTCGGCGAGCAACCGCTGACGGTCGGCGCGGGGTGGCAACAAGTGCGCGCGTGGTTCGTCGTGCCGGCGGGGGTGGGGGAATTGCAGCCGCGCCTCGCCGGCAGCGGGGCGGCGGATTTGTGGATAGATGACGCGACGCTGGTGAAGCACGCCAATCTCCACGTCCGCCGCGCCGACGACGCGCGCGCGCCGCTGACGGTGGCCAACGCCGCGCTGGAGGTCTCGCTCAATCCCGCCGACGCCACCATCAGCGTGCTCGACCGCCGTGACCGGCGCCGTTATCAATCGCTCCCGCTGAACGCCGCGCCCGTCACCGACGCCGCCGTCAGCGGCCACACCTTACGCTACCGCTTTTTCCATTACGACGCCGACTGCAACGTCAGCGTCACGTTGCGGCTGGATGGGGAACTGCCGGAGTGCGTCATCGAATTAAGCGCGTCGGGGTCGCTCACCCGCCCGTTGCGTTACCCCGCGCCCTTCGCCACCGCCGACGGCGAGCGCGTCATCGCGCCGCTGAACGAGGGCATCGCCTGGCCCGTCGACGACCCGGCCACGGAGTTGTTCCGTCTGCCGACGTACAGCGGCGGGAGCGGCTTGTGCATGGCGTTCTGGGGCGTCGCCGACGCCGGCGGGCGCGGGCACCTGAGCATCATCGAGACGCCGGACGACGCTGCGTTGCGCCTCATCCGCAGCGACGGTAGGCTCCACGCCGCCGCCGAGTGGGATGCGCAACGCGGCGAGCTGGGCTACCCGCGCCGGTTGCGCTGGGTGTTTTTCAATGCCGGCGGGCACGTGGCCATGGCCAAGCGTTACCGTGCCCACGCGCAGCGCGCCGGCTTGGTCAAAACCTTGGCGGAAAAACGCCGCGCCAACGCTGACCTTGACCGGCTCGTCGGCGCCGTCAACGTCTGGAGCCTCCTCGGCGACCCCGTCGGCACGGTCAACACCCTGCGCGCGCTCGGCGTCGAGCGCATCCTGTGGAGCAACGGCGAATCCGCCGAGCACACGCGTGCGCTCAACCGCCTCGACGTCCTCACCGGCTGTTACGATGTTTACCAAGACATCATGAACCCCGCGCTCTACCCGCGCCTCGCGTATGTCGACCCCCACTGGATTCCCGCCGCGTGGCCCGACGGCCTCATCCAGGACGCCAGCGGCCGCCCCATCCCCGGCTGGGAAATCGCGGACCAGGACGGCCGGACCATGCATCCCTGCGGCGTCTTGTGCGACACCCTCGCGCCCGACCACGCCCGCCACCGCATCCGCGCGGAACAACGCGCCATCCCGCGCCGCGCCCGCTTCATCGACACCACCACCGCCTCGCCGTGGCGCGAGGATTACCACCCTGCGCACCCGATGACGCGCGGCGACAGCCGCCGCTGGCGCGTGGAATTGCTCCGCACGGTCAGCGAGGAACTGGGCTTGGTCACCGGCAGCGAGACCGGCCACGACGCCGCCGTGCCCCACGTCGCCTACTTCGAGGGCATGATGAGCCTCAACCCCTACCGTGTCCCCGACGCGGGCCGCGAGATGCAGCGCCTCTGGCACGAAGTCCCGCCCCGCGTCGCCAAATACCAACTCGGCCACGAATACCGCCTACCGTTGTGGGAACTGGTGTATCACGACTGCGTCATCGCGCACTGGTACTGGGGCGATTATAACAACAAACTCCCCGCCCTGTGGGACCGGCGCGATTTGTTCAACATCCTCTACGGCACGCCGCCCGTGTTTTTCCTCACGCGCGAGCAATGGCCGGCGCAGCAGGAACGGTTCGCGCAAAGTTACCGCGACATCGCCCCCGTCGCGCACGCCACCGCTTACAGTGAGATGCTCGACCACCGTTACCTGACGTCTGACCGCGCCGTGCAGCAAACCGTCTTCGCCAACGGCACCGTCGTCACCGTCAACTTCGGCGACCAGCCCTACCAAGCCGCTGATGGTCAAGCCATCCCCGCGCGGGGGTTTCGGGTGCGGTATTGAGCTTATTGATGTTCGCGCAGAGACGCGGAGTTTTTTTCGTTGTCTAGAGCATTTCATTACGCCATTGGCCGAGTACCGAGTCCCCCGTCATCCTGAGCGAAGCGCCGCAGGTGCGTAGTCGAAGGAACGACTAAGTACCGACTAACCGGCTGGCAACAACTAATCCGCTGACGTTCACCAAACCGCTCCTTCGACTACGCCCCTTCAGGGCTGCGCTCAGGATGACGGGGGACTCGGCCAATATTATGATGAATTACCGTAGTCTGCCCATGTTATGAGGAACTGCTATAAATTAACTCCGCGTCTCAGCGGCTCCGCGCGCGCCTTAAAAGAACCGCACCATTCACCAACAGCGGTAACACAGGGTAAATATCCCGTTGCAAACACCAGTCAATGTCAGCGGCCAGGCCAAGCTCCAACAAATGCGCGCCATTCTTCGCGGCGCGGAAGACGCGGGGCAAATCATCACGGTTGGCGGCGTAGAGCGAGGTCAGCGGGTGGCTCAAGTTCAGCGCCTCCAGCAGCGCGCCGGCGGCGATGGCGTCCTCCAGGGAAAAATCCTCGCCGCTGCCGGCGCAGACCAGCGCCAGCGGCGCGGCCGGCTCGCGGCGCAGGAAATCGGCGACGGCGCCGAGGTTCAGCAGGCTGGCGATGACGACCCGCCGCGCGCCGCTGACAGCCTCGATGGCGCGGGTGCCGTTGGTCGTCGTCAGCGCGAGGCTGTCGTATGACGCGGGCTTGTGCCGGAACTCGCGCGGGGAGTTGCCGAATTGAAAACCCGCCGGCGGCATGCCGTCGCGCTCGCCGGCGAGGGCGACGCGGGCATGGTCGGCGGCGTAATGCCGGGCGTCGGCGACGGCGCGGAAACAGCGCGCGCTGTGGTACCCGCCGGCCAGCGCGGTGACGATGGTCGAGGTCGCGCGCAGGATGTCGAACACCACGGCGGTTTGCCCGCGCCAATGGCCGGGCGGTGGCCCCTCATAATCAGCGGGCGCGTAATAAACCCGAACGGACGAAAACATCCGCGCAGAATAGATTGTAAAAAACCGCGCGGCAATTATATTGCTAACCATCGCCATGAACAAAAAACTCGCCCTCGCCGCCTTGCTTGGAATCTGGAGCCTGGATTTGGGAACAGCTCCCGCGTCCGCGCAGGACTGGTGGCCGTTCGGCAAAAAACGCGCCGAGGTCACCGTCAGCGCCGCGCCCGTCACCCGCCGCGCCGAGCTGACCACCAGCTACGCGCCCGTCGTCAAACTCATCGCCCCCAGCGTCGTCACCATCCGCGCCAGACGCAGCGTCCGCGCCGACGATGCGCGCCAGCCGTTCGCCGACGCCGACGCCCCGCCCGCGCGCGAGTCCGGCTCCGGCGTCATCGTCAGCGCCGACGGCTACATTCTCACCAACAACCACGTCGTCGCCGGCCAGGACCGCATCACCGTCATCCTGCCGACCGACGGCGCGGAGCACGAGGCCCGCCTCATCGGCGCGGACGCGAAGAGCGACGTCGCCGTGCTGAAAATCAACGCGCGCGACCTGCCCGCCGCCACGCTCGGCGACAGCGACCAGCTTGAGGTCGGCGACGTCGTGCTCGCCATCGGCAACCCGTTCGACCTCGGCCAGACCGTCACCATGGGCATCGTCAGCGGCCTGGGGCGCAAGAACCTCCGCATCCTCGAGCGCGGCGCCTACGCGAACTTCATCCAGACCGACGCCGCCATCAACAGCGGCAACTCCGGCGGCGCGCTCGTTGACGTCGAGGGCCGCGTCATCGGCATCAACACCGCCATCATCAGCGCCAGCGGCGGCAACCTCGGCATCGGCTTCGCCATCCCCGTCAACATGGCGCGCTTCATCATGGAACAACTCATCGCCCACGGCAAAGTCACGCGCGGCTACCTCGGCGTCCACATTGACAACCTCGACGCCGACCTCGCCGCCAGCTACGGCCGGCGCTCCAACCAAGGCGTGCTGATTCAAAGCGTCGAGACCGGCTCGCCCGCGGCCAGGGCCGGCTTGCGGCGCGGCGACATCATCACCGCCGTCAACGACGAGCCGGCGACCGACGCGCACACGCTGCGGCTGGCCGTCTCCTCGCTCGCGCCCAACACCGCGCTGGTCATCAACTATTTGCGCGACGGCGCGGAACACAGCGCCAGCGTTACCCTCGCGCGCTTGCCGGACCACGCCACCGCCGGCGGTGGCGCGCCGATGCCCGACCGCGCCGCTGACGCCGGCCGCGCCGGCGCGACCATCAAAGCCCTCGGCCTCGACATCCAGCCGCTGACCGCCGACCTGCGCCGCGAGCTGAATTTGCGCGACACCGTCAGCGGCGTGGTCATCGCCAGGGTTGACCCCAACTCCGCCGCCGCTGACAAAGGCTTGCGGCGCGGCACGGTGATTTTGGAAATCAACGACCAACCCGTCGCCGCTGTGAAAGAAGTCATCGAAGCCGTCCGCCAAAGCCGCCTCGTCGTGCGCCTGTACCTTTCGGACGATGGCATCACGCGCTACGTCGCCCTGAAAAAATCCGGAGAATAACTCCGGTCACGAAGGCGCGAAGACACGAAGAATATTTCGACCAAAACTTCGCGTCTTCGTGACCGGAGTTAAAAATGCGGATACCCCGACACGCGCAACGTCACCACGCCGGCGCGGGATTGCAACTCGGCGGCGGTGCCCACCGGCAGCGTCGCCTTGTCCGCGCGGTGGCCGAACGGCAGACCGCTGACGATGGGCACATCAATCACCCGCCGGATTTGGGCAATGACCGCGGGCACGTCATAACCGTTATCATCTTCAGCGGCGCGCGCCCCGGAAAAATCACCCAGCAACAGCGCCCGCTGCCGGCGCAACACCCCGGCGTGATGCAGTTGATACAACATCCGCTCCAACCGATACGGCGGCTCGTTCACATCCTCGACGAACAAAATCCCGCCGCTGACGTCGGGCCACCACGGCGTGCCGAGCAGACTGCACAACATCGTCAAATTCCCGCCCCACAACATCCCGCTGACGTTGACCGCCGCCGCCGGTGCCGCCGCCGGCCACGCATACGCGTACTCCGGCGCGGCCATCAACCGCCAGAAATTATCCCACGTGAACCGGTTCAACTCCGCCGCGCCAAAATCCGCGCACAACATCGGCCCGCTGAACGTCACCAATCCCGTCCGCGCCAACAGCGCCAATTGCAGCGCCGTGAAATCGCTGTGCCCCGCCAGCAACGTCGGTCGTGCCCGCGACCGGCGCGCGATTTTCTCGTAGTCAAGGTCAGCGAGCAACCGCGTCAACCCATACCCGCCCCGCACCGCCAGCGCGAGGTCCGCCGGCTCACCGTCAGCGTCCCCCAGCGCGTGCAACTCCGCCAACCGCTCCGCGTCCGTGCCGGCGAAGCGTTGGAATTTTCTGTGCAACCACCCGCCACCGACGACCTCATGCCCCGCCGCCCGCAACCGCGCCACCGCCCGTTCCGCGCGCGCCAAGTCCGCCGGATAACCGGATGGCGCGATTAATTCAATGCGACAAGTTTTCATGACCCCCAACCACGCTAACGCCCCGCCGCCCGATTAGAAGCAAAAGCTGAAAGCCGAAATTATTTTAAGTCCCGCGCAGTTAGCAATGGCCGCGCGGACGCCGGCCTCCCCTCCACCGCCCCTGCCCCCTGCGCGAGCAAATTCCCCTTCCGTGAAGGGGTGGCGGCGCGAGCCGACGGGGTAGTTCAGCGTTACAGGAAGTACCAAAACCGAACGCTGAACTACCCCGTCCGCTCCGCGGCCACCCCTTCACGGAAGGGGAATTATTATGCAACCGCCCCACGCCGTTGCTGACGCATTTGTCTTGGCAAGTTCACCGGCAGCGGATTAAATGGAGCCATGCGCGTATTAGTGACAGGCATGATTGCGGGCATGGACGACGCCGGATACCTTGACCAAGTCGTCCGCCTCGGCGCGCAGAACGGGCGCGACATCAAGGTGTTCAACGCCGTCCGCGAGTTCACCAAGCAGGGCAGGAAACCGCTGGAGCGTTTGCTGGGCACGACGGATTATGTGTTCGAGCTGACCCGCGAGCGCGAGTATGAGCGCATCGGTTACGAGATTCAGAAAAACGGTTGCGCGGACGTCATCATCCGCGCGCCCGCCACGGTCGAGTGGAACCGCATCAACCGCAAGTTCAAAGACCAGCGCTACATCCGCGATTTCATCAAGCCGGATTTGATTGTCACGCTGATTGACGCGGAATGGCTCATCCAGCAGAAAATCGAGGGGCTGGCCACGTCCGACCCGTTCCTGCGCGCGCTCAAGGACCGCAACCACACGGTGTACGAGATTTTGTCGTGGATGCACGAGGAGGTCAGCCTGTCGGAGGACTGGGCGAAGTACATGGGCGTGCCGCATTACGTCATCGCGGTCGGCGAGCCGCCGGAGTGCTTGTGCAAATTCGTCACGACGCCGCGCCCGTGGGTGGTGTACGCGAGTTATTCGATGACCTACGGCACGCCGGAGATGCGCGCGGAAATCAACCGCGTCATCCGCCGCTTGCGCGAGTACGCCGTGGTGATTGACCCGCAGACGGTGGAAATCGGCGCGGCCTACGCCCAGGAAAGCGCGGCGAACCGCGAGGCCATCTACGCCTACACGGTGCACCGCGATTTGCATTGGTACGTCGGCAAGGTGGACGCGGTGGTGGCGATTCATCCGTACCCCGAGCGCCCGCCACTGTCAGCGGGCATGATGGACGAGCTGGGCCACGCGCGCGATTACATGAAGGCGCGCTACATGATTTTCCCGCGCGGGTTTTCGCCGTTCACCACGGACAGCTATATCGAGAAGGGCCACCTGTTCGAGACGGCGGACGAATTTTTCAACTACCTCGACACGGTGGAACAACGTCCGAAATTTGTTGGCGATTTCCAGTTGCAAGCTAACCTCAAACTCTGATGAACATCGCCAAACTCATTGACCACACCCTGCTCAAGCCCGACGCGCGGCTCGACGACATCAAGCAACTCTGCGCCGAGGCCCTCACGCACGGCTTCCACGCCGTCTGCCTCAACCCGTACTGGATTAGCACCGCCAAATCCCTGCTCAAGGGCGGCGCCGTGAAAATCTGCACCGTCTGCAACTTCCCCCTCGGCGCCAGCCTGCCGCAGACCAACGCCATCGCCGTCGCCAAGGCCATCGCCGCCGGCGCGCACGAGATTGACATGGTCATCAACATCGGCGCCGCGCTCGACGGGCATTGGAACTTCATCGAGCACGAAATCCACGAAGTCGTCTCCATCGCCAACGGCCGCCCGGTCAAGGTGATTGTGGAAACCTGCCTGTTGAACGACGCCCAAATCCGTGAGGCGTGCCTGGCCGCGGTCCGCGCCGGCGCCGACTTCGTCAAAACCTCGACCGGCTTCGGCAAGGCCGGCGCCACCGTCAACGCCGTCAAACTGATGCGCGCGACCGTCGGCCCCGGCATCGGCGTCAAGGCCAGCGGCGGCATCCGCACCGCCGCTGACGCCCGCGCCATGCTCGACGCCGGCGCCAGCCGCCTCGGCACCTCCGCCGGCGTCGCCATTGTCAGCGCGTGGCGTTGAAATAAACCCGCGGCACGCGCTCGGTGATGTGGGTGAAAATCTCATACGCAATGGTGCCCGCCGCCGCCGCCATTTCGTCCGCCAAAATCCGCGCCCGGCCCTGCCGCCCGATGAGCGCGACCTCTGTGCCGTTCCGCACGCCGCGCAAACCGCTGACGTTCACCACGATTTGGTCCATCGTCACGCGCCCCAGTATCGGACAACGCCGGCCGCCGACCAGGACCACGCCGCGATTCGACAGCGCGCGGTGCAAGCCGTCGCCGTAACCGACCGCCACCGTCGCCACCGTCAGCGGGCGCGGCGCGACGAACGTGCCGCCGTAGCTGACCGGCGTGCCCTTGGCGATGTTCTTGACCAGCGTCACGCGCGACTTCCACGCCAGCGCGGGGCGGAATAATTTTTGCGCGTCCGGCAGCGGCGACGCGCCGTACACCAGAATGCCGGGCCGCACCAAGTCATGCGCCGCGCCGCTGACGGTGAGGATGCCGGCGGAATTGCAAATATGACGCGGCACCCCGGCCGGCGCGAGTTGGGCAAACAACGCGGCCTGTCGCCCCGTGAACGCCGCGTCCTCATCCGCGCTGGCGAGGTGCGAGAACACGCCGCCGACCGTCAGCCACGGCGCGCGCCGGCAAAAGTCGAGCAGGGCAGGGAAGTCGTCAGCGTCAGCGCCG
Organism: Verrucomicrobiales bacterium; assembly: GCA_031265365.1. Classification (GTDB taxonomy): domain Bacteria; phylum Verrucomicrobiota; class Verrucomicrobiia; order Methylacidiphilales; family JAAUTS01; genus JAIRPN01. The sequence continues at coordinate 11,678 of JAISCS010000152.1, forward strand.
AGCCGGTTCATGCCCGTGTTGAGCTTGAGATGGACACGCGCCTTTTTTTCCCGCGCCCGCGCGACCCTGGCAATCAACCGCGCCTCGCGCAACGACGACACCGGCAGCGCGAACCCGCCGCTGACGATGGCCGGCACTTCCGTATCCAGCGGCGCGCTGAGCAACAGCACGGGCAGCCTGACCCCCGCGCGCTGCAACGTCAGCGCCTCCCGCAAATTCGCGCAACCGAGCATCTGGCAATCACCGGCGGCGAAATGCCGCGCCATCGGCACCAGCCCGTGACCGTAAGCGTCGGCCTTGACGAGGCACAAAATCCCCGGTCGCACCCCGATTTTATTACGAATCGCGCGCAAATTATGGTCAACCGCGGCGAGGTCAATTTCACACCAACAGCGCAACATGGACAAATTCATGAAAAACTTTAACGCAAAGCGAACGGGAAGCAAAGGACGCAAAGAAGGTTAAATATAGGTTCCTCACTGTTAGCAGTGGCAGCGCTGACGCTGGCACACTCCCACCGCCCCTGCCCTCTGCGCCAATGAATTCCCCTTCCGTGAAGGGGTGGCGCGGAGCGACGGGGTAGTTCAGCGTTCCGCGCTCTTTCCCCTGCAACGCTGGACTCCCCGTAAAAAATAAAAAAATATCATTTTCCCTGTTGACATCCTCGACCAACTCTCTACTTTTCGATTTATGCATTTGGTGATTGACAACGCGATGGTAGGATTTTTAAGCCCTTCGCACCTTCGCACCTTCGCACCTTCGCACCTTCGCACCTTCGCACCTTCGCACCTTCGCACCTTCGCACCTTCGCACCTTCGCACTAATTTGCCCGCCTAGTTTTACCCGCTTTGTTCCCCATGCGGTTAACCATATCTGCCGGGGATTGACCGGCCCCGCCAATAGACCACGGTTTTGCCCGGTTGCAAAGACCTTCCGCACCATTGCAAAAGCCTTTTGCGGCGTTGCAAAGGTCTTCTGCATCATTGCAAAAGCCTTCCGCACCGTTGCAAAGGTCTTTTACATCGCCGCAAAAGCCTTCTGCATCACTGCAAAGACCTTTTGCAACCGTGCAAAAGCCTTCTGTAATCCCGTTTAAATGAACCAATAACCTAACCAAAGAAAAAAAGAAAGAACCAATCTTATGCAAACATCAATAGTGAAAAAACTAATGGGTCTGACGACGGTGTGCACACTGTCGGTCAGCATGACGCGGGCGGAAGCGGGTTACATCGGGAGCTTGAGACTCCGGCGTAAACGCGGGCTGTTGAAAAAATATTTTACCGGTGGCGCCCTGGGATTACTGTGCGCCGTCCATGCGGCATCAGCGCAAGTACTGATGTTCGACTTTGGCCAGTCCAACATTTGGAGCGCCAACTTGAATAAAAGTCCCTACCATGCCGCTGATACTACATTCACCGGCACCACGTGGAATTACATCGCGCTAAACGTTAGCGCTGTCCTAGCCGACACGGTTTACAGCAATCTTTCTTTTGCCGATAATACCGCCGCTGACAGTGTCACTCTCTCCTTCGGTTATGCGTTGAACAGTACCACAGCGAGTTTCAACTCCACTGGCACCATTCGCTCCATTACTGCCGGTAATCTCTTTGGCGACGTTAATCAAGCCGCCAATGACTTTATTCTCATCGGCAACGACGGCAACCAAAATGCCGTTCTCGGCTTGCGTATCAGCGGTCTGGACGCGGGCACCTATGAATTGTACATGATAGGCTCGCACGCTTCCACAGCCAACACCTCCATGAACTTTTGGGCGACCACCGCCAATGCCGATGAAATTGACATCGCCAGCGACAGCTTCCTAACCGACCCGCGCACGATTGCCAGCCCGACCATTCCCAACACCAAGATGGATGCCAACACTTACGCCGAGGACACCAATTACGCAAAGCTGACCGTCACCTTGGCGGAAGATGACGTGCTCACCATCCTGTCACGCGGTGCTGGTAGCGATAAACGAGGATTTTTCAACTCCCTGCAAATCGTCACCATCCCCGAACCCAGCACCTGCGTGTTACTCGGCCTCGGCCTGCTCACCCTCGCCTTGCTCCGGCGTAAACCAAGAAAGTGAACCGCAGCGACGCGGAGAATTGAACCAATAAAAAACTACGCGTCTCTGCGTCTCCGCGCGAACATCAATATATACCAAAAACAGACACAAACGCAGACGGGAAAACGCCAAAGTTTTGGATATGTTTCGCGGTTGCTATGTAATATAAATATCCGGTGAATCCTATGAATGACAAATTACCGTTAAATATTTCAGGCGTGGTGCCCGCGCTGGCGCAAATCGCGGATTTCGGCCCGCCGCGCAGCGAGGTGGGCATCGGTTGCCTGATGCCGTGGTTGGGCAAATTGTACGTGCTCAATTACGTCTCGCACCGCAAACAAACCGGCACGGGCACAGGGCTGCGGGTGATTGACGAACATTTTCAAATGACCCGCCATCCCGCGGCGGTGGACGGCACTTACGCGAACCGTTTCATCCACCATCCGAGCAACCAACTCATCATCGGCCCGCACCTCATTGACCCGCGGCACCGCGTCCGCACCGTCAGCGCGCTGACGGAAGTGCGGTTGTGCGGCACGGCGCGGCACTTGACCGACCCGGACCATCTGGTGTACATGCTCGGCATGGAGGGCGAACTGTTTGAATTGAACGTGCGGACGCTGAAGGTGCGGTTGTTGTTCGATTTAACCAAGGCGCTGGACACGCCCGGCGAGACGAAATGCCACTTCAAAGACTGTTACACCGAAGTCGGGCGGCTGGTGGTCGCCAACAATGATTACAGCGAGCCGGATTTTCTCGGCCAGCAAAGCGAGGGCACGCTGGCGGAGTTCGACGGTGAAAAATGGACGGTGCTGGAACGCAAGCCGTTTGTCGGACTCGGCGGCCTGGGCTGGTACGGCAATACCATCTTCGCCAACGGCTGGGACCGCGCCTCGGCGATTCTCAAGGTTTTCACCACTCCCGACCAAACGTGGCGCACCTACCGTCTGCCGAAAGCGTCGCATTGTTTCGACCACAAATGGCAGACCGAGTGGCCGCGCATCCGCTCGGTGGAACACGAACGGCTGTTGCTTGACCACCACGGCATGTTTTACGAACTCTCGCCGTGGGCTTACGGCAACCGCGTGTGGGGTATCCGCCCGATTTCCACGCACTTGTGGGTGCATGGGGATTTTTGTTCGTGGAAGGGGTTGCTCGTCATCGGCGCTGACAATGCCAGCCACGAGGGCGGCGGCAACTTGCAGTGCGCGGAACCGCAATCGGGCTTGTGGTTTGGCCGCACGGATGATTTGTGGAACCTCGGCAAACCCAAGGGCTGGGGCGGCCCGTGGTGGGAAACCCCGGTCGCGGCGGGCGAGGTGTCCGACCCTTACTTAATGACCGGCTTTGACCAAAAGGTGTTGCACCTAAGCCACACCGCGCATCGCCCGCTGAAGTTCACCGTCGAGGTGGATTTCCAAGGCAACGGCTCGTGGCATCAATACCTCACCATCAGCGTGCCGGCGCGCGGCTACGCGCCGCACGTGTTCCCCGCCGGCTTCAGCGCCCACTGGGTGCGGCTCGTCGCCGGTGGGAAATGCACGGCCACCGCGCAGTTGCATTACACTTAACGGTAATGCGTCAGTTTGCTTTTGGGTTCTATCCCATAAACAGTGGCATTGCCGTGGCGCGTCGCGTGGTCGGCGTAGAATAATTCCCCTTCCGTGAAGGGGTGGCCGCGTCAGCGGACGGGGTAGTTCAGCGTTCATCACGCTTTCCCCAAAACGCTGAAACACCCCGTCGGCTCACGCCGCCACCCCTCTACGAGAGGGGAATCTACTAACGCGGGAGACCACCCTCACAGCCCAAGCCCCGGCGCCAGCAAATTCCCCTCTCGTAGAGGGGTGGCGGCGCAAGCCGACGGGGTGTTTCAGCGTTCGCCATGCCCCGCAGGGGGCGAACTTGGTGCTGTTATTCGCCCCCTGCGGGGACGCCGGCACTCTCTAGCGTGCACCGTGGGGTCCGCTCGGCAGACCTCGCTCCACCCACGGTTATTCATGGTTC
>JAISCS010000174.1 GCA_031265365.1 Verrucomicrobiales bacterium
AGATTTTTTCCTTCCGCCGTTGACAATTCGCGCCGTCTCTTTTTCAATATCCGCATGGCCGGACACAGTCACGCGGCAAATGTCGCCCGCAGAAAAAACGCCGTTGACGCGGTACGGGCTAGGATTTTTTCCAAATACTCACGCGAAATCACCGTCGCCGCCAAACTCGGCGGTGGCGACCCGAATTTCAATCCGCGCCTCCGCGCCGCCATCAGCGCCGCCCGCAGCGAGTCCATGCCCGGCGACAAAATCGAGCACGCCGTCAAAAAAGGCGCCGGCGGGCTGGGGGGCGTCAACTATGAGGAATTGACCTACGAAGGCTACGGCCCGGGTGGCGTCGCCCTCGTCGTCGAGACCATGAGCGACAACAAAAACCGCACCGCTGCCGAAATCCGCTCCGTCTTCACCAAATTCAACGGCAATCTCGGCGCGCCCGGCAGCGTGGCGTGGATGTTCAAAAAGAAGGCCTGCTTCATTGTCAGCGGCGCCACCGAGGACGCCGTGCTGGAAGCCACCCTTGACGCCGAGCCTGATGACCTCCGCCCCGCCGCTGACGGTCAGGTGGAAGTCATCGCCGCGCCGGAAAAATTCGACGCGCTCGAAAAAGCGCTCAAAACGGCGAACCTCACCGTCAGCGTCGGCAAGCTCACCTTCCTGCCCGACAACAGCGTCCCCGTCACCGACCCCGGCGTGGTCAACTCCTTGCTGACGCTCATCGAAAAACTCGAAGACCACGACGACGTGCAAAACGTCCACGCCAACTACGACATCGCCGAGGATTTGCTCGCGCGGGCGCAAAGTGCCTGACTAAAAAGTTTTCAGGCCGTCGCGCGCGGTCGGATATTTTAATTTGGGCCATAAATCTTGTTTCATGCGCGCGGTGTCGCCGTAGTAATTGACCCTGCCGATGTCAATGAAATCCTTGGTCAGCAAAGCGCCGCCGCCGGTCAGCGACGAGTACAACTCGCAACACCACGCGGCGCTGTAGAGCATCCACAGCGGCATTTTCCACGGCGGGGCGACGCGCCATTGGCGGCACGCCAGCGCGAGGTATTCTTGCAGCGAATCATTGCCGTCGTCGCCGAGATGATAGATGCCGGCGGCGTCACGGTTGGCGGCGGCGGCGCTGACGGCGACGCAAAAATCCTCTTTGGAAAGCAAATGAATTTGCGTGCGCTGCCGCCAGACGCCAAGCAGACGCAGGGACGCCAGCCGTCGCGCCATGTCGGGCATGAGCATGCCGCGACCATACACCATGCCGACGCGCAGTGAGATTGGCTCGCGGGCGTTGGCGAACAAATATTTTTCTTCCTCCAGCCGCGTCCGGGCGTGCCAGGAAACCGGGTTGCCGTCGAGCCAGCCGGTGGCGGGATGTTGCGGCGTGGTCGGCCCCTCGACGTGCGGAAAACTGATGAGGATGACGCGGCGGACCTGCTCACGGTTGGCGGCGTCAACGAGGTTTTGGAAATATTGCGTGTTGGTGACGGGCAAAAATTTCTCCGGTCCGGCTTTGAACAAAATTCCGGCGAAATGAATAATAACCTCAACCCCCTTGACCGCCGGCGTCAGCGTCTCCGGTCGCGCCAAATCCGCGCGGATGACTTCGCTCCTGCCGCTGACCTTGAGCTGTTCCGGCACGTCGTGGCGGTGAACCATCAGCCGCAGGTCGGCGGCGCTGTGTTGCAACAAATGCGCCGCTAACAATGAGCCGAGGTTGCCCGCCGCGCCGGTGATAAGAATGGTCATAAATTTTCACCGTCAGCGGCGCGCGCCCATGATAAAGCGCGAGATGTTGTTCAAATCCTTGCGAATTTCCAGGCGCGAAAAACCGACGTTCCCCAGCAAGCCGCTGACGGTGTCGGCGTGGCCGGCGCCGGTTTCGAGGAAAATGCGCGTGGTGTGCTCGCTGGTCATGGCGACGAGCGGGCGGATGAGGTCGAGACCGTCAGCGCCGCCGCGCAACGCGAGGGCGGGGTCGCGCGCAACCTCGGCGGGCAACGCGGACATTTCGGCATCGGTGAGGTAGGGCAGGTTGGCGACGACGACGTGGTCACCGTCGGCGGGCGGCAGCAAGTCGTGTTCCCGCCACGTCACGTTGGTGACGGCCAGCCGCTCCTGGTTGCGGCGCGCGAGAGCGAGGGCGCCGGCGCTGACGTCCACGCCGACGATGTTCCAGCCGGGCAACTGTTTTGCCACGGTCAGCGCGATGATGCCGCTGCCAGTGCCGATGTCATACAGCGTGCCGGCGGACTGTTCCTTGAGCGCCGCCAACAGCCACTCGACCAGCGTTTCCGTTTCGGGGCGCGGGATGAGCGCTTCCGTGCCGCAGAAAAAACTCTCGCCGTAAAAATTCGTCTCGCCGAGGATGTGCTGCAACGGCTCGCGGTCGGCGCGCCGCTTCACCAGCGGGCGCAAGGCGTCAAGCTCGGCGGCGGTCAATTCGCGCTCGAATTGCACGTACAGCGCCATGCGCGGCAGCTTGAGAATGTGGGAGAGCAGCAACTCGATTTGCAAGCGCGGCGCCTCCACGCCTTTTTGCTTGAGGAACGGCGTGGTCTTGTCAATGAGTTCGAGTATTTTCACGATTGCGGCTCCCGTTCCAGCTTCTCCAGAGCGTCAGCGGCGGCGGCGATTTCGGCGAACTTCTTGCTGTTGCCGGTGCCGTAGCCGAGCGTCACGTCCCCGGAGTGAACGCTGACTTGGTAAATCTTCGCGTGGTCGGGACCTTCCTCGTGGTCGAGCACATATGCGGGCGAGCCTTGGCCGGCGGCCTGCATCCGTTCTTGCAGCACGCCCTTGGGGTTGAACAGCGCCGCCTTGTCCTTCTGCTCCTCGACGACATCGTGCAGCACCGGCTCCAGCCAGCCGGCGACGGTCTCGAAATTGCTGTCGAGGAAGATGGCGCCGATGACAGCTTCCATCGCATCGGCGAGATTGGAGCTTTTGACGCGGCCGTGATTCTTGCTCTCGCCGCGGCCGAGCACGAGAAAGGCGCCGAGGTTGAACGTCAGCGCCATGTTTTCCAGCGCCAGACGGTTGACCACGGCGGCGCGCAGGTGCGTGAGCCGGCCCTCGTCGAAATGTTCAAATTGATAAAATAATTTTTTCGTCAGCACTAACTGCAACACGGCGTCGCCGAGAAATTCAAGCCGCTGATTGTCACGGATTTTGCGGTGCAACTCGTGCCCGCGCGACGGGTGCGTGACCGCTTCCTCCAGCAGCGCCGTGTTGTGGAAGTGGTAACCGAGGATATCCTCAAGTGTGGCGAGATTGTTCATGATGGTCAGCGGCGGAAATTTTCGCGCAAAATCACCCTGGGCGCAAAGATTTTTTCCGGCTGATGCGCCAACCGGCGCCGCCGCTGGTTGGCAACAAAAATATGGTTCCTCGCTGTTAGCAGTGGCAGCGCTGACTCCGGAACCCCCGCCACCGCCCATGCCCCTGCGTGAGCTAATTCCCCTTCCGTGAAGGGGTGGCCGCGGAGCGGACGGGGTAGTTCAGCGTTTACAGGGACCTCGCCCAAAACGCTGAACTACCCCGGCGCTCCGCGCCACCCCTTCACGGAAGGGGAATTATGCTGCGCTTACCTCAACGCCACCGCCATTCCACTGTTCACGGGATAGAACCAAAAATATGATTCACTTCCGCTGTTTATGGGATATGGCGGTGCACCTTGACTTGGCGAGAAACATTAACAAGAATTACATCGCGCAATACGCCACTGAAAATTTCCAAGCCAACGTGGTTTATGACGCTCTTGCTTCAACTCCCTGCAAATCGTCACCATCCTCGAACCCAGCACCTGCGGCAGGCGGTGGGCGGTGGGTCAGAGGCGGCTGATGAGTTGTTCGCGTTCGTTGATGAGTTCTTTGGGCAGACGGGGATATAGTTTTAGGAATAATGCTTCGTGTTGCAGGGTCAGTTGTTTCCAGTTTTCGCGGTTGATTTCCATCACTTGGTGCCATTGTTCTTGGGTGTAGGGGAGGCCGGTCCAGTCGAAGTCTTCGTAGCGCGGGACCCAGCCGAGGGGGCTTTCGACGGCGGCGGCGGTGTCGTTGGAGCGACCGACGATCCATTGCAGGACGCGCATGTTTTCGCCGTAGCCGGGCCAGAGGAATTTGCCTTCGGGGGTTTTGCGGAACCAGTTGACGTGGAAGATGCGTGGTTTCACGGTCAGCGCTTTGCCGATGTTGAGCCAGTGGCGGAAGTAGTCGGCCATGTGGTAGCCAGCGAAGGGCAGCATGGCGAAGGGGTCGTTGCGGAGTTGGCCGATGGTGCCGGCGGCGGCGGCGGTCATTTCCGAACCCATCGTCGCGCCGAGGTAGACGCCGTTGGTCCAGTTGTAGGCTTGGAACACCAGCGGGACGTCGCTCATGCGCCGGCCGCCGAAGATGAAGGCGCTGATGGGGACGCCGGCGGGGTCTTCCCAGGCGGGGTCGATGGTGGGGCATTGGCTGGCGGGGGCGGTGAAGCGAGCGTTGGGGTGGGCGGCTTTGCGGCCGCAGTCGGGGGTCCAGTCCTGGCCGGTCCAGTCGCGCAGTTTCGCGGGGGGGGTGTCGGTCATTTCTTCCCACCAGACGTCGCCGTCGGGGGTGAGGGCGCAGTTGGTGAAGATGGTGTTTTTGGACGCGGCGCGCATGGCGTTGGGGTTGGATTTTACCGAGGTGCCGGGGGCGACGCCGAAGTAGCCGTATTCGGGGTTGATGGCGCGGAGGCGGCCGTCGGGGCCGGGTTTAATCCAGGCGATGTCGTCGCCGACGGTCCAGACTTTCCAGCCTTGTTTTTGGAACGGCGGCGGGGGGATGAGCATGGCGAAGTTGGTTTTGCCGCAGGCGGAGGGGAAGGCGGCGGCGACGTAGGTTTTGCGGCCGCGGGGGTCTTCGACGCCGAGGATGAGCATGTGTTCGGCCATCCAGCCTTCGTCGCGGGCCATGCAGGAGGCGATGCGCAGGGCGAAGCATTTTTTGCCGAGCAGGGCGTTGCCGCCGTAGCCGCTGCCGTAGGACCAAATCTCGCGGGTTTCGGGGAAGTGGACGATGTATTTTTGCTCGCGGTTGCAGGGCCAGGGGACGTCTTTTTGGCCGGGGGCGAGGGGGGCGCCGACGCTGTGGACGCAGGGGACGAAGGTGGCGCCGGGGTGGTTGAGGAGGTCGAACACGGGCTGGCCCATGCGGGTCATGAGGTTCATGTTGGTGACGACGTAGGGGGAGTCGGAGAGTTCGACGCCGAGGTGGCTGATGGGGGAGCCGAGGGGGCCCATGCTGAAGGGGATGACGTACATGGTGCGGCCGCGCATGCAGCCGGTGAAGATTTGGTTCAAGGTGGCTTTCATCTCGCGGGGGGCGACCCAGTTGTTGGTGGGGCCGGCGTCCTCGCGTTTTTGGGAACAGATGAAGGTGCGGTCCTCGACGCGGGCGACGTCGGTGGGGTCGGAGCAGGCGAGGTAGCTGTTGGGGCGTTTGGCCTCGTTGAGTTTGACGAAGGTGCCGTTGGCGACCATGAGGTCGCAGAGTTGTTGGTATTCCTGTTTAGAGCCGTCGCAGAAGTGGACTTGGTCGGGCTGGCAGAGGGTGACCATGTTGCCAATCCAGTTTAGCAGGGCGGTGTTGGTGGTTTTGCCGTTGCCGACTTGTTTGTAGTTGTTCATCGTTTTTACCTTTCGGGGTTTGTTGTTACGCGCTGGCCGTTCCGTTCAGCGGGGCGGCAGGCGGGGAGAAGCGTAGGGAGCGCGGCGGGGGTTGGCAATATTTTTATTTGGGTTGAATTTGCGGGGGCCGGGGGTAGGCTCGGCGCATGCGAAATTCACGCGGGGGCGCGAGGTTAAAGGGGTTGGTGGTAATATCCGTTTTGACGCTGGCGGTTTGGGCGCGGGCCGCCGCCGGTGACGCGCCGCCGCCGGCGGAGGGGGACCCGGCGATTCGGGCGAGTGATTACGCGGACGCGAACAATTGGATGGTCATCACCACCGAACCCCGGCAGCCGGTCGATGTGTTCGTCTATTATCCGACGGCCTACGCGGCCGGGGCGGATGACCCCAAGGTCTCGACCATTGACGACGCGGGGATGCGCGCCGGGGCGCGGGAGTTTCTCCGGGAAAGCGCCTCAGCCATCGCCACGGCGGAAATCGGCAACGTCTTCATCCCGTATTACCGCCAGGTCGACGCCCTGTGGGGCGTCAGCCAAGCGCGCGCGGACCAAGCCCGCTACTTCGGCGGCTTGCCGCGGGCGGATGCGTTCGCCGCGTTTGACCACTATATCCGCCACTACAACGGGGGCCGTCCGTTCATTGTTCTGGGACACTCGCAGGGGGCGCTGATGGTCAAGCGCCTGCTGTTCGAGTACATGAAGGAACACCCGGACGTTTACGCGCGCATGGTCGTGGCGTATGCGATTGGCATCTCGATTACCCGTCAGGAACTGGCGGACCATCCCCACGTGCGGTTCGCGGCACACGCCGCCGACACCGGCGTGGTGGTCTCCTACAATACGGAGGCGCCGCGGCTCGACGGGCCAAGCCCCACGTGGCTGCCCGGGTCCATCGCCATCAACCCCATCACCTGGACCCGCGGCGCCGCGCCCGCCCCGGCCAGCGCCAACCTCGGCTCACACCTCAAGGACGCGCGGGGGGAATACCGGCAAGTCGCGGGCGTGGCCGACGCGCGCGTGGACGTGGAGCGCGGCGTGGTCATCTGCTCGACGGCGGACCTTGAGCAATACAGCTTCCAAGGCATCTGGCGCGCCTCGTTCCCGCGCGGCGTCTTCCACCACTACGACATTCCGTTCTATTACTACAACCTGCGCGAGAACGCCCGCGCCCGCGTCGCCCGCTTCCTGGCCGCGCCAGCGGACGGGGTGTTTCAGCGTTCCGGCCCCACTCCCACCCGCGCCGGAAGCAACTCCCAGTGCCACTGAAAGCTACTCCCAGGTTCAACTTAAGGCTACTCCCAGTCCCACTGAAAGCTACTCCCGGGTTCAACTTAAGGCTACTCCCAGTCCCACCGAAAGCTACTCCCTTTGCAACTGAAAGCACTCCCTTTCCCACTGGGAGCTACTCCTTTTTCAACTGAAAGCACTCCCTTTCCTACTGGGAGTTACTCCTTTTTCAACTGAAAGCACTCCTTTTCCCACTGAAAGCGGCCCCCGCTGCAATTTAACACGCTCCAACCACCACTAACAGTTCAGCGTTGGGACAGGCGCAAGACGAAAGCTGAAAGACGAAAGCTGAAAACAGAAATAATTTCAGCTTTCTGCTTTCGGCTTTCCAATTTCTCTTAACGCTGAACTACCCCGTCGGCTGGCGCCGCCACCCCTTCACGGAAGGGGAATCGCTGACGCGGAGACACTCCCCCCCCCGACTATGCCCCTGCGTGAGCAAATTCCCCTTCCGTGAAGGGGTGGCGGCGTCAGCCGACGGGGTAGTTCAGCGTTCGGTTTTGGTATTTTTTTTAATATATTTCGTTGACACCGTTGCTTGGAGGCTGTATTTTCAAGTTATGAACCGTAAAATCATTCAGTCATTCAGTCATTCAGTCATTCAGTCATTCAGTCATTCAGTCATTCAGTCATTCAGTCATTCAGTCATCAAGAAGGGCGCGGGTTTGGCTCTTCGCCACAACCGCGCTGGTGCTAACCGTCAGTGGTGCGCGGGCGCAGTGGCTTGAGAACGCCCCCACGCTCGACATCAGCGATACCAATAACTGGGCCAACGGCGAGGTTAATTTCGTTTTTTATTACAGCGGCACGGAACGGCGTTACGACCTCGGCGAGCTGGCCTTCGCCGCCGGCGCGCAAAGCAACATTCTTACCGACTTGAGCGGGGTGTTGTCGCTTAACGCCTTGAAAGGCTACAAAGTCTACGGCACCGGCGTGTCCGGAAATTTGTACCTCGCCGAAGCCAAGACCGACACCGGCGCGCCCAGCGTCAGCGGCACACTCAATTTCAACCGCCAGACCTCCGGGGCCAGCGGCGGCACGTATTACCTCAGCAATTACGGGCCGGACCTCACGCTGCCGACGCTGACGTTCGACGCGGGGGCGACCACGCTGTACACCGGCACCTACGACGCGCGGCAGATGGTGCTCGGCACACCCCTCATCGGCGCGGGCCTCGCCCCCGGCACCTACGTCACCGGTGTCACCAACAGCGGCGCCATCACGATTAACCAGCCGACGACCGGCGCCGCCAGCGGCAGTTACACCGTCAGCGGTCTGCGCCCCTACGACAAACAAATCACCAACGTCACCTACAGCGGCGACGTGGCGGTGCCGGATAATTTCGTCTATATCCACACCGGCAATTACGCCAACACCATCCAAAACGCTGGCGCGGGCCGGCTGGTGTTTGAAAATCCTGACGCGAAATTCATCGTCGTCAACGGCGCGAGCGGCGACCAAAATTTTACCATCAGCGGCTCGTTGAACTTCACCGGCAACGCCACGTTCGCCGTGAACTACGGTTTGCTGCCGTCATACAGCAATACCTCGACTTACAGCTTCAACGCCATGGCGCAAAACATCGCCGGCAACACCAACTTGATATTGAACGCGACGACCGATATTGAGGGTGATTTCATCCGCGTCGGCACCGGGAATTTTCGGTTGCGCGGTGGCGCGACCGGCAACGTGATTTTGCACGGCGGCAACTTCAACATCATGGAAAGCAACGTCTGGTCGGAAATCGCCGGACAAGCTCTCACCGCGCCGCGCATCCAAGGCGCCAGCGCCATCAACATCGTCGGCGCGCCGTTGCGTAACACCAGCTACTCGTATTTGCTCGTGCACGTCGGCGAAGTAAACGCCGGCAATATTTCCGCCGATTACAACATGCTTGACGGAGACATGCCTATTAATCTTTACAGCGGTATGCTCGCGTTTTCCGGCTTGGGCGCCGGGCACATCACGGGGCAAAAAACCGGCGATGTGACCGCGGTTAGCTCGCGCAACGCGATTGGGTTCAATAGCGCGGCCACCCTCAACGGCTTCACCGCGACCTTGAAATCGCTGCACGGCTCGGCCGCCGGGCTGGTCTCGCTCTTCACCATCAGCAACACCTACGGCGCCCTCTCCGGCAACACCGGGCGCGTGGTGGTGACCAATGACGGCAACCTCACCACCGGCGGCCTCGTCGGCACCGCCAGCGGCACCGACTACGGCGCGACCAACATCGCCATCCTGCCGTGGGCGGCGGCCAGCAACACCGCCGAAAACACCGGCTACAACGGGCGGGTCGCCGATTTTGTGACCTACGTCAGCGGCAGCGACTACGGCTTCCGCCGGCTCGCTGACAATGAGTACCACGTCGGCTTCACCGGCGCCGCCAAGGATGACAACGTGCGCCTCGACGCCGCCGCCACCGTCAGCGTCTCGACCACCATCAATGCGCTCAAAATCGCCAGCGGCAGCGAGCACGTCATCAATGATGACCTGCTCATCAGCAGCGGCGTCATGCTAAACTATAACGCGAACGGCGTGTTCAGCGGCAATAATAGCATGATTTCCTCCGGCTCGCGCGCCATGATTTTGACCGGCTGGGGCAACAGCTACGAATTCAAATCCGGCGTCATGTTGCACAATACCGTCAGCGGCACTGACATCGGCCTGCACATCGCCACGCCGGCGGTATTTCGCAACGCAAACTCCATCGGCGGCACCGTCCTCATTAGTACCGTCAACAGTGCGGGCATCAACGTCGAACTTAACAACGACGGCGCGTTCAGTTTGGACAACACCATCCACGTCAACAGCAACGCGCGCCTTGTTATTAACACCAGCAACGCCTCGTTCGGTGGCTTGTCCGGCAACGGCATGATTTACTCTAACAATGCCACCAATCGCATCAACATCGGCGACAAGGACATGGCGTCGGACATTGGGCACCTCGTCGTGCACGACGGCGGCTTCATTTCGCCAGGCGACTTTGATGGCCCGTCGCAAGCCAGCGCGCTCTACATCGGCAAAAACATCCTCAGCGTGGATTTTCTCACCGGCGCGGTGCTCAAACTCGACCTCGCCGGCGCCGGCGTCAGCGACATGCTCAGCGTCTATACGCTGGAGGATACCTATTACCGCCCGACCGCGCCCGTCGCGCTGACGTTCGAGGACGACGCGATTATTCAACTCAACCTGCTGTTCGGTTACACGCCCGCCGGCGGTGACACGTGGCTGCTGGCCAGCGGCTTCGGCACCGTCAGCGCCGAGACCGCCGACTGGAGCAAGGTCTTGTTGCAAGACAGCGCCGGTCTGGACTTGAGCGGGGAATGGTCGTTGTTTGCCGAAAACAACAACCTGTTTCTCACCACCATCATCCCCGAACCCGGCGTCTGGACGTTGCTCGCCATCGGCGGCGCCATCCTCGCGCTGACGATGAAACGCCGCCGCCGTTGATGCTCACGGGCGCCGCGGTTTGAACCATCTCGCCGTCAGCGCGCGCTGGACGCGCCGGACTTCTTCCAGTTTGAACAACCACGCCGCGCCGAAATACACCGCCGCGCCAAGCCCGCAGAGGATGATGGCCTGGGCGACGACGGCCCATTTCCCGTCCGGGAGCCAATCGCGGCACCAGCGGTTCAACAGCCACACCACCGCGCTCATCAACAGCGTGGCCGTGAGGATTTTGACGACGCTGCCGGTGAACGCCCGGTCAATGATGCCGCCGATATGCTGTTGCAGACGCAGACAGAGTTGCGCCGCGTTGAGGATGGCGACGAGTGAGATGGCCAGCGGCAGGCTGAACAAACCCCAGTGCAGGACGCCGACGGCCAGCCAAATCAGCGCGAGGTTCAGCACGATGCCGCCGATGCTGACGAGGGTGGGGGTCAGCGGTTTGTTCAGTGAATAGAACGTGGGGGCGAGGACTTTGACGGCGGCGTAACCCAGCAGGCCGATGGTGTAGTATTGCAGCAGACCGGCGGTGCGCGCGGTGTCGGCGGCGCTGTAGGCGCCCCACTGGAACAGCGCGCTGACGATCGGCCCCGCCAGCAGCCACAGCCCGGCCGTCGCGGGCACGGCGAGGAACAGCATATAACGCAGGCCCGCCTGGATGCGGCGCTTGAACTCGCCCAGGTCGTGCCGCGCCACCGACCGTGACACGGCGGGCAGCGTGACCATTGAAATGGCGACGCCGAACAGGCCGATGGGCAATTGCATCAAGCGGAAGGCGTTGTCGAGCCACGTCACCGCGCCGTCGCCGAACGAGGCGGCGAAGCGGGTCATCACCAAAAAGTTGATTTGCACAGCGCTGACGCCGAGGACGGCGGGGGCCATGAGCCGGCCGATTTTTTGCAACCCGGCGTCGCGCCAATCGAGGGTCAGCGTGTGGCGAAAGCCGAGCCGCCGCGCGCGGGGGACTTGCACGAGCCACTGCATCAAGCCGCCGAGCAGGACGCCGATGGCGAAACCGCAGATGCATTTTTCCTTGTCCGCGAACGACGGGTCCAGCCACCACGCCAAGCCCGCGCCGCTGACAATGGACCCCGCGTTAAACGCCATGGACGCCGCCGCGGGCAAGCCGAAGCTGCCGAGGCTGTTCAACAAGCCCATGTACAGCGCGGCGAGGGCGACGAAGAGGATGAACGGGAACATGATTTGCGTCAGCGTGACCGTCAGCGCCAGCTTGCCGGAGCTGGCGGCGAAATCGGGCGCGATGAGGTGGACGAGTTGGTCGCTGAACAAAATCCCCAGCAGACAAAGGACGCTGAGGATGACGACCAGCGCGTTGAAGACGAGGTTGGCGAGGCGAAACGCGGCCGCGCGCCCCTCGGCGGTGAGGAGCTTGGCGAAGGTCGGGACGAACGCGCTGGAGAGCGCGCCCTCGGCGAAGAGGTCGCGCAGTATATTGGGGATGCGGAAGGCGACCTTCAACGCGTCCAGCTCGCGGCTGGCGCCGAACACCGCGCTGAGGATTTGCTCGCGCGCCAAGCCCAGAATCCGCGAGCCGAGGATGGCCGCCATGATTTTGGCGGCGGAAGTGGCGGCGCTGGGGGTGGCGGGCATGGTTGGAAAATTAAACCACGGAACGGGTGAAACACACGGAAATTATTTCCGCGCGTCGAGTTTGGAGACTTGCCAGCCGAGCGCGCCGTGCTTGAGGCCGCCGTTGAAGAAGTGGTTGGCGAGGGCGGGGAGGAGTCGGTACGGCGGCGGGTGGTGCAGAAGGCCGGGGTCGGCGTGGTGGATGAGTTCGCCGGCGAGGGTTGGCGTCGCGCCGCTGACGGTGAGGTGCTGGCCGACGTCAAAATTGGCCTTGACTTTTTGGACGAGGCGGAGCTGCGGGTCGGGATAATGTTTGCCGAAGCGGATTTCCACGCCGCCGAAGTTTTTTATGACGTTGATTTGACAACCGCCGGCGGCGGGGGCGGCGGCCTTCAGCGCGGCGAGTTCCTGTTGCAACGCGGGGGTGAGTTCATCGGCGGCGTCGAGGAACAGGAGCCAGTCGCGGGTGGCTTTTTGCGCGGCGCGGGCGCGGGCGTCACCGTCAGCGGCGGTGTGGTGGATGAAGCGGGCGTTGAATTCGGTGGCGATGAACGGCGTGCGGTCAACGCTGCCGCTGTCGAGGATGACGATTTCGTCGGCGACGGCGCGGGCGCTGTCCAGGCAGCGGGCGAGGGTGGCCTCGGCATTCAAGGTGGCAAGACAGACGCTGATGTTCATAAAGAAAAAAATCTAGGGAGTTTTTCCCAAATGCAAAACGCAAAATCATAGCAGTTCACAATTCCCCTCTACGAGAGGGGAATTATGCTATGGTTCAGCTTTTCCGCGCAGGCGGCGGTGACTTGGGCGGGGGTGACGGCGGTCTGGCAACGGCGGTCGAGGGGGCATGCGCGGAGGAAGCAGGGGCTGCACGGGACGTGTTCGCGGATGACGCTGACGGTGTCGCCGAGGGGCGCGGTGAGGCGCGGCTCGGTGGAGCCGAAGATGGCGACGGCGGGCGCGCCGAACATGGCGGCGGCGTGCATGGCGCCGCTGTCGTTGCAGAGGACGAGGCGGGCGCGGGCGATGAGGGCGAGAAACTCGGCGAGGGTGGTTTGGCCGGCCAGGTTGATGACGGGTTTGCTGGATTGCAATGCCAGGCGCGCGGCGGGTTTCACATCGGCGGCGGCGCCGAGGATGACGACGGCGAGGTCGCGGTCGGCGCGCAGGCGGTTGATGACGGCGGCGAAACGCTCGGTGGGCCAGCGCTTGGCGGGGCCGTGGGCGGCGCCCGGGCAGACGGCGAGGTAGGGTTTGGCCGGTTGACGGTCGGCGGGCGCGGGTTGGGGAATCGGCTTAAACCCGCCGCTGACGGTGATGCCGAGGTGTTGCAGGAGGGCGAGGTTTTGTTTGGCTTGGTGGATGTAACCTTTGATTGGCGCGGGGCGCGGCCAGCTTTGGGTGAGGAGCCAGCGGCGGTGATGGCCGTGGAAACCGCAGCGGCGCGGAACGCGGGCGAGCCAGGCCTCAAGCGCGACGGTCAGCGAGTTGGGGAACAGCAGGGCGGTGGTGAAGTTTTTTTCGCGGAGCAATTTCGCGGTGTCGCGGGGCTTGGGCCGGACGCTGATGATGTCGCCGACGCCGGGGATGAGGCGCCAGAAGTCGCGGAGTTTTTCGGGGCAAAGGACGGCGGGTTGGCGGCCGCCGGCGGTGAGTTGCTGGACGGCGGGCAGCGTCAGGACCGCGTCGCCGAGCCAATTGGGGCTGCGGAGGAGTAATTTTTCCATTGATTATTGATTATTGATTATTTGCCAAACAGCTTACGCGACTTTTTTGCGCCGCGCAAGCGGTGTTCAAAAATATCGGTTCCGCGCGGTTGGCAGTGGCAGCGCTGACGCCGGCCTCCCTCCACCGCCCATGCCCCTGCGTGAGCTAATTCCCCTTCCGTGAAGGGGTGGCCGCGGAGCGGACGGGGTAGTTCAGCGTTAAGGGAAATTAGAAAGACGAAAGCAGAAAGCTGAAATT